>DASSZA010000278.1:0-2322 GCA_035703005.1 Candidatus Limnocylindrales bacterium | reverse complement strand
GTTCACCACGACAACGGCTTCGTCGAGGTCGAGACGCCGAACCTCATCAAGTCGACGCCCGAGGGCGCCCGCGACTTCATCGTCCCGAGCCGGCTCCAGCCGGGCACCGTCTACGCGCTGCCCCAGAGCCCGCAGCAGCTCAAGCAGCTGCTGATGGTCGCCGGCATCGACCGCTACTTCCAGATCGCCCGCTGTTACCGCGACGAGGACCTTCGCGGCGACCGGCAACCCGAGTTCACCCAGCTCGACCTCGAGATGAGCTTCATCGACGAGGACGCGGTGATGTCGTTCATCGAGTCGATGGTGATCGACGTGTCGCGCGCCACCCGGCCGGACCGTCCGCTCGCCGAGGTGCCGTTCCCGCGGTTCACGTACGACGAGGTGATGGAGCGCTACGGGTCGGACAAGCCGGATGTCCGCTTCGGGATGGAGCTGATCGATCTGGGACCGACGCTCGAGGGCGGATCGGGATTCCGTGTCTTCGACGATGCCCTCGCGAACGGCGGACGGGTCAAGGCGATCGTCGCCCCCGGCCTCGGTGGCGCGAGCCGGCGGGAGACCGACGAGCTGACCGACCTGGCGAAGCGGTTCGGCGCGAAGGGGCTCGTCCACCTGTCGGTCTCGGCCGAAGGGCTGAGCGGACCGGCGTCGAAGTTCCTGTCGGACGACACCCAACGTGCCCTCATCGACGCCACGGGCGCGTCGGACGGCGATCTGATCCTCATCGTGGCCGACGCCGCGCCGGTCGTCGCGGACGTCCTCGGGCGCCTGCGGGCGGGTCTCGGTGAGCGTCTCGGGCTGGCGGACCCGAACGTCCTCGCCTACGCCTGGGTCAACCGGTTCCCGATGTACCAGTGGGACGCCGAGAACCATCGCTGGGACGCGACCCATAACCCGTTCAGCGGCGTCGTCCCCGAGGACGAGGCGCTACTCGTGACGGCCTCCGGTGATCCGGGGAGGCCATCACCGGAGGATCCCGCGGGTCGGGCGCGGGCGATGCAGTACGACCTCGTGCTCAACGGCTGGGAGCTCGGTGGTGGGTCCGTGCGGATCCATCGACGCGACCTGCTCGAGCGCAGCTTCCTCCTCCAGGGTCAGACCCT
Source organism: Candidatus Limnocylindrales bacterium (assembly GCA_035703005.1). Classification (GTDB taxonomy): domain Bacteria; phylum Chloroflexota; class Limnocylindria; order Limnocylindrales; family CSP1-4; genus SPCO01. The sequence continues at coordinate 1,219 of DASSZA010000278.1, read as the reverse complement.
CGAGGGCATGCGCGACAAGTTCGGCGCCGTCCTCGACGCGTTCGAATACGGCGCGCCGCCGCACGGCGGGATCGCCCTGGGTATCGATCGCTGGGCCGCGCTGCTTGCGAGTCAGACCAACATCCGCGAGGTCATGGCGTTCCCGAAGACCCAATCGGGCAGCGACCCGATGCTCGAGGCGCCGTCCCCACCGGAGACGGAGCAGTTCGCGGAGCTCGGTCTCAAGTTCGTCGGCGTCCCGCCGAAGCCGACCGGGACGTGAGCGGAGCCGGCGAGCCGGCCACTGCCCGCGAGACCGGACTGGGGATCCCGCCGCTCGACGCGATCGCGCACCGGCCGCGCCTCGCGGCGCTGGCGGGCGCACTGTGCATCGCCTTTTCCGGGATCTTCTATCTCTGGGCCGACGTCACGCCGTCGACCGGCACCGTGTTCCGCGCGCTGTTCGGCCTGCCGCTGCTCGGCGCCGTGGCCTTCGCAGAGCAACGGCGATATGGTCCGCTGCCGCGTCGCGCGGTCCGGCTTGCGTTGATCGCCGGTGTGTTCTTCGCCGGGGACCTGACGTTCTGGCACCACGCCATCGAATACGTCGGGGCCGGGCTCGCGACGGTCCTCGGCAACCTCCAGGTCCTCGTGGTCGGCGTCGTCGCATGGCTGGTCTTCGGGGAGCGGCCGTCGCGCAACACGCTCATCGCGCTCCCGATCGTGCTTGCCGGCGTCGTGTTGATCAGCGGCGTGATCGGTGCGGGAGCCTACGGCAGCGATCCCGAACTGGGCGTCCTCCTCGGGATCGCAACGGCCCTCTGCTATTCGGGGTATCTGCTGATCATCCGGCTCGGCGGGCGGGACCCGCGCCGACCGGCAGGCCCCGTTGCGATCGCGACCGTCGCGACCGCCGCCGTCGCCACCGTGGTCGGCCTTGCCGTCGGCGATCTGGATCTCACGCCGCCGTTCGAGAGCCTGTTCTGGCTGGCTGTGCTCGGACTGACCTCACAGTCACTCGGCTATCTGTTCATCTCGATCTCGTTGCCACGGCTGCCCGCCGTCGTCACGTCACTGATCCTGCTCGTCCAGCCGGTCATCTCGGTCGGGCTCAGCATGGTGCTGCTCGGTGAGCGGCCGTCACCCGCCCAGCTGGCGGGCGTCGGACTGGTCGTGGGCGGGATCGCGGTGGCGACGATCCCGATCGCCCGGCTGCGCGACGCGATCCGGGCACGCTCGG
>DASSZA010000229.1:0-12116 GCA_035703005.1 Candidatus Limnocylindrales bacterium | reverse complement strand
ACGGTCGATCGATCGACGGACGCCCCCATCTTTATCCGCCGCGCGTTGCGTCGGACGCACGGATCGTCGACGGAAGGACCCTATCCGATCGACCGTTCGACCGTTCGTTCACCCGATGCAAAGGCGCCGAGGCGGGACGCGCGCCGACCCGCGTGCCGGAACCTCGGGTTGCACCCCATGCACGAACGGTCGATCGATCGACGGACGCCCCCATCTTTATCCGCCGCGCGTTGCGTCGGACGCACGGATCGTCGACGGAAGGGCCCTATCCGATCGACCGTTCGACCGTCCGTTCACCCGATGCAAAGGCGCCGGGGCGCGGCGCGCGCCTGCACACCGCACCGTCGCGACGCGCGCCGGGACACAGCCGCGACCGCTGCCACGGCCGACGACCGCTGCCACGGCCGACGTCAGCTCGCAGCGTCGACCTCGGAGTCGACCGGAGTGGGCGCCTGCGGCCGGAACTCCGCGGCGAGCGCACGGCCCTCTGCCGCTGTCGCCACCCGGTCGCGCCCGTCGCGCTTCGCGACGAAGCACGCCCGGTCAGCAGCGAGGAGCACGTCGGCCGCGCTCGTCCCATCCGCCGGGAACGTCGCCACGCCGATCGAAGCGGTCACAGGACCACCGAGTCCACGGACGGCCGCACACGCTCGTTCCGCGAGGCGACGCGCACCCGCGGCGTCGGCGCCAGGCAGGAGGAACGCGAACTCGTCACCGCCATAGCGGAATACGAGATCGGTGTCGCGACCGGAGAGCGTCAACGCGCTTGCGATCCGTCGCAGCTCCCCGTCACCCGCCTGGTGGCCCATCGAGTTGTTGATCCCACGGAAGTCGTCGAGGTCGAGCATGATCAGCCCGAACGGCGCGCCGTCGCGCACCGCGCGCTCGAGCTGGTCCTCGAACGTCGCGTGGTTGAGAAGGCCGGTCAGCCCGTCGGTCTGCGCGCGGATCTCGATCGCTCGGTAGACCTCGGCGTTCTGGAGCGCGATCGATACCTGCGCCGCAAACAGCTGGACGAGGTCGAACTCCTCGGCGGTGAAGGTGTTGCCGATGCCCAGGCGCTCCATGGTCAGGACGCCGATCGCGCCAGATCGCCCGCGCAGCGGCACGACGATCAGGCTGCCGTCCATCGACGCGTCGTCGGCGTCCGGCTCCCGAAAATGGTTGACACGAGGATCGTGGCGCTCGTCGTCGATATAGATCGGTTCGTTGTGCTCGACGACCCAGGTCGCGACGCCCGTCTCGCCCGGCTCCCATGGCTCCATGTAGTGGTCGGCGTGGACGCCGCGGGCCGTCACCGGGTTCAGCAGACCGGTCACGGGATCCAGCACTTCGATCGCGACGTTGTCGCACGCGATGAGCCCGCCGAGTCGTTCGGTGATGCCCTCGAGAACGGCGCGTCCGTCGAGCGTGGTGAGGATCGACTCCGTGATCTGGAGCAGCGCCCGCTGGCTGAGCAGCTGCTGCTCGAGCGCTGCCGACTGCTCGCGGAGCCGCTCCGTGGCGTCGGCGTTGGCCATCGCCTGGGCCGCGAAGCTCGCATAGATGACGAGCAGGCGCAGGTCGTCGTCGCTGAACTGGTGGAGACCAAGCTTCGAGAGGACGAGCACGCCGAGGACATCGTCCTCGAACATCATCGGCGCGAGGAGCATCGATTCCTCGAGGTCTTCCTCGGTCCCCGGGATCGTGTTGGCCCGCAGGTCGGCGCTCGCGTCGGGCAGGTACTGCGCGATGCGGTGCTGCGCCACCCAGCCCGTGATCCCCTCGCCGACCTTGACCCGCAGCTGCTCGGGCGTCTCATCGTGGTATTCACCGACCTGACCACGGAACGCCACCGGGATCAAGTCCTCGCCATAGCGGCGGTACACGCGGACGTTGTGGTAGTCGATGAGTTGTCGGAGCTCGGTGCCGATCGCGAGGCCGATCTCCTCGACGTTGGAGAGGTGGTTCAGCCGCGCGCCGAGCTGCTGGATCGACTGGAGCTGGGCCGTCCAGGTCGCCATCTGGTCGAAATTCTGGGCGGTCCGGATCGCGACGCTCGCCTGTGTGGCGAGCGCGGCGATCGTGTCGAGCTCGTCGTTCGTCCAGTCGTGGCGCCGGTCGTGGTAGACGTTGAGCAGCCCAAGCACCTGGTCGCCGTCGAGCAGCGGGGCGGTGCAGATCGTGTCGTAGCCTTCCTGCACGACGGCCGCCCTGATCCCGGCACCGCGCGGGTCGTCGCGATAGTTCGTCGCGAACAGAGGTCGTCGGGCGGCGATGGCGGCGGACGGCAACGACTGTGCCGGGAAGTCACGAACGGCGGACGTGTACTCCGACGACAGCCCGCGGGTGACCTCGGCGGTCACCTTGCCGTCCGGTTGGCGGAGGAAGACCGCGCCACGATCGCCATCGAAGAGGACCATGGCGTGGCCGACGAGGTCAGCCAGGATCCGATCGAGATCGAGGCCGCTCCCGATGTCGGCGGCGACCCGTCGCAGCGCCTCAGCCCGATGCAGGAGATGCGCGACGTCCTCTTCGCGCCGGACGACACCGACGATCGCGCCGAGCGCATCGGCGACGACGGTGGTGAGGTCACGGTCAGCGGGATCGAACCGCTCGCCAGGACCCGCGACGACCAGCAGCGCACCCCACGGTCCGTCGCGCCCTGGGATCGCCGCAGCGAGCTCCTCCCGGTCCCCGGGCAGCACCGTCGTCGTGACGCGATCGCTGCCGCCCGCGACGACCGCGGACGCGCCCGGCGCCTCGTCCGGTCCTCGCCGCGCGCGTGACGTGGCGAAATCGATCGCCTGGCCAAGGACGCCGAATCCGCTCGGTAGCTCGAGCAGCCGGGGCGCCGGGGCGCCGAGTGGCACGGCGACCGAGATTGGCGCCAGTCGCTCTGCCCGACGTTCCCAGATCGCGAGCAGGGATCGATCCGACGTGGCGCGCAACTGGGCCGCTACGCGGTCGAGGTCCTCCTGCATCGTCGTCTGCCCGAAGGGCTCGCGGGCGATGGCATCCAACAGCGCGAGGTCGCGCCGGTGCCGGATCGTGTCGTCAGTCTCGAGTTGGAGTGGATCGAGCCGCGGTTCGTTCTCACGGGCCGCGAAGCCTCGTCGTCCGATGGCCGATGCGGACCGCGGAGGGGCGACCGCTCCGCGTTCCGCGACCGCCAGGAATCGCTGCAGATCGCCGAGCCGGTAGCGTCGGTCGCCTCGCGGATTGATGCGGTAGAAGCGAAGACGCCCGGCGTCGCTCCAGGCACGAACCGTGTTCGGGTGCACACCGAGGAGTCGCGCCGCTTTGGTGACGGTCAGCGTCGCGTCGATGGGGCGAGGTGGGAGCTGCGTGCTCATCGCCGTCTATGGAAGAACTGTGAAGTCCACGGACGCGAGCCTACTGTTTTCACAGTTCTTGCCAATAGTCCGAAGGTCCCGGCGTCTCCTCAGGTGCGCCGGCCGCCCGTCATCCGGACATAGGCGGCGGTCGCGAGGGCCGCACCGATCCCGATGACGAGGACCAATACGACGGCCGTCAGCGGGTCGCCGACCAACCCAGGTCCCTGGCCGCTGCTCCGTGGGTCGCCGCCGACGACGGCGGTCGGTGCCGGTGTCGCCGCGAGCGCGGAACCCGTCACGGCGCCTGCGATAGCCCACAGGATGCCCACCGTGAGGCTGATCACGCCGACGGCCATCGCGACCACCGCGTACAACGGCCGCCGCGGGGCATCGCCGGCAAGGACGCGCATCGCTTCGTCGCGCTCGAGGGTCGTGAGGATGAGCGGCCGACCGAGGCCCGCCGTCATGCGGACGGTGCCGCCACCTCCGTCCATGCGGGGCACGCCCGCGACGATGGCATGCTCCACCGACGACACCTGCTCGATCCTGAGGCGGAGGGGCGTCGACGCCGGCGTGCCTTCGGGCGCTCGATCCGGGGCGTCGGCGACGGTGCCGGTCGATTCCCGTGGCAGGACGACGAGCCCGTCATCGAGTGCGCCTTGATCGATCGCGATGGCGTCGAGTCCTTCGCGGAGCTCGAAATCGACGGCGTCGCGTTGCTCGTCGACGGTCTGCCAGCCGCCCCGCCCGCCGAGCTGGATCCGAACGCGACGCAGGACCAGCGGTCGATGCGCCTCGTCCTCGAACTCGTCCGCTGCATCGATGCGGCCCTGGATCGCGACGTATCTCGGTGGCCCGTCGGCGAGCGCCCGTGCCTCGGCGATCGACACCACCGGGGCGACGGCGAGGATCTGCCCGACGCGGAAACGCATCCCGAACGATCGGAGGATGGCCACCCCGACAGCGAGCGCGAGCACGCCGATGACGATCGGGAGGAGGGGAGTCACGGCGGCGACTATAGCCGCTGGACAGGGATCGGCCGGCGACCGGGCCCCAGACATGGAAGGACCCGAAGGAACCTCCACGACACGTGGGCGTTGATGCGATCGCCGCCGTTAGTATCGTTCGGCCCCTCCGGGCTGACCGCTACGCTACGGGCGCGCGGTGGGTGGGTCAACGGCCCCTGTCCACGAATATCGGATCGCGGCTCGATTTATCCACGACCCGTCCACAACGGCGGTGTCCGGGCGCGATCAGACGGCGCTTCGCCCTGTCGCCGGGTCGAGCGCGTTGACCTGACCGTCGAAGCCGGTGAGGACGAGGCGACCACCGATCAGCTCCGCGCCTGTGACGACGTCGGAGTGTGCGACGCGCCACGCGACGGTCCCATCGGGTTCGAGCGCGAACGTCTCGATCTCCGCCTGGACGAGGACGTGGCGGAGCCTCGGTGAACCGAACAGCCCGATGATCGGTGTCGCCGAGCGATGTTCCCAGCGGAGCCCGCCGGTCATCGCATCGAGCCCGTACGAGTGGAAGCCGTACGCCACGACGAGCAGCGCCTCGGTATCCCAGTACACCGCGCGTGGCTCATCCGAGATGGTCGATGCGAACCGCGCGGTCCATGAGCCGCGGGGCCCGTCGAGTCGGAGTTCGGCGCGACACAAGGCGTCTGGATCGGCGCTGACGTTCGGCCCGAGATCGAGCAGGGTGCCGCCGGCCTCGCTGAGCGCGAACACCGCCGCAGCCTGACCGCTACCGGCCCACCGCCAGCGCGCTCGCAGCCCACCCGGGTACGTGATCGTCGCGTTGCGGGGCTCTGCCGCCGTGCGCCCCGATCCGGTCGTCCCGGTCACGCTCCCGTCGGGGCGAGTGGCGTCGCCGTCGAGCCGTCGTCGGTGCCGCTGTCCGCGGTCGCCTCCGCGTCGGCCGTGCCCGATGGCGTGGTCGGGGCTGCATCAGCTGCGACGCGTGCCGGGTCGGACGCGGCGATGCGAGCCGCGTCTGCTTCGACGTCGGCCGCTCGGCGCTCCTCGCTGATCGGTGCGACGGTCGCGTTGGCGAGGGTCCGAAGGGTCGCCGGTGGGACCTCGAAGACCGCGGTCGGCAAGCCCGCGGCAGCCCACACCGTCGTGTACCGACCAAGGTCCGGATCCATGATCACGCGCACTGCCCGCTCGAAGCCGATCGGCGGGATGCCGCCGATCGTGAACCCGACGAGATCGTTGGCCTCGCGCGCCGTCGCGCGCCGGATGTCTGGCTCGCCCGTGACCGCGGCTAGCCGCGCGACGTCGACGCGGTTCTGACCGGAGACGAGGCACACGATCGGTTCCGGGCCGTCATCGGAGGGGGCGACGAACACCAGCGACTTGACGATCTGGCCGAGCTCGCCGCCGACTGCGGCCGCCGCCTGCTCCGCCGTATGGGTCGACTCGTCGAACACGACGATCTCCAGATCGATGCCTTTGCGCTCGGCGGCTGTCAGGACGCGGCGGACGGCGGGATGGTCGATCGGGGCTGGCACGGCGGGAGTCTAGCATCGGCTACCGACGCTCCCGCTAGCATCGACCGCGATGGAGTCACCCACCCGACTCGCCCAAGCCATCGTCCTCGCCGACGGGGTCGTCGAGATGCGCGCGGCGATCGACGCTGCGTGGCCGGGCTGGGCGGCACAGGCGCCGTATGTCGTCGCCGCGGACGGCGGCGCCCGGCATGCCCCGGCGCTCGGGCTGAAGGTCGATCGGTGGGTCGGCGATGGCGACTCGCTCGGCGAGGCCGGCATCGATGCACTCGTGGCCCAGGGTGTCCCGGTCGACCGCGCCCCGGTCGACAAGGACGAATCGGACACCGAGCTGGCGGTCCGCGCCGCACTCGAGCGTCGCCCAGCCGGGATGGCGATCCTCGGCGCGCTCGGTGGTCCGCGGCTCGACCACGCGCTCGCCAACCTCGCGCTCCTTGCCCTACCCGAGCTGGACGGCATCGATGTCAGGCTCATCTCTGCGGAGGCACGCGTCCGGCTCATCGGCCCCGGCTCCGTCGAGCTCGACGGCCACGTCGACGATCTCGTCACGCTGCTGCCCGTCGGCATGGATGCGGTCGCAGTCACGACGGCCGGCCTGGCCTACCCGTTGAAGGGCGAGACGCTGTATCTCGGACGCTCGCGCGGTCTCTCGAATCGACGCACGGCGGTCCCTGCGATCGTGCAGTTCACGGCCGGTCGTCTCCTCATCGTGGAGACCCCTGCTAGGCTCTCAGGATGAGCATCCCGGCCGTCGGCGACCCTGCACCACGGGTCGCTCTGCCCGATGCGACGGGCACGATCCACGACCTCGCCGACCAGCGAGGCCGTTGGACCATCCTCTACTTCTATCCCAAGGACGACACCCCAGGCTGCACGGTCGAGGCCTGCGAGTTCCGCGACGCCAACGAGACGATCACGGAACGCGGCGCGGACGTCTGGGGGATCAGTCCCCAGGGCGCCACGAGCAAGCGGAAGTTCAGCGAGAAGTTCGGCCTCCCGTTCACCCTCCTCGCCGATGAGGACCACCAGGCGTCCGAGACGTACGGCTCGTGGGTGGAGAAGCAGAACTACGGCAAGAGCTACATGGGGACCGCTCGCCGGACGTTCCTCGTCGACCCGGATGGGCGGATCGCACGCGTCTGGGAGAAGGTCAAGCCTGAGGGGCACGCGGCGGACGTCCTCGCGGCGCTCGACGAGCTACAAGCCGCGCCTGCGTGATCGCGCAGCCGACGGGCATGTCTAGGTATCCAGACATGCAAGAGGCTTCGCTCGTGGGGGGAGACGAGCGAAGCCTCGGCCGCAAAGCGTACGCGGACGCCATCAGGGCCGCAAGGAGAGTACTGCGCGACGGTGGGCGCGTGGTGATGTCGGTGCATCCCGGGACGAGGTCCCGTGACTGATCCCGCGCCCAGGCGACCACACGACTGGCGGCCACCCCGGTTCATGGTCATCGCCGGCCACCCGGATGACGCCGACTTCGGTCCGGCCGGGACTGCCGCCAGCTGGATCGATGCGGGATCGAGCGGATGGCTCGTCTGCTGCACGTCGGGCGACCAGGGTGGCGAGGACCCGTTCGCTGACCCACTCGAGCTGGCCGCGCTGCGCGAGCGGGAGCAACGCGCCGCCGCGGAAGTCATCGGCTACGAGGGCGTGACGTTCCTCCACCAGCCGGATGGCGCGCTCGTCAATGACCTCGCCTTACGCGAGCAACTGGTCCGCGAGATCCGGACGTTCAAGCCGGACGCCGTCCTCTGCACGGATCCCGAGGCGGTGTTCCACCGAGGCGGCGGGGTCAACCACACGGACCATCGAGCCGCGGGCATGGCAGCTGTCGATGCGGTCTACCCCGCCGCGCGGAACCCGATGGCGTTCCCTGCACTCGCCCGCGGCGGCCTCGACAAGCACGTCGTTCGCCGGTTGTACCTCTTCTGGTCGGAGCGACCGGACGTCTGGGTCGACGTCACGAAGACGGTCGACCGCAAGCTCGCCGCACTCGCGGCGCACGCGAGCCAGATCCGTGAGCCCGCGAAGCTCGAACGATGGATCCGTGAGTGGGCCGCCGAGGAGGGCGAACCGGTCGGCGTTGGCGCGGCTGAGGCGCTCCGGCTGATCGTTATCGAGGAGGACGAGGTCGACGAACTCGTCGAGGGGGCGGAGGCGGCGGCGGATGTGGATGCGGCCCGGGAGTCCGCGCGCTAGGTCTCTAGCCGGCGGTCAGGATTCGTCCAGGAGGACTGGTCGTACCCGGCCCCACGCGTTCCAGATCTCGGTCAGGCCGTCGGCACGACGGCCGAGCATCGCGACGAGCGACCCGAGGCTCATGTCTCCCGCGGCGCCGGCAAGGTGCTCGGCTGCTGCGACCTGGACGTCGCTGAACAGCTCGGCCGTCTCGGCGTCGTTCGGCCACTGGCGCATCCGCATGGGGTCGAGACCGGCGTAGCCCATCGCGAGCGACAGGTCTCGCTGCGAGGGATAGCGGCCGTCGACCCACCCGCCTAGCCCGTCGAACCGATAGCCCAGCGACGACAGTGCGGCTGTGATGTCGCGGCTCTGCGCCCGGTTGAACGGTCCCCAGAACGGGTGGTCGGTCGGGTATTCGAGGGCGGAAGACGCGATCGCGTCGGCGAGGATCGCGTCGATCAGGTCGGACAGCGCGACCTGCCAGCGGCGACGCTCCGTCGGGTCGTCGCCGCCGAGCGCCGCCACGGCGGCCTGCATCGCGCCGCGGTCGCCTCTGAGTAGCCGCACGATCCGCGGGGAGGCTCCAGCGCGGAGCGCGTCGGCGAGCGTGTCCGATCCGACACCGATGTGATCGGGGCCGTCACCGCCACCCTCGATCGCCGTCGGCGCCTCTGCCGCAGGATTCGACCGCTCCTCGCAGTCGGCCAGGGCCTGCCGGGCCGCGACGCATGCCGCCTCTGCGGCCTCGGCCGCGACGCGCGCACCGTCCGCTTCGAGCCCGGCGCGCTCCAGGCGGACGGCGAAGCCCGGCGCTCCATCGCGAAGCCGTTGCAGGGTCGCGCTCGCCTCGGCCGACATGGCGTTGATCCGGTTGATCTCGTGGAGCCAGTCGCGTGCGGCGGTCTCGGTGTCGTCCTGTGTCCGCGCGACGGCCCGCGCGGCACGGAAGCGCGCCTGGGCCTGGTCTTTCGCTTCGCGGATGGCGCGCGGATCGGCATCGGACGTCGCCTTGACCAGCGAGATCTCGTGGTCGTCATAGGCACGTTGGGCCGCTCGTTGCGCCTCCTCGGCCTCGGTCGCCTGGGCACGGGCCCGACTCGCCAGCTCGCATCGCTCATCGGCCAGGCGGCGAGCGTCGCCGCACGGTCCGCCGGTCGAGGCGTCCGTCGGGACGGGAGCGGGCGCGGTCGTCGTCGCAGTCGCAGTCGCCCCGGCCGCGCCGGTAGCGGCTCGGCGGGTCCGTGTCGTCGTGCCAGTCCGAGGAGCCGAGGCGACCGGCGCCGTCACGATGGCGTCGGTTGGTTCATCGTCGCCTCCCGGATCGATCGGCGAGTGCCCAACGGCAGCGACGGCGAACGGGACGGCCGCAGCGCCGACGAGCTGCCGGTCCGCATCGTCGCCGCGGGGGTCAGCCGAAGACCGCAACGCGGCCTCGGCGCTCGCCGCAGCACTCGCGCGGAGGGCCGTCAGCATCGGGTCGATCCCACTCGAGACCGGCATCGCCTGCGCTACGACGAGACGATCGGGGGGAGCCGTCCCAGCGCCATTCCCGTTGGCCGACGGATCGACGAGGCGGAATGCCGGCTCGACGACCGTTCCTGGCCGCGGGTCGAGAACAGGTGTTCGGTCGCTCGCGCCGGTGGCGCTCGCCGCGGCATCGAAGGCGGAACGATCCGCGGGCCCGAACAGGGCAGGGTCGACCGCGACGGCCGAATCGGTGAAGGCGTCGTTGGCAAGCGTCGCCGCCCTCCGGCGCGGGACGGCGTCGGGTGCCATCGTGACGCGGACTTCACGAGTGGACGGGGTCCTGGATCGGAGGGTCGCGATAAGAGCCGCCCCCGCTGCGATCCCGAGGATCAGTCCTATCGCCAGGAAGGCGATCTCGGTCCCTGTCACCCCGTGGCCGACTCCATCCGATCGCGCTCCTCACCGAACGCGGGCGGTGCCCCCCATCCGCCAGCGTAGCTGCGGATCGGCGCGAACGTCAACCTTCCTGCACGACGAGCGCGCGCCTTCCGCGCCCTTCTCGACCATCTGCGCGAGTACGCCCTCGAGCACGGTCACGGCCGCCCGCGTCTTTGCAGCCCCTTCGAGCGCGATGGTAGATTCGGCACGTCGGCGCACCGCCGATGTCTTCGTGGCGCCCCCTCCCCACCGGAAAGGCAAACGCCGACTTGGCCATCGACCCCGCCCAGGAATTCCTCGTCCAACCTGTCGACGCCTCCTGGTTGCAGTGCAACATCGAGTGCCAGGAAGCCTGTCCGGTCGGGACCAACTGCCGCGGATACCTCAACCTCGCCGCCGAGGGCCGGTTCGAGGAGGGGTACATCCTGTCGCGCGAGCCGAACCCGGTCGCCGCCATGTGCTCCTACGTGTGTTCGGCGCCGTGCGAGCGCGCGTGCCGTCGCGGTGACATCGACCGACCGCTCGCGATCCGCGCGATGAAGCGGTTCCTCGTCGAGTGGCACGAGGCGTCCGGCATCCCCGACGTGATGCCGGAGATCACCCCGCGCGAGGAGCGTGTCGCGGTCGTCGGCGCGGGTCCATCCGGCCTTGCGGTCGCGCGCGAGCTCGCGGTCAAGGGCTACAAGGTGACCGTCTTCGACAGCCTCCCGTACGGCGGCGGCACGATGTTGATCGGCGTGCCGGCGTTCCGTCTCCCGCGTGAAGCCATCGAGATGGACGTGCGGCTCGTCGAGCGCCTCGGGGTCCAGTTCGTCTACGACACCACGATCGGGCAGGACATCCAGTTCGAGGATCTTCAGCGCGATTACGACGCGATCGCGATCACGGCCGGCGCGATGGACCCGGTCGCACTCGACATCCCGGGCGCCGAGCTCGATGGCGTCGACTATGGCGTCGACTTCATGAAGCGCGCGAACCTCGGGCAGGAGATCGAGGTCGGCAACGACGTCGTCGTCATCGGTGGTGGCTACACCGCGATGGACTGCTCGCGCACGAGCCTTCGCCATGGGGCCGAGAACGTGACGATCGCCTACCGGCGGACCCGGTCCGAGCTCGTGGTCGACGAAGAGGAGCTCGGCGAGACCGAGCGCGAGGGCGTCCGCATGGAGTTCCTCGCGAGCCCGATCGAGGTGCTCGGCGAGGACGGCAAGGTCACCGGCGTCAAGTTCATCCGCAACCGCCTCGGCGAACCGGACGCCTCCGGCCGGCGGTCGCCGATCCCCATCGAGGGGTCGGAGTTCATCGTCCCCGCGCAGACCGTCATCCCGGCCGTGTCCCAGGCCGCTGACCTGACGTTCCTGCCGGTCGAGGCGAGCTTCGAGATCAACCGCGGTCGCGTGAAGGTCGACCCAGCGACATACGCAACGAACGTTCGCGGCGTGTTCGCGTGTGGCGACTTCGTGACCGGCCCGACGACGCTGATCGAGGCTGCCGGACACGGCAAGAAGGCCGCGTACGCGATCGATCGCTATCTCGCCGGTCGCTCCGACGTCTCCGTCACGCCGAACGTCAAGATCACCAGCTCGTGGCGGCACGACATGCCCGAGCTGTACGACGTCCTGCCCCGCCAGCACATCCCGATGGTGCCGCTCCAGGCGCGGATGCCCTCGACTGATCCCGTCGTCAACTTCAATACGCCGGTCGAGCTGGGCTTCGACGCGACGGGTGCCGTCGCCGAGTCCACGCGCTGCCTGATGTGCAACTACAACATCTGGTTCGACCCGTTCCGCTGCGTCCTCTGCGGCGCCTGCGCGGACGTCTGCCCCGAGGGCGTCATCCACATGATCGACATCAACACGATGAAGTCGGAGGCCCTTCTGCCGGAGCTCGAGGAGGCGTACGGCTGGGAGCAGGGCGGGGCGATGGTGCTCGATGAGGAGCGCTGTATCCGCTGCGCACTGTGCGTCAAGCGCTGCCCGTTCGACGCCATTACGATGGAGCGGTTCGAGTTGCAGGAGATCTCGACCGACGGTCGGCTCTATAAGGAGTCGTACCGGGATGCGCAGCTGGCCGGCACCCCCGGCGTGGCAGGAGGAGCCCGGTGAGTTTCCTGGAGCGGGTCGACCAGACGATCCGGCGCAGCCCGGTCTGGCGGTCCCTGTTCCGGCAGCCCTACCCGCGCGACGAGCGCTCGC
>DASSZA010000217.1:0-7264 GCA_035703005.1 Candidatus Limnocylindrales bacterium | reverse complement strand
CGCACTGGCGTGCGCTCGCTCGCGTTCTCGCCTCCGCCTTGGCCTGGACCGCCCGGATGGGCGCTCACCGGGCTGCCGCCCGCTAGAAAGGAACCGTCAGCCCCGTGGCCAAGAAGATCCGAATCGTCCTGACCCTCCAGCTGCCCGCCGGGGCAGCGACGCCCGCGCCGCCCGTCGGCACGGCGCTTGGTCCGCACGGCATCAACATCGTCGAGTTCACCAAGAGCTACAACGAGAAGACGCAAGACAAGCGCGGGCAGATCATCCCTGCTCAGATCACGATCTTCGAGGATCGCTCGTTCAGCTTCATCCTCAAGACGCCGCCCGCCGCCGACCTCCTGCGCAAGGCCGCTGGGATCGAGAAGGGCTCCGGCGCCGCCGGTACCGAGATCAACGGTCGCGTGACCCGCGACCAGCTTCGCGAGATCGCCGGGATCAAGATGGCCGACCTGAACGCGAACGATATCGAGGCTGCCTCCAAGCAGATCGAGGGGACGGCCCGTTCCATGGGCATCGAGGTCGTCGGCTAGGCGCTCATCGCTCGGTACGCGCCGCGTATGACGTGACGGCCATGCCCGCACCCCGGGGCATCGCCAACATCGACCAGGGGAAGGCCGGAACGCCGGCCGATCGAGGAGAACGACACATGGCACGACACGGCAAGAAGTACCTGGAGGCGGCGAAGCTCGTCGACCGCGAGCAGACCTACTCGCCCGCCGAAGCGGCTGAGCTCGCAAAGCAGACGACCACCGTCAACTTCGACGCGACCATCGAGGCGCACCTCCGCCTTGGCGTCGACCCGCGCCACGCCGACCAGATGGTCCGTGGCACGGTCGTCCTGCCGCATGGGACCGGCAAGTCGGTTCGGGTGGCTGTCTTCGCCCAGGGCGAGAAGGCCCAGGAGGCGCTCCGCGCCGGTGCCGACGAGGTCGGCGGCGAGGACCTCGCCAAGAAGATCGAGGCCGGCTGGCTCGAGTTCGATGTCGCGCTGGCGACCCCCGATTCGATGGGTATCGTCGGGCGGCTCGGCAAGATCCTCGGTCGACGCGGCCTGATGCCGAACCCCAAGGCGGGCACCATCACGTTCGATCTCGACCGGACGATCCGCGAGATCAAGGGCGGCCGCGTCGAGTTCCGCGTCGACAAGGCCGCGATCATCCACGTCCCGGTCGGCAAGTCGAGCTTCGAGCCAGACGCGCTCGTCGACAATCTCGCGGCGCTTGTCGACGCGGTCAACCGCGCCAAGCCTTCGGGCGCCAAAGGGCAGTATCTGCGCACGCTGACGATCACCAGCACGATGGGGCCGGGCATCCGGGTCGACGTGCCGGCGACCCTGGCGGCTGCGGCCGCCTGATCCACGCCGGCGGACCGCCGGCACATTCACGCGATGACCACCGAGAGGTGGGTCATCTAGATCGATACAGACGGACCGCCGCAGACAGCCTGCGTCCAGGGTGCGCGACCGCGAGGTCGTCGTGCCGGACTTGATCCGTCGGACCGGACCGGCCATTACCGACGCGGTGGGGCAGGGGACGACGACGAGCACGCCGAGGCAGTCGGTGCCTCCACCGCCAACGGTGGGTGCGCCCCTGCGAGCCGGAGTCAGCCTCCAACCGGAGGTGGCCATGGGATCCGTCGCAGGGGCCGCCGGAGCGATCCGGTCGACCCACCGCCGCACGCCGGTCGCGTGCTGAAGCGAATGGAGAATCGGCGCTCAGGCGCCCCGGATCCAAGGCGAAGCCGAGTCCGTGAGCGAGCGCACTGCGAAGTGCGTGAGCGAACGACGGAGGCGACAACCAAGGAGCCGGCAGCGGATGTGCGCCGCCGCTCATGAAGGAGGCACATGCCCACAGAGGCCAAGGAAGCGACCGTCGCTGAGCTTCGCCAGGAATTGGCGAACGCTCGGACGATGATCGTCTCCGAGTACCGTGGCCTCACGGTGAAGGAGATCGCCGAGATCCGGCGAGCCTTGACGAAGCAGGACGTCAAGTACCGCGTCGTCAAGAACCGGCTCATGCGCATCGCGGCCGCTGACACCGTCGGCGCTGCGCTCGATCCGCTCCTCAACGGTCCGACCGCCATCGCGTTCGGGGCCGACGAGGCGGCGACGGCCAAGGCCGTCATCGACGCGACACGCCCGTACAACCGGGTCGTCCGCATCACCGGTGGCGTACTCGGCGACCGCGCGATCGACGCCGATGCCGTCACGCGCCTGGCGGCGCTGCCCGCGCGCGAGGTGCTCCTGGCCAGGCTGGCCGGTGGCATGCAGGCGCCGGTCGGTACGCTCGCCGGGTTGTTTGCCGCGCCCCTGCGCAACCTGGGCTATGCCCTTTCGCAGGTCGCCGAGCAGAAGCGCCAGGCCGAGGCCTAGACCTTCACCAACGACACCGCAGACCAACACAAGGATCGAGGAGATAACCCATGGCTACCGCTATTTCCCAGGACGACCTGCTCGAGGCCATCGACAAGATGACCGTCCTCGAGCTGTCCGAGTTCATCAAGAAGTTCGAGGAGCGTTACGGCGTCACTGCCGCGGCGCCCGTCGCCGTCGCTGCCGCGCCCGCGGCAGGCGGTGGTGGCGAGGCCGCAGGTGGTGCTGCCGCGACCGAGGAGCAGACCGAGTTCAGTGCCGTCCTGACCGAGGTCGGCCCGAACAAGATCCCGGTCATCAAGGTCGTTCGCGAGCTGACCGGCCTTGGCCTCAAGGAGGCCAAGGACCTCGTCGATGCAGCGCCGAAGCCCGTCAAGGAAGGCGTCGCCCGCGACGAGGCCGAGAAGATCAAGGCCGCCCTCGAAGAGCAGGGTGCGAAGGTCGAGATCAAGTAGCCCGCGCTTCATGACGAAGAGCCTGGCTCCGAATGGCGCCAGGCTCTTCTGATTCCTGGTTCAGTCGCTCGGCGTCGCTCCGGCCGCTTCGGTCTCGCGCTGGTGCATGGCCGCCAGGCCGTCGAGCGCAAGCGGCGCAAGCAGCTCCGCACTCGCCTCGGCGACGCGGGCGCGTGTCGTCGCCCGCAGGGTCGCCGTCCGGACCCCACCCGCCAATGCAGCCCGCTCGCCGACGACCGCGCCTGGTCCGATCTCGGCCACTTCGTTCCCGTCGACTTCGACCACGAACATCCCATCGAGGATCAGGTAGACGTCGGTCGCAGTCTCACCCTGGGTCATCAGCACCTCGCCCGCCTCGATCATCTTGACCTTGGGCTTCTGACCGCCGTGCATGATCAGCCCGGAGAGGCGGCGTTCGAGGTCGGACTCGACGGTGCTGACGACCGCCTCGGAGTCGTAGGAGCCCCACGGCGTGCGGTCCCCGAACGAATCGTTGAACCACCGATCGAAGTCCACGACGCCGGACTTGGCGACGAGCTTCCCGCGGTCGTCGTAGATCCAGTGGCGCGGGAACGGGCTCGCGCCCACCAGCTCGTGCGAGGACGTGCCGTCTGCATTGATGGTCAGCGCGAGCGTCGTCCAGGCGAGGGACGGCCAGAACTGCGCGTACGGCTTGTGCGGGACGGGACGTGGCGTCGGGATGCCCATCCTGCCGCCGATCGTCTGCACGAAGCGCGCCGACGTGGCCGATACCTCGGGCTTCTTCTGGATGTCCGGCATCTGGACCGCCGGGAACCGGATCGCGGCGGGCCCGACGCGAACCGTGGTCTTGCCGATATGACCCTTGCCGAGGTAGCCGGTCGCGACGATCTGGCCATCCTCGATGTCGATGTAGGCCCGCAGCTCGTTCGCCTCGCGGAACCGGTCGCTCGTTCGCAGGGCGTCGATATCCTCGATCTGATCCGGCGGCGGCTGGTCGTAGTGCGTCACCCCGAGATCGAACGGGATCCGGGAGAGGCCCTCGACCGCCTCTGAGGGGATCCAGGAGATCGCGGTCACGCTCGATACGATGCGGGTGCGGCCCATGTCTCGCCCCTTCCCTGGTGCGTCGACACGGCCGGCGCCTTCGAGGGGCGGGTCCCGTGCCACGGGGCGCACAGCATACGGCCACGGCGTCTCGCGGACGGCACCGCCGGCGGGTGGTGCGTCCGAACGGCTCGCGACATCGCCGGCACAGCCCAATAACATGTTCCGTGCCGTTTGACAAGACGCGAAATCGCGGTACCATACCCCTTCTGTGAGCGCGGCCCCCCATTTCTCCTTCCTCCTCCGTCAAGGAGCGGTGTTTCATGCTGTCTTCCGCTGAGTCGTCGACTCGCGCCGTGACCCCGTCGGGTCGCATCTCGTACGCCCGCATCGACAAGAAGGTCGATGGCGTGAGCTACGAGAAGTTCGAGATCCCGAACCTGATCGAGCTCCAGCTCGATTCGTTCGCCTGGTTCATCGAAAAAGGATTGCGCGAGCTGTTCGACGAGATCAGCCCGATCAAGGACTTCACCGGCAAGGTCATGGAGCTTCAGTTCCTCGACTACGAGTTCGGTGAGCCCAAGTACTCCGAGGAGGAGTGCCGGACGAAGGACCTTACGTTCAGCAAGCCGCTGTACGTCAACGTCGAGCTCCTGATCAAGGAGACCGGCGAGATCCAGCGCCAGCGGGTCTACATGGGCGACTACCCGTGGATGACCGACCAGGGCACCTTCGTGATCAACGGGGCTGAGCGCGTCGTCGTCAGCCAGCTGGTCCGCTCGCCGGGCGTCTACTACAGCGAGGTCGAGGACCTCGCGTCCGGTCGGATGCTGTTCAGCGCGAAGGTCATCCCGAACCGCGGCGCGTGGCTCGAGTTCGAGACGAACAACAAGGACCAGCTGTGGGTCAAGGTCGACCGCAAGCGCAAGATCGCGGCCACCACGCTGCTGCGCGCGGTGGGTTACGAGGAGAACGACCAGATCAGCGCGCTGTTCGCGCCGATCGATACCGACCCTGATCACCAGTACATCGCGAGCACCCTCGACAAGGACCTGACCAAGACCCAGGCCGAGGCGCTCATCGAGGTCTACAAGAAGCTCCGCCCGGGCGATCCGCCCACGGGTGAGAACGCGCGCCAGCTCGTCGAGAGCCTCTTCTTCAACTTCCGCCGCTACGACCTCGGTCGGGTCGGCCGGTACAAGTTCGACAAGAAGCTCGACGGCGTCGCGTCGCGCATGGGCCTCGAGCTCGAGCGCGAGCAGCGGACCATCACCAAGGAAGACATCGCGGCCATCGTCGGTCATCTCATCGAGTGCAACCGTGGGCTCCATCCCAAGGACGACATCGATCACCTCGGCAACCGCCGCATCCGCGCGAACGGCGAGCTGATCCAGAACGCCTTCCGGATCGGCCTGCTGCGCATGGAGCGCGTCGTCCGCGAGCGGATGACGATCCAGGAGATCGACAAGGCGACGCCCAACGCCCTGATCAACATCCGCCCGGTCGTCGCCGCGATGAAGGAGTTCTTCGGCGGTAGCCAGCTGAGCCAGTTCATGGATCAGACCAACCCGCTCGCAGAGCTCACGTCGAAGCGGCGCCTGAGCGCCCTAGGCCCCGGTGGCCTCTCGCGAGAGCGTGCCGGGTTCGACGTCCGTGACGTCCACCACAGCCACTACGGCCGGATCTGCCCGATCGAGACGCCGGAAGGCCCGAACATCGGTCTGATCGGTTCGCTCGCCACCTACGGCCGCATCAACAGCTACGGCTTCATCGAGACGCCCTACCGCAAGGTGAAGCGGACGGTCGGCTATGACGAGCCGAACCTGACCGACTACGAGGCCGGCACCGACCTCGTCTCGAAGACAGGCGGCGTCGTCCTGAAGGCGGGCAAGCCCTTCGACAGCGCGGCCATCGCGGAGCTCAAGAAGCAGAAGGCGCACGCCTTCCCGATCCGCCCGATCGTGACCGATGACATCGAGTACCTCCCGGCGGACGAGGAGGAGGAGCACGTCGTCGCGCAGGCCAACGCGCCGCTCGACGAGTCCGGCCACTTTGCTGCCGACAGGATCCCGTCGCGCTATCGCGACACGTTCCCGGAGGCGCGTCCCTCGCAGATCGAGTACATGGACGTGTCGCCGAAGCAGGTCGTGTCCGTCGCGACGGCACTCATCCCGTTCCTCGAGCACGACGACGCGAACCGAGCGCTCATGGGTTCGAACATGCAGCGCCAGGCCGTGCCGCTCCTCGAGCCGGAGTCGCCGATCGTCGGTACCGGCATGGAGGAGCGCGCCGCGCGCGACTCCGGTCAGGTCCTGGTCGCGACCCGCGGGGGTGTGGTCACCAGCGTGACCGCGCAGCGGATCGCCGTCGAGACCGATGCCGGTGAGCTCGACGAGTACCGCCTCCAGAAGTTCGTCCGCTCCAACCAGGGGACGTGCATCAACCACCGCCCGATCGTCAACGTCGGCGATCGTGTCGCCGATGGCCAGGCCATCGCCGACTCGAGCTCGACGGAGATGGGTGAGCTGGCGCTCGGCCGGAACGTGCTCGTCGCGTTCATGAGCTGGGAGGGCGGCAACTACGAGGACGCGATCGTCATCAGCGACCGTCTCGTCCGCGACGACCTGTTCACCAGCATCCACATCGAGAAGCACGAGATCGAGTCGCGCGACACGAAGCTCGGCCCAGAAGAGATCACCCGCGATATCCCGAACGTCGGCGAGGAGTCCCTCAAGGACCTCGACGAGGAGGGCATCGTCTATATCGGCGCTGAGGTCCGCCCCGGCGACATCCTCGTCGGCAAGATCACGCCCAAGGGCGAGACCGAGCTGACCGCCGAGGAGCGCCTCCTCCGGGCGATCTTCGGTGAGAAGGCCCGCGAGGTGAAGGACAGCTCGCTGCGCCTGCCCCACGGTGAGCGCGGCAAGGTCGTCGAGGTCCGCGAGTTCCGTCGCGAGCTCAACGACGACCTGCAGCCGGGCGTCAACCGGCTGGTCCGGGTGTCGGTCGCCCAGAAGCGCAAGATCAGCGTTGGCGACAAGATGGCCGGCCGTCACGGCAACAAGGGCGTCATCGCCAAGATCCTGCCGGCCGAGGACATGCCGTTCCTGCCGGACGGCACGCCGGTCGACATCATCCTCAACCCGCTCGGCGTACCGAGCCGGATGAACATCGGCCAGATCCTCGAGACGCACCTCGGCTGGGCCCTCCACGAGAAGGGCCTCAAGGCCGCGACCGCCGTCTTCGACGGGGCGACCGAGGACCAGATCAAGGGCGAGCTGCGCGAGGCCAAGCACAAGGTGTACGGCGTCGAGAAGTCGCTCCCCGAGGACGGCAAGATCGTGCTCCGCGACGGCCGGACCGGCGAGGCTTTCGACCGGCCGATCACCGTCGGCTACATCTACATGCTCAA
>DASSZA010000161.1:0-7005 GCA_035703005.1 Candidatus Limnocylindrales bacterium | reverse complement strand
ACGGCTTCGGCGACCTCATCGGCCCGCCCGAACCGTCCTAGCGCCATGTCGCGCAACCGTGCCTTGCCGGCCTCACTGTCGACGAGGTCGGTCGTCATCTCGGTCAGCGTCACGCCGGGCGCGACGGCATTGATCCGAACGCCACGCGTGCCGAACTCGCGGGCGAGCGAACGGGTGAGCCCGATCAAGCCCGCCTTCGCTGCGCTGTACGCCGCAGTCTCTGGGATCCCCATCTGGCCGAGCCGGGACGCGATATTCACGATCGACCCGCTGCCCTGCTCGAGCATGACGGGGAGCGCGGCACGCATCGTGCGGAAGCACGCCGTCAGGTTCGTCGCGATCACGCGATCCCACTCGTCTGGGGACACCTCGAGCGTCGGACCTCGCTGGTCCATCCCTGCGTTGTTGACCAGGCCATCGATGCGGCCGAAGCGCGCGACGACGTCCGCGACCAGTCGCTCGGCCTCCGCGCCGTCCGAGATGTCCGCCCCGAAGACATCGCCGTTCCCGCCAGCCTCGCGCACCCGGGCCAGCGTCCGGTCCGCGCCGTAACGTGACGTCCCGTAATGGACGGCGACCGTCGCGCCCTCTGCGGCGGCTTTCGCCGCCACCTCCGCACCGATCCCCCGGCTGCTGCCCGTGATCAGCACCACGCGGTCGGCGAGCGACCCGTTCAAGCGCCGACGCCCGCTTCGCCGCGCCCGGCGCCAGCGACCGTCACCGGGACCGCCGCCGGCGCACCAGTCGACGAGCGCATCGCGAGCTCGGTCGGCAGAACAGCCTGCTCGAGCGGCTCCCCGTTCAGTATCCGTGCCGCCTCGGCGAACCCGCGCCGGCCCATCTCCCGCAGCGGCAGCCGCACCGTGGACAACGAGGGGGACGTGATCGCCGCGACCGGCACATCGTCGAAGCCCGCGACGGAGAGCTGCCCCGGGACATCGATGCCCAGTTCCGCGAGCCGGGCGAGCGCGCCCATCGCCAGCGGGTCGTTCGCGCAGGCGACGGCCGTGAACGCCACGTCACCGCCGAGCAGCGTGTCGACCCCGAGCGCGCCGCCCTCTCGGTCGAAGCTGGTGTGGATCACGAGCCGCTCATCGAAGGGGAGACCCGCCAGCTCGAGAGCCCGGCGATACCCGACCAACCGCGCCCGGGCCACGAACAACGTGGATGGCCCGGCGAGGAATGCGATCTCGCGATGCCCGAGCTCGACGAGCGCCGCGATCATCGACGCCATCCCGGCCTCATTGTCGATGCCGACGTCGGCCGGCCCGAGCGCATGCGGCGACAGATGGACCACCGCGGCGCCCTCGCTCCGCATCGCGGCCAGGTGCTTCTCGATCTCCTGGTTCGCCTCGGGGTCATCGAGACCGCTGGCTGCGAAGATCACGCTCGCCGCCCGCATCGAGCGGAGCAGGCGAACGTACGAGGTCTCCCGCTCAGCGTCGCGCTCGGAAGAACACGTGATCACGAGATACCCCGCCGGCGACGCCGCGTCCTCGACGCCGCGGACGACCTCGGCGAAATACGGGTCGGTGATGTCGTGGACGATCACCGCTACCACCGGGATCTGACTCTTGAGCAAGCCGCGGGCGAGCGCATTGGGGACGTAGTCGAGCGCGCGGGCCGCATCCAGGACGCGCGCCCGGGTCGCCTCGCTGACGGGGTAGTCGGCCGACGACACGACGCGTGACGCCGTCGCGGTCGAAACGCCCGCGAGGCGTGCGACCTCGGTGATCGATGCCATCAGGCCGTCGTCAGGTGGTCGGGCATCAGAACGGGAACGTCGGCGGCTCGTCGCGCACCGTCACCCACTGCCACTCGGTGAAGTTGTCGAGATTGGCCTCGCCTCCGTACCGGGCACCGTTGCCGGACATCCCGGTCCCGCCGAAGGGGATCGTGGCCTCGTCGTTCAGCGTGCCGTCGTTGACGTGGACCATCCCGGCCTTGATCCGGTTGGCGACCGAGAGGCCGCGCGACAGCGACGTCGAATAGACCGCGCCGACGAGCCCATACGCGCTGCTGTTGGCGAGCGCGATCGCCTCGTCGTCGGTCCGGAAGGTCGTGACCGGGGCGACCGGGCCGAAGATCTCGTCGGTGAATGCCGGCAGGTCCTGGGTCACGTCGGCGAGCACCGTCGGCTCGTAGAACAGCCCCTCGTGGCCGCCACCGATGACGAGCCGCGCGCCGCCGGCGACCGAGCGGTCGACGATGTCCGCGACCCGGCGGACCTGCTTCTCGTTGACGATCGGGCCGAGCTGGACGTCTTCCCGATACGGGTCGCCCATCCGCAGGCCCTGGGCCTTCGACCGCAGCGCATCGACGTAATCGGTGGCGACGCTCTCGTGGACGATATGGCGTCCGGCGGCGAAGCAGACCTGGCCCTGGAACTGGAACGAGGAGAAGGCGCCGGCCGCGGTCGCGGCGGCGAGGTCCGCGTCGTCGAGCACGATGAACGCGTTGTTCCCGCCGAGTTCGAGCGCGACCTTCTTGAGCCGCGCACCCGCCAGCTCGCCGACCCGACGACCGGCCGCCGTCGATCCCGTGAACGACACGACATTGACGTTCGGATCGGTGACCAGCGCTTCGCCGACGTCGGCGCCACCGACGACGATCTGCAGCAGCCCCTCGGGCAGCCCCGCTTCGCGGAACACCGCCTCGAACATCGCCCCGCCGATGACCGGCGTCTGCGGGTCCGGCTTCAGGACGACGGCGTTGCCCAGGGCGAGTGCCGGGGCGGCGACCCGCATCCCGAGCACGCTCGGCGAATTCCACGGCGTGATCGCACCGACGACGCCGACGGGGATCCGGCGGATCATCGACAGGCGGCCCTTGACGACCGTCGGGACGAGCGAGCCGTACGGCTGCCAGGGCAGCGTTGATGCGCTCAAGATCTCGCCCAAGGCGAAGTTCGACTCGTGGTGCATCTTGCTGTGCGACGCGCCGGTCTCGCGCATCGTCCACGTCCCGAACTCGTCGCGGTTCGCCTCGTAGATGTCGGCAGCCTTGCGCAGGATGCGTGCCCGATCCTGGTAGGAGGTCTCGGCCCAAGCAGGCTGCGCAGCCTTGGCGGCAGCCGCGGCTCGCGCGACGTCATCCGCAGTGGAGCCCGTCACCGTCACGATGTGCCGGCCCGTCGCGGGCTCGACGTCCTGGATCGGGCTCCCGGTCCCGGGCTCCCAGCGCTCGACGAAACGGCCGAGCCAGCCCGTCGCGGTCTCCGTCGTATCCGGAGCGAGCGTGGCCATCACTGTCCTCCTTCGCCGGACGCGCCCGCATTCGAAGCGGCCTCACCGGCGGCGTAGCGCTCCGCATATGTCTGCGGCGCATCGGCCACGACCGCGCGCCGGCCGGTCGACGGATCGCGCCAGACCGGTCCGCGCGCGAGCACGGCGTCGATCAATCCTTCTTCGAGATAGGCGGGGAATTCCCACGAGCGCAGCTCGAGGGCCATCTGCCCCGGGTAGCCGATGAGATCGCGCACTTGCGAGTCGGTGTAGTAGCCGCCCACGATCACGAGCTGGAGCGCATAAAGCGTCGCGGGTTCGTCCCGGCCGAGCGCGTCCAGCCGCCCGGCGACGTCGTCGCCGAGGTCGGGCCGGAGAGCTGCCCGGAGCGGTCCGAGCAGGTCCGGCCGAGCGTTGAGCACGAACCGCAGCCGCGCATCAGTCAGGACGTCAGCCCCCGAGGGCATCTCCCCCGCGGCCGGGATCAGCCGGTCCGCCACCGCTCGGAGCGTCGCGACCTCGGTCGCCTCGAGGCTCGTAAGGGGGTCGTCGATCACGGTGCTCATACGGGTACCTGCTGCTCGAAGCGTGTGTCGATCATGTGGTCGGCCGCGCGCAACGCGATCGACACGATCGTCGAGGTCGGGTTGACGCCGGTCGACGTCACGAAGCACGAGCCGTCGACCACATACAGATTGGCGACGTCGTGCGCCCGATTCCATCGATCGACCACGGAAGTCGCCGGGTCGTCGCCCATCCGCGCCGTGCCGAGCAGATGCCAGCCGGAATACCGCATCAGCCGGTCGACGTCGATCTTGTAGGCGCCGGCCGCCTCCATCGACTCCTTCGCCCGCTCGATATGGAAGTCGAGCATCCGGCGGGCGTTGTCGGCCATCGTGTAGTGGACCTCTGGCGCGGGGATGCCATCAGAGTCCGTCACGGTCGACGAGAGCGTGATGTGGTTCGCCTCGTCCGGAAGGTCCTCGGCGAACAGGCCCCAGTTCGCCCCGTGGCCGAGGTGCGTCCGGACGTGCTCGTGGTGATCCGGGCCCCAGATCTGCTCGCCGGCCCTGCTCGGCAGCGCCGTGTTGATCGGGCCCCCGGTCGGGGCGAGCCCCCACCGTGCACCGCGGACGAACCCCCGCTTCTCGTCGGTCTCGTAGAACTCGAGCGACTCGATGAGATCGCCGAACTGCCCCTGCCAGCTCATCAGCGGGTCCTCGAACAGGCCGGCGACGTTGGCGAACGGATGCATCATCAGCCGCTTGCCGACGAAGCCGGACGAGTTGGCGAGGCCGTCGGGATGGGCCGGCGACGCCGACAGCAACAGCAACCGCGGTGTCCCGATCGCGTTCGCGGCGACGACGACGACCCGGGCCGGCTGGAAATGTTCCTCACCCTCGCGGTCGATCCAGGTCGCCCCGGTCGCCAGCCCCTTGGCGTCGGTCTCGATCTTGCGGACGCGCGCGCCGGTGATCAGGGTCGCTCCACGCGCGATGGCCTTCGGCCAATGGGTCAGGTCGGTCGACGCCTTTGCGCCCTCGTTGCAGCCGGACTGACACGTGCTCCGCTGGACGCACGGCCGGCGGCCGTCGTAGGCGACCGAGTTGATCGAATTGAACTCGGGCCACCAGTGCCAGCCGAGCTTGGTCATCCCACGGGCGACCTTCATACCCGCCGAGCCGATCGGCAGCGGCGGCATCGGCGCGTCCTCGGTGTCGGGCGGATAGGCGGGGTCGCCCGGCAGCCCCGACACGCCGAAGTCGCGGTCGGTCCGATAGAAGTAGGGCAGCAGCTCGAAGTAGTCGATCGGCCAGTCATCGGCGATGCCGTCGAGCGAGCGGACGCGGAAGTCCGACGGCAGGGCACGCGGCCAGGCGCCGGCGAAGATGATCGTCGAGCCGCCGACCGCGTTGTACATGAGCGGCGAGACCGGTGTGTCGTCCTCGACGATCGGGTAGTCCTGCGACAGGCCGCGGATGTTCGGGCTCGTCGCCCAGTCCTTGCGCGCCTTCAGCTCCCAATCGAGCTTGTTGCCCGGGTAGTCCGCTCGGTCCATCCAGTCGCCCTGCTCGAGGCAGACGACGCTGAACCCGGCTTCCGACAGGCGCTTCGCGACGACGCCACCGGACGCGCCCGCGCCGATGATCAGGACGTCCGCGGGCTCCTGGGTCATGTCGTTCCTCCGGTCAGGCGGGAGCCGATGTGCGACGGGATCAGACGAGCGCGGGGGCGGCCTTCGGGGCGGCGTTCGGGTCGAGCAGACCCACCTCCTCGAGGACGGCCGCGAGATGGGCCCGCTCCTGGTCGGAGATCGGCATCAACGGTCGGCGGACGTATGCCGACTCGAGGACACCGAGGATGCGGAGACATTCCTTCAATCGGACGCGGTAGTCGCCGACTGGTGCGGCGAAGACGACGTCTGCGAGCCGCTGCACGCGCCGACCGAGCGCCACCGCCTCGTCGGTCCGACCGTCCTGCCAGGCCCGGATCATGTCGACCTGCTCGCGCGTCATCACGGCGCCGAAGCCGATCAGCGCACCCGTCGCACCGAGCATGAACGACTCGAGGATGAAGTTGTCGTTGCCGGTGAGCAGCGTGATCTTCTTCGGCAGCTGCTCGAGGAGGCGTGCGGTGTCGACGAACCGGCGCGCGTCGAACGACGCTTCCTTGATCGCGACGACCCCATCGACCTCGGCCATCGCCTGGAGGACGTCGTTCTCGAAGTTCACCCCGGCAAGCGCCGGCTGGAGCTGGAACAGGATCAGCGGCAGCCCGACCTCGGCGATCGCGGTGTGGTACGCGACGGGGACGGCGGGGTTCAACGGGGAACTGAGGTAGGCAGGGATCGGGAAGACGAGCAGCGCATCGGCGCCGGCGGCCTTGAAGTCCCGCGCCTGACGCACGGCGGCGTCGGTGGACGGGCCGGCGAGACCGGCGACGATCGGCGTATCCGTCACGTCGCGGACGATGTTGAGGACCCGGACCTTCTCTTCGTGGGTGAGATGCGGCCCTTCGCCGGTATCGACGTTGATCGCGAGGGCGACCGGCCCCTGCTCGACCACCCAGCCGATGTATTCGCGAAGCGCCGGCTCGTCGATGCTGCCGTCGGCGTGCATCGGCAGGACGGTGGCGGGGATGAGGCCGTCGAGGTCGAGCGCCATCTACGTCTCCGCTGTACTCGGGGCGACGGAAGCGGTAATCGTTTTCTATCCTACCCCTGACGACGCTGGACCTGCACGCCGACGGTGGGCCTGCCATGATTCCGGACCCACCCTGAGAGGAGCCCGATGCCCGACCTCGAGATGTTCAGCCTCAAGGACCGCGTCGCCCTCGTGCCGGGTGGTGGTGGCGGGATCGGGGCGCCGATGGCAGAGGCGCTCGCCAAGGCCGGAGCGAAGGTCGCGGTGGCCGGACGGACCGCCGAGACGCTTCAAGGCGCCGTCGATCGCGTGACGGCCGCTGGCTCGGAAGGCCTCGCCATCGCCGGTGACGCGACGAGGGAGGAGGACGCCGAGCGGATGGTCAAGGAGACCGTCGACCGCTTCGGGCGCGTCGACATCGTCGTCAACGCGGTCGGTGGCGGCGCCGGCAAGGTCCTCCATCCCGCCGAGGAATACCCGCGCGACGCGTGGGACTGGATCATGGAGCTCAACGTCCGGAGCACGCTCATCCCGACCCAGGCTGCGGCCCGCTCGATGATCGAGCGCGGCGAGGGCGGCGCGATCCTGAACATCACGTCGGTGCGCGCGCTGCTCGGCATCAACGCCGGCTACTCGGC
>DASSZA010000015.1:0-2811 GCA_035703005.1 Candidatus Limnocylindrales bacterium | reverse complement strand
TAAAAAAGCATTACGCCTCATGACGAGGTCGCCACGGCTCGTCCACGTGCGTGAGCCAGACCAGCTCCGGGTCGAGCGCGCGCACCCGCAGCTGGCCTTCGGTCTGCGGCTCGTCGAGCTCGCCGAACCAAACCGCCACGTCGCCGCCGACGACGACCGGACGCCCGCCTGTCTCGACGACGACCACCTGCATGCCGCGTGAGTGGCCCGGCGCCGGGACGAGCCTGAGCCCGGGAAGCAGCTCGAGCTCGCCGTCGACCGCCACGTACCGCACGCCGGGCGCCTCGACCCACTCACGAATCGTGTAGGCGTCCTCGCTGCGCGCGTCGTCGAGCTCCCGACGCTGGACGTAGATCGGCCTGCCCGCGAAGAGGTGGTTGCCGCCGCAGTGGTCGAAGTGCAGGTGCGTGTTGACGACGATGTCGATGCCGGCAAGGTCGAAGTCCTGCTCGCTCAGGGGACGGAGGCGGGGATCGAGGTCGGCCACCGCCGGGTGCAGCTCCGTCATGCCGGTGTCGACCAGCACGCGCGCATCGGGATGGTCGATGACGTGCACGTAGAGCGGCATCCGCTCGCCCTCGGCGAGCAGGTCGGCAACGCAAACCGGCGTGATGGTGATTGAGGCGGGGGCGTTCATTGCGTACCGACCGCCGCGGGGGTGGTTGATGTGTGAGTCACGGTGACCTCCTCGACCGCGAGCCGACCGACGCGCGGTCCGGGCGTTGAGGCCCCTGGACGACCAGGAAACACTTGCGACTCAGCCGCGAACCCAGGTGGGTTCGCGCTTGAAGTCGTTGCCGCCGATCACCTGTCGAAGGTCGCTGCCGTCGCTTCGCAGCACGAAGAGTCCATTGGGTGGGTGTTCGAACGGGTTGGGGCTCGGGTCGAGGGCAAGCATGATCATCGATCCGTCCGGTGACCAGGTCGGGGTAACGGCGTAGCGGCCGCTCGCGTCCTTGAAGAGTCGGGTCAGCTTCGAGCCGTCAGGCGCGATCGTCCACACGATGCCGTCGGCGTCGGCGAACAGAATCTTCGAGCCGTCGGGCGACCAGCGATAGTTGTTGCAGCATTGGACTTGCAGGTACGCGGGCGTCAGCGGTCGGAGCTCGGTTCCGCTGACATGCACGATCCACAACCGACCCGGCGGTGGCGGTTGTCCCTCTGTATTGCGGAACAGGACAAGTCTCTTGCCGTCGGGTGAGAAGTCTCCCGGAATGAAGTGCCTGCGAGTGACGCGGCGGAGGATCTTCCCGTCGGAGGCGCGCGTGACGTAGACGCCGGCGTTGGCGGGACGCTGGTCGTCGAATCCCTCTCGCGCGATCGTTCGTCCATCCGGGGAGAACGGACCTGAAGCGAGGCTCAGCGTTCCCTTCGGGAGTGGGAGCACGACCTTGTGCGTTCCAGCGAGGTTGGACGTGGCTGCGGTGATGCGGTCGCGCCCACCATCCGCCGCAAAGACGATTCGCGATCCCCTGCGCGTCACCCAGACGCAACACGTCTTCCCGAATCCACTGATCCGCCGCTGGCCCGTACCGTCAGCCCGCGCGACGAAGAGCGTCTCGTCCCCGAAGGAACCGCCGGCGCGAGCGAAGACAATACGCCCCGGTAACGCCGCAATCGCATTGCTACCCGTTGACGTCGCAGACGACGTTGCCGGCGAGCTCAAGCTCGTGAACAGGACACCCACAGCCAGGAGCAACCACAACACGAATGCGCCCTCTTCGCGCCAATCCGCCGCGATGCTGTCACAACCAACCAGCGATTGCGAACCAGGCTCAGGGGGCCTTCCCGCACGCTCGCGCAGGCGAGTGTCGTCTAGTTGCCGACGGTCGGGTCGGGCATGAACTCGCGGACCTCTTGAGCACAGCGGCAGGCGACGGCGATCTTGGCAGCCCACTTCAGCGCCTCCTCGCGTGAGGGCGCGTCGATGACGGAGAGTCCGCCGACGGCCTGGGGGTAGGGGCCGTCGGCGACCGTTCCGTCGGTGGCCACGATGCTCGCCTTCTGGTGTTCCAGCCCGCCGCCGAACACCCACACTCCGGCGTCCATGGCCTCGTACACCACCGCACGCGAAGCCTCGGCCACGGCGGGCATGTCCTCGTCGGGGATGTGATCCATCGCGTGGGCGTCGAACGAGATCAGGTACCGCGCCATCTCATGCCTCCCTTGTCCCGGCGGCCTGTTCCGGCCGCACATCGATGTTGGTCTCGAGGTAGACCGCTCGTCGACCCGTAACTCATCGGCCTCCGCAGGCTGCGTCAGGGGACACTCCAGAACGCTGGCCCAGTCGACGGATGAGTCAGCATGCGGCCGGACTATCGACGGATCCGCACTTCCGACCGAGAATAGGTGAACGGGGAAGCGAGCTAATAGACGGAGGCGAGCGCGCAAGCGCGACAGGCGCCTTGAAGGGCCGAAGCCGGTTCGCGCCCTGGTGCCGGCGGGGTCACCGCCCGAACCGAAGGCACCGCTCCCCGTTTGGATGGCAGTCCGGCCGCCGCAGGGGGAGGAGCCTCCAGAGAATCCGGCTGGCGGAGCGCCGGTTCGGGAGCCACGCCGACCCTATCCCCCTGCCCCGCTTGCCGGAGCCGTCGCGCTTGATCTCCCAGGCGACGACGAGCACAGCTGAGATCGGCGGCGTCCCTTCTGGGGACATTCCCGGAGCTGGCCCAGGCGACTGTGGAGGAACTCAGCCTTCGGCCTCAGCCTCCGCGTCGTTGCCAGACGTCTCGCCGAAGCTCGTACACCGTCATCGGTTCACCCGAGCGACCGCGACCCTGGCCACGCACCACGAATCCGAGCTTGGCCGCC
>DASSZA010000306.1:0-7578 GCA_035703005.1 Candidatus Limnocylindrales bacterium | reverse complement strand
CCTGGATCGCCTGATCCTCGAGCCCGCTCGCCTCACCGTTCACCGATCCCGCAAGCTGGCCCAGCGATCCGTCGAGGAAGACCCAGTAATCGAGCTGGCCGCGCCAATGCTGGAGGTCGTCATCGCCGACGAGCCACGCGACCTGCGGGAAGCTCGCGCGGAACGCCGGTCCGTCGACGGACACGCGGCACCGTCGCGCGGGGGCGCGCTCGATCACTTCGATGCCGTAGTCCTCCGCGGCGACGCGGGCGCCAGGGTTCAGTGCTTCGCGGACCGCCTGGAGGTCGAGGGTCGAGTCAGTCACGGTGTCCAGCTTGGTCCGTTCCCATCCGGCCGTGGGCGTGCGGATCCACGCATCGTTGCCGCGGCGGGCCATGCCGTGCTGGCCGAGTTCGCGGTTCGTCGCAACGTAGGCCAGCCAGCGGAACTCCGAACCGGCGCGCTGACCGGTGAGGTCGACGGTGCCGATGGGGCGTCCGTCGATCGTTCCCGAGAGATGCGCGGTGAGATGCGACGACAAGCCCGCGACGAGGCGGCCGTCGCACTTCGGCGGCTCGACGCCCGCGCCGAGCTGCGTCGGCCCGAAACGCGACGCCACCTGCGGACCCTCGAGGTCGCGCAATGCGAACTCGTTCGCGATGGCCGCCCCGCCGAACGCCGTCCCGGCGAGCAGCGTCAGCGCGGCCGCGATCGCGATGCCGACTCGGATCCGGCGGCGACGTCCCGTCGTGCCGTCGATCATCCGCCGAGCCTGCCCGAACCCTGTGTAGAGACTCGTGCCGATCAGTGCCAGGAGCCACGGGTACGCCGCTTCGAGGGACGGCAGCAGCGTCTGCGAGCCGAGCGCCTGGAGCTGGTTCCAGACCCCGCCGATCGATGGCAGGAGGACGAGCAAGGTGGCGAGACCGAGCGCCACGATCGCGGCATGGGTCACGTGGCGCCTGGTGACCGGCGGCCAGACGACGCTCGCGAGTGCGATCGCGACTGGGACGAGCATGGTGATCCCAACGATGACGTCGAGTGGTCCGCCCGGTCGGTACGCCGACAGGATCAGCGCCGCGGCAAGCCCCCACGCGCCGACCAGCCCCAGTCCGATGAGCCGCAGCCCCAAGCGTCGTACCCGCACGCCGCGGAGTCTACCGGCGCCTGTCGCGACCCCAGCCGATCGGGCTGACGCGTCGCCACCGGTAGCACCGGAAGTACCGGTACGGGCGTGACGGATGGGTCATGACCTACCCGACCAGTCCGGACCAGAGTGCCCGTACCGCGACGGGCCGTCCGGAGCGGGACCAGAACGGACACGAGGGGCCTGTGGGACATGGCCGGGCCGGCTCAGCGAGGTTCACGGGAACGCGGGGAAACGCCTCGCCGCGCTTCGTCGGCGCGGTCGGTCGGGGCGGTCTCCACGGTCGGACGTGGCTCCGCGGCCACGACCCGGAGGCGCTCCGCGAGCCCGACGGAAGCTCCGGCCGAGACGACTCGGCTACAGACCCGCTCGACCTACCGCAGTCTCGTGACCCGGGGCTTCGCTCCTGACGAAGCGGCCACACTGACCGCCTTCCTGTGCGGGATCCCGATCGCGGACGTGCGCTGGTCGCTTCGCCAAGTCAACGAGCTGTTGTTCCTTCGAGCCATGGCTCAGGCGGGTCGGTTCGGTTCCTCTGACGGAGGCCCGACCAGGCTCCACTGAATTCGCATATACCGCGATCGTCGGACGAGGCCCTCTTCTGTCAGGCGATCGATGTCGAAGCGGCGCCGATCCTCCTCCCGGCGCCGCTTCGGCGTTCCTGGGCTGGGCGGCGCAGGTCACTCCGACGCGCCGAGCACGCTTGGTACCATCCGCCGATGCGTCCGGTCATCACGTTCCTTACCGACTTCGGCCCATCCGCCCCCGCGGTCTGCCGCGGGGTGATGTTCACGATCAGCCCCGACGCCAACATCATCGATATCAACCACCAGGTGCCGCGCTACTCGATCCGCGACGGTGCCGGCTCGCTGGTCTTCGCACTCAAGCACATGCCGGTCGGGATCCACGTTGCGGTGGTGGATCCGGGCGTCGGCACCGAACGCCTGCCGGTCGGCCTCAAGGTGGCACGTGGCGACATCCTCCTCGGGCCGGACAACGGGCTGCTGATCGGTGCCGCGGAGAGGCTCGGTGGGATCGTCGAGGCGCGAGCGCTCGAGAACCGTGAGCTGATGCTGCCAGTGATCAGCTCGAGCTTCCACGGGCGCGACATCTTCTCGCCGATGGCCGCTCACCTCGCGAACGGCGTTCCGTTCGAGAAGGTCGGGCCGACCGTCCCGATCGACGACCTTGTCCGGCTGCGCGACATCCGGCCGACGGTCGGCGACGGCGTGCTCGACACCTCGATCACCCAGATCCTCATCTACGGCAACGTGACGCTTGCCGGAACGCCAAAGGATCTGGAGTCCGCCATCGGTCCGCTCGATCTCGGACGTCAGATCGTGATCGACTTCCCGGCCTTCGACGGCGCGGGTCCCATCCAGGAGCGCACGGTGTGGGAGCGGACCTTCGGCCGTGTCCCGCTCGGCTCGTCGCTGCTGATGTCGGATTCGGAGGGGCAGCTCTCGCTCGCGGACAACCAGGGTGACGCCGCCCGTCGTCTTGGTCTTGCCCTCGATCGACCAGCGCGCATCCGCGCCGCCTGAGCGCGACCGCGCCGGCGCCGTTCATGGCAGGCCCCCTCATCTCTTTCCTGACCGACTTCGGGCCAGAATCCGCGCCCGCGGTCTGCCGCGGCGTGATGTGGGGGATCGCTCCCGACGCGCGGATCCTCGATCTGAGCCACACAGTCCGCAAGTACGCGATCCGGGACGGAGCCTTCCTGCTGTCGCGGATGGTCCGCTACCTGCCCGTCGGAGTCCATGTCGCCGTCGTCGATCCTGGCGTCGGGACGCGGCGCCGCCCCATAGCCCTCCGGACACGCCGCGGCGACGCACTCGTCGGCCCAGACAACGGGTTGCTGATCCCGGCCGCGCACGTGCTTGGCGGCATCACGGCGGCCCACGAGATCACGAACGCCGACCTCTTCCTGACGAAGGTGTCCCCGACCTTCCACGGTCGCGACATCTTCTCGCCGGTGGGCGCTCATCTCGCGAATGGCATGGCCATCGGCGAGGTCGGACCCGAGATCGACCAGGCGAGCCTGGTCGGCCTGACGTTCCCTGAGCCGCGCGTCCATGGACGCGTGCTCGAGACCGCCGTCCTCATGATCGATTCGTTCGGGAACGCTCGGCTCGCTGGTCAACCCGCTGACCTCGCGCGTGCCGCGGGTGGCGAACTGACGCCAGGACAGCCCTTCCGGGTCGCAGGGGGCGCGATCGTCGGGGGCGCCGAGGTCACCTGGCATACGACCTTTGGCGAGGTCGCCGCGGGCCAGCCACTCCTCTTCGAGGACGCCGACTATGGCGGCCTCGGGATCTCTGTCAACCAGGCGTCCGCAGCCGAACGCTTCGGCCTGGACATCGACACCGCGCTCCGCATCGAGGCGCTCGACACGTGACAGAGCCCGCACCGGGCCCGATCGTCGAAGTCGAAGGGCTGACCTTCCGCTACCGGCGGGCGACGGAACCCGCCATCCGTGACGTCTCGCTGACCGTGTCGCCCGGCGAGATCGTGCTCGTTGCCGGCCCATCGGGTTGCGGCAAGAGCACGCTGATCCGCGCCATCAACGGGCTGATCCCGCACGCCTACTCCGGTGAGCTGACGGGCACCGTGAAGGTCGACGGACAGTCGACGAGCGAGCTCAAGTTGCGTGATCTCGCCCGGACCATCGGGACGGTCCTGCAAGATCCGGCGAAGCAGATCGTCGGCGCGATGGTCGAGTCCGAGCTCGCGTTCGGCCCCGAGAACATGGGCGTGCCGCGCGAGGAGATCCGCCATCGGATCCGCGAGGTCGCCGAGCAGGCTGGGATCCAGAAGCTACTCGGGCGTGAGACCAGCGCGCTGTCGGGCGGTGAGCGGCAGCTCCTGGCGGTCGCCGGCATCCTGATGCTGCGGCCGCGTCTCCTCGTCGTCGACGAGCCGCTTGCCAACCTCGACCCCGCGACCGCGGAACGGCTACTGGCACTCCTCCGCACCCTCGCAGACGAGGGAAGCGCGATCGTGATCGTCGAGCACCGCGTCGAGGAGTGCCTCGATCTCCGCCCCGACCGGGTCCTCTACCTCGAAGCCGGGTCGACGCGATACATGGGCCATGTCGAGGGGTTCCTCGCCGTCGCCGACCCGGAGTCGGTCAAGCTGCCATTCGACGTCGTGGTCGACCGCGTCGCCGCCGGGTCACCGGACGAGGAGCCGGTGCCCACCACGCTGGCCGGGCAGCAGGGGACAACCGGCGACGCGACGCCGCGCCTCGAGTTCAGAGGCGTGACCGCGGCACTCAGCGAGCACGAGATCCTCCACGGCGTGGACGCGCGCTTCGGGCCGCGGGAGACGGTGGCAGTCCTCGGTCCGAATGGCTCCGGCAAGACGACGATGTTCCGGACCGCGATGCGGTTGCTGAACGTCACCGGCGGCGCGGTGCTGGTCGACGGCGCGTCGATCGCAGACAAGCGCACCACGGATCTGGTCGAGACGTTCGGCTACGTCTTCCAGAGCCCGAGCCAGATGCTGTTCAACCGGACCGTCGTGGACGAGCTGCTATTCGGTCCACGGATGCTCGGGCACGACGAGGCGACCTTCGACGACCTCGTCGACGATGTGCTGCGGCGGACATCGCTGGCCGACCTCGAAGGCATCCGGGAGCGTCCGCCGCTCGCGATGTCGTTCGGACAGCAGAAGCGCCTCGCACTCGCCATCGCGCTCGCGCTCAGGCCGACCACGCTCATCCTCGACGAGCCATCCGCCGGGCAGGATCACCGCACCGCGCAGGCCTTCATGCGTGAGGTGACCGCGATCCCCGGGCTGGAAAGCCTCTACTTCGTCACGCATGACGTGGACCTTGCATTGACGCACGCAGACCGTATCCTCCTGTTCCGAGACGGTCGGGTCATCGCCGATGGGACTCCCATGGAGGTGATCGCCGACACGGCGCGCTGGAGGGCGTGCGATCTGCGAGTCACCTCGCTGATGGAGGCAAATGCACGGTACGGATCGGCGGAGGGGAAGTTCCTCGACGCCGACACGCTGGCGCGACGGGTCATCGCCCAGGACCCGACGCGACGACGAGGGTCTGGAAGGGAGGCCGCGGCAGGTGGACTGTTGACCGAGCCTTGGTGACTCAGCGTGCGCATCTCTGTTTCTGTGGAGGGAAACGGATCCCATGACGACTGCAACCCTGAATCGCGACAACCTCTGGGAGGTCACGTCGCGGACCATCGTCTATTCGGCCATCGGCGCGGCGCTCTACGGCATCCTGCTGGTCGCGCAGATCCCTATCCCGGGCAGCACCGTCTCGGTCCGCCCGGCTTTCGCGCTCGTGCCGTTCTTCGGGTACGCGTTCGGTCCGATCGTCGGGTTCTTCACGGGCACCGTGGGCAACGCGATCGGCGACCAGATCTCAGGTTGGGGCGCCCTGACGTCCTGGAACTGGAGCCTGGCCAACGGGTTCGTCGGCTTGATCGCCGGGCTCGCACCGCTCTACCTGAGCCGCTGGACCAACGGTTCGCTTCGTGACCGTGCCATCGGTGGCGCGGTCGCTGGTGCGATCGCTGTCGTGATCGGCTTCCTGTTCGTCTTCACCGACGCGATCCTGCAGGGCATGGACGTGGCGACGATCTTCACGACGCTGTACCTGCCGGTCATCATCGGCGACCTCATCGGGACGATCATCCTGGTGCCGATCCTGGTCTATGCCTGGGAGCCGGTGAAGGCCCAGCTGGGCCGCTAGCCACTCGCACCGCGGGGCCGTCTCGTGAACATCGCCCCGCGGTATCTCGGCCGGGGATCGTGGCTCGCCCGCCGCGATCCCCGCGTCCTGATCCTGGTCGTCGCCCTTTTCATCTTCACCGTCCTGCAGGTGTGGGACGAGCGGGTCGTGTTGCTACTGCTGGCGATCGCGGTCGTCTACTACCGGTCGGCGGGGATCGAGTGGCGGACGATCCGGCGCAACTGGGCGTTCGTCTTCGTATTCATCGGACTGCTCGTCACGGTGAACCTGTTCGTGTTCTCGGACGGGTTCGTCGAAGGGCTGCCGCCCGGCGACGGACACCTCCTCTTCACGGTGCCGCTCCTCGGCACGCCGGTCACGGCCGAGTCACTGAGCCTCGCTGTCACGCAGTTCACCCGCTACCTGACGATGGCTACGATCGGGTTCCCGGTCGCGTTCGCCATCGCCCCATCCGACTTCGGCGTCGCCTTCCGACGCCTCGGTGTTCCGGAGAAGTTCGCCTTCGGCCTCGACCTGACGTTCCGCTTCCTGCCGTCGCTCGCGGCCGATTTCCAGACCACCGTCGACGCGCAGCGCATCCGCGGATTCGATTGGTCGGCGGGGTCCGCGGGCTTCCTGTCGCGCGTCCGGCGTTCGACCCCCGTCGTCGTGCCGACCGTCGTCAACGCCATCGCCGGCGCAGAGGACACGATCGATGCGATGGATCTGCGCGCGTTCGGGACCGGCCGTCGGTCGTGGCTACGGGAGCTCCGCTACGACATGCAGGATCGGCTGGTCCTGCTCGGTTTCACGGCGTTGCTGGTGGTCGTGACCATCCTCGGGTTCCTCGGGATCACGTCGAACCTGTACGTGTTCCCGTTCCTGCTGACGCTTGCGGGTGCCTAGCTGCCTTCCTAGGTCGACGCTTCGGGGGACGCTGACGCGGGGCCGGACTCCGAGGGCGACGGCTCGGGCAGATCCTCAGGATCGAGCTCGACGTTCGGCACGAGCAGCAGTTGCCAGCCCGCCTCGATCCGATTCGGCGCGTAGCGGGGCGAATCGGGGTCGAGTGACGGGTACCGTTGCCGGTTCCAGAACGCGATGCTGCGCGGCGTCGTGCCCTGATCGCGTGCGATCGACGTCAGCGTGTCGCCGGGTCGGACCGTGTAGACGAGGAAGGTCGGGAGCGGCGTCGGCGTCGGGTAGCTGAATGACGGCTTGGCTGATGGACCTGACGGCGATGGCGAGGGGGAAAGGGCCGCCGCGCTCGCGCCCATCGACGCGCTGGCGGTGGCGCTCGACGAGATACCGCTACCCGCGGGGATGCACGCAGCGACGAGGACGATGAGCGCGATCCCAGCGGTGGCGAGCCACCCGAACCGTTGGGTCATCGTTGCATCGTCCCCGGTTCGGTCAGGTCCTGCATGAGACGAGTGAACGGTCGCTGACCCTGCGTCGTCGTGCGCGCCACGCAAGATCTTCTCCCAAAACGAGAAGGCCAGGGCCCGAACGCTGCGCTCCGCGCAGGACCTGGACCATCTGTCATGCCGGAGCGTCTGTCGCGGCGACCGAAGTCGCCTCCAGCGCAGCTCGGGTCAGTCCAGCCCAGTGCCGGAACCTCGGGTTGCACCCCATGCACGAACGGTCGATCGATCGACGGACGCCCCATCTTTATCCGCCGCGCGTTGCGTCGGACGCACGGATCGTCGACGGAAGGGCCCTATCCGATCGACCGTTCGACCGTCCGTTC
>DASSZA010000288.1:0-11212 GCA_035703005.1 Candidatus Limnocylindrales bacterium | reverse complement strand
CGCAGCGGCCCTCCAGGACGGAACGCCGTTCGTCATCCAAGGCGGCGATCCGGAGGGGACCGGCGGCGGTGGCCCCGGTTACACGATCCAGGACGAGCCCGTCACGGCTACCTACGGCCGCGGGACCGTGGCCATGGCTCGCACATCCGAGCCGAATTCGGTCGGCTCGCAGTTCTTCATCGTCCTCGACGATGCCGCGCGCGACGTCCTCGCGGCGTACAACACCTATCAGATCATCGGCAGCGTCAGCGATGGGATGGACGTCGCCGACGCGATCTTCACGGCCGCAGGCGGTCAGGAAACCCCGACCGACCCGATCCCGATGACGACGGTCACCGTCGCGAACCCGTAACCCGGAGTCTTGAAAGGAGACTGCCCATGACCCGCGCGACCATCGCCACCGATATCGGCGACATCGAGGTCGATCTGTTCGACGAGGCCGCACCGAAGGCGACCAAGAACTTCATCGACCTCGCCAACAAGGGCTTCTACGACGACGTGATCTTCCATCGCGTCATCCCGGGCTTCGTCATCCAGGGCGGCGACGGGCAGTTCGGCAAGAAGTCGGCGCTCGAGCGGTCGCGGGTCGGCACGGGTGGGCCGGGCTACAAGTTCGAGGACGAGCCGGTCAAGGGCGAATACGCCCGTGGTTCGCTTGCGATGGCCAATTCAGGTCCGAATACGAACGGCAGCCAGTTCTTCATCGGCACCGACGACCTCAGCGGCCGGCTGCCGAAGAACTACACGCTGTTCGGCCAGGTCACCAAGGGTCTCGACGTCGTCGACCGTATCGTCTCCGCCCCGCGTGACGCACGCGACCTGCCGAACGAACCGGTCGCGATGACGTCGGTGACGATCCACCCCGAGCAGGGTTAGCCGGCCCGCTCCTCGCGAACGGCGTCGACCGCGGCGACGATCGCCGCGACGGAGCGGTCTGCGTCGTCATCGGAGGTGTTCCAGCCGGACACCGAGATGCGGAGCGCGGGTGTGCCGTGGAACGTCGTCCCGCCGAGCCAGAGCACGCCGTCGGTCTGGATCCGCTCGACCACCGCGGCCGTCGTCGCGCCGTCGCCGACGGCCACCAGCACCTGGTTCAGCACCACCTCGTTCACGATCCGGATGCCCTCGTGGTTCGCCAGCTGGCGGGCCATGCGGGCCGCGGTGTGGCAGCAGCGCTCGACGATGTCCGCGATGCCGGCCGCACCGAGCGAGCGGATCGCGGCGTAGATCGGAAAGGCGCGCGCCCGCCGTGACATCTCGGGGACGTAGTCGAATGGGTCGC
Source organism: Candidatus Limnocylindrales bacterium (assembly GCA_035703005.1). GTDB lineage: Bacteria > Chloroflexota > Limnocylindria > Limnocylindrales > CSP1-4 > SPCO01. Next base: position 9,930 of record DASSZA010000288.1, on the reverse strand, counting down.
GTTCCTGTCCGGGTGCGGGAGGCAGATACGCAGCCGCCATGCCCATCGCCGCTCGATGGGCCGCGCCATCGCGCACGAACACGATCCCGGCGTCGTACGGCACGTTGAGCCACTTGTGCGCGTCGGTCCCCCACGAATCGGCGCCCTCGATGCCACGGACCAAGTGACGCAGCCGAGGACTCGCACTCGCCCAGAGGCCGAACGCCCCGTCGACGTGGAGCCACGCATTCGGGTGGTCGCGGACGATCGGCACGATCCGCTCGAGAGGGTCGAAGGCTCCGCTATTCACCTCGCCCGCCTGTGCGGACACGATGGTGGGATCGCTACGGCCGCGCAGAGCGTCGGCGAGTGCGGCACTGTCCATGCGGCCCTCATCGTCGGTGGCGATCCGCTCCACGCGGCCGCGCCCGAGCCCGACGTACCGGAGCGCGTTGAAGAGCGACACGTGCCCGTCGGCGCCCGCGATGACACGGACGGTCGGCGCCCCCTGGAGGCCCTGCTCCTCGACGTCCCAGCCAGCCGTGCGGAGGACCGCGTGACGGGCGGCGGCCATCGCCGTGAAGTTGGCCATGGTGGCGCCGCTCACGAACCCGACCGTCGTCCCGGTCGGCAGCCCGAACAGCTCGACGAGCCACTCGGCGACGACCTCCTCGACGACGGCCGCCGCCGGGGTACCGAGGTACAGCCCGACGTTCTGGTCCCAGACCGAGGTGAGCCAATCCGTGGCCAGCGCCGCCGGGACGGACCCCCCGATGACGAACCCGAAGTAGCGCGGCCCGCTCATCGCCACGAGGCCGCCATCGACCCCGCTGGCCAGGTCGTCGATGACGGTCCGAGGATCCGCCCCGGTAGCCGGCAGCGGGCCTCCCAGACGAGCACGGAGGTCGTCGACGGTCGTCCCGGGTTCGACACCGACACGGCGCTCGGGCAGCCCGGAGCGGTACTCGATCGCCATCTCGGCGGCATGGCGAAGGAGGTCCGCGGTGTCACGATCGCGGTCGTCGTCCAGTCGCTCGCGGGCCGGATCGTCGGCTCGGGTGGTCATGTCGTTGCAACCCCTATAGGACCGTCGCCCCGAACGAAGGTTAAGGAATTTACACAGTTCCGTATGCCAAAACCCTTGGAAAACAGGGCCTCGACGGGTACGATATCGGCGCTGCTCAGTCAGCCAAGCTGCCCCAGCGCCAAGGCCATGGGTAGGTAGGGTCAGGGTAGTCGGTACAGCCGACGTGATAGATGCTCTTGACGCGTGGCAGAAGTGTCCGCCCTCGTGACGGACTCCTTCACCGGGACAGCATCGAGGCGGCTCCTTCGGGAGCCGCCTCGTTCTTTGCCCGTCGATCCGACGCCAGGTGCCATCCCGCACCGGCTGCGCCTTACGTGCTACTTGACAGTATCGCGTTTCTGGCGCAGATTCTTGCTACCGGCAGATAGCAAGAACCGGCAAGCGACAGGAGGCCGAGGATGGCCGCTCTCACCTTCCCGCCCCGCTCGATCCGACCGGCGCTCGCGATCCTTCGTCTCGAGATCGTCGCGCTCACGCTGGCGACCGCCTGGATCCACGCCTCACTCGGCAGCACGTTGTTCCTGCTGAATGCGGTCGGCTATGTGGTGCTCGCCGCCGCGTTGGTCGTGCCCGGCCCGGTCGCGCGCCTCCGCTGGCTCGTCCGCTATGCCCTCATCGGGTTCGCGGCGACCACGATCATCGCCTGGTTCGCGTTCGGCGCCCGGTTCGACCTCGCGTATCTCAGCAAGGCGATCGAGCTCGCGTTGATCGGACTCCTGCTCGTCGAGTCGTGGGTCGTCGACGGCGGGCCGCTCGTCGTCGCCCGGCGGGTCGAGCGGATGGCAGCCAGCGCGATCCACTGACACGTTCTCACGCGCTCGTCCGACCGCCGACACCATCGGCGGTCGGCGCTCGTCAGGTCAGCCCGTCGAGCTCGTCGGCGAGGCGCGTCTCGGCGATCTGGATCGCCAGGCGCAGATCGGTCGTCGTCGACGATCCGGCCCAACCGATGCCGATCCGGACGAGGTCCGACGTCCCAAGCTGGTACTCACACCCGGCGCGTACACGCTCGACGATATTGATCGCGGCGATCTCGTCGGTCTCCGTGAGGAGGAGCCCGAACCGCGTCCGCTCGATGCGTGCCATGTGATCGCTCGAGCGGACGTTCACCGCCATCGTCCGTGCCAGTTGCACGAACAACCGCTCGGCGACGTCGACGCCCCACGACAGCGCGTACCGGTCGAGGCCGATGATCTCGATCAGGGCGACCGTGACAGGCCGCCGATAGCGACCGACGCGGGCGACCTCGCTGGAGATCGTGCGGTCCCAGAGTCGCGGCCCGTCCGTGCCGGTGAGGGCGTCCGTCCAACCCGACGGAACGCCGGGCAGGAGGTTCGGCGGCATGCCGGTGTCGCCGATCTCGATCTCGAGCGGTCCCTCGTCCTGCGTCACGCGACCTCCCACTGACCCGTGCCGCGCACATAGGCGGCCGCGGGTGAGATCCCGATGGTGGCGTCCGGCACCCTCATCGGGACCGGGCGGAGTGGTACCGCCCGGGCAGGCTGAAGGTCCGGGTGCATCCCGGTGTTCCCTCGGCCGCTCCGGGGCGCTAGCCTGTGCAGAAGGGTCGATCGATCAGGAGGGTCCGGCGATGGCGTCGATGCACGAAGCGCTCGAGCAGGCGATGGGGCACCACTTCGAGCCCGGCACCGTGGACCGCATCCACCAGGAAGGCATGGCGATCGGCAACGTGGACACGATGAGCCAGGCCATCCACGACGTGTACTGCGGGATCATGGCCGATCACACGGATCCGAACGACAAGGATCGCGATCAGGCGCGCGCCATGATCGCGGCGCTCCAGAAAGCGTCGGCCTGACGCCGTCCTCGCGCGATCGGGAGCCGTCAGCTGACGCTGCGGACGTCGAGCACCCGGCCCCAGTGGAAGACGCGCACGGCGAATAGGACGCCGAGCGCTGCGAGCACGAGGATCGCGGCTGCCGCGATCGACGCATCCATGTCGCCCGCCTGGAACTCGCCGTAGACGACGAGCGGCAGCGTCTGCGTCCTGCCTTCGATGTTGCCGGCGAACATGATCGTGGCGCCGAACTCGCCGAGCGCACGGGCCCAAGTCATCACGAGCCCGGCTGCGAGCGTGGCGCCAGCGAGCGGCACCGTCATCGTCCTGAACACCTGACGTTCATTCGCGCCATCGACACGCGCGGCGTCCTCGAGGTCACGGTCGACCCCGGCGATCCCGGCGCGAGCCGCACGGACGAAGAACGGCGCGGACACGAACGTCTGGGCGAGGATGACGGCGATCGTCGTGAACGCGATGTCGAGCCCGGCCGCCTGGAGCGGCGCGGCGAGCAGACCGCGCCGACCGAAGACGAGCAGCAATGCGAGGCCCGCGACGGCTGGCGGGAGCACGATCGGCAAGTCGACCAGCGCCTCGACGAGCCACTTGCCGCGGAACGTGCGGCGGGCGAGGACGAGCGCCAGCGGTAGCCCGATGGCCACGGTCAGAACGACGCTGACCGCGGTCGTCGTGAGACTGAGCGCGAGCGCGGCCAGGACGGGCGATGTGCCGGCGATCCCGACCAGCGATCCGTCGAGGATCGCGCGCGCGATGAGCGTGACGATGGGCAGCCCGAGGAAGACCGCGAATAGGCCTGCGAGGACCAGCACGCTCGGCCCGCCCGAGCCAGCGGTCGACGCGGTCGCGCTTCCCGGGCGCGGGGTCGTCGGACGTTCGGACCGGATGGCAGCAGTCATTCGGGTGGCGGTAGGAACCCGGACTGCTTGAGGATGGCCTGACCGTCCGGACCGGTCAGCCAGTCGAGGAACGCCGTCGCAGCATCGGTGTTCGGTGACGCCTTGACGACCACCCCGGCGTAGGTCACTGGAACGTTCGCGCCCTCGGGGATCGCCAGTGTGTCGACGTCTCGGGACGCCTTCGCATCGGTCGCGTAGACGATGCCGGCGTCACCCTCGCCGAGCCCGACCTTGGCGACGACGGCCTTGACGTTGTCCTCCTTCGACGCGACGTTCCTGTCATACGCGGCGGCGAAGTCGGACGGATACCCGGACACCTTCGCCAGGTTCGCCACGAGCTGCTTGGCGTACTTGGTGATGGGGACCTCGTCCCCGGCCGCGATCACCTTGACCCCGCTCCGCGCAAGGTCGGCGGGCGTCGAGATCTTGGCCGAGTTGCCCTTCGGCACGATGATCGCGAGCTCGTTTCCGGCGAATTCGACCGCATCGCCAGAGGCGAACCCACGGTCGACGAGCTTCTTCGGGTTCGTGGTATCGGCGGCCAGGAAGACATCGGCCGGAGCGCCCTGCTCGATCTTCATCTCGAGGGCAGCCGATGAGTCCGTCGAGATCATCAGCTTCAAGCCCGGGTTTGCGGTCTCGAATGCCGCCTTCGCTGCATCGAGGACCCCGGCGAGGGACGCCGCTCCGTAGACCGTGAGCTCGACGGGAACACCGCGGCCCGATGCGGAGCTTGCTTCGGACGGGCTCGTAACGGCGGGTGCTGACGTCGACGGTGCGGCGGGAGCGCCCCCCGTGACAGAGCACCCGAGGACCGTGATCGCGGCGAGCGTCGCGCCGAGCAGTCGAAGCTTCATTCCCTCGCGTCGCGCCGCGCCGGGAGCTCGACGATCACGTTGGTCGCCTTGACGACACATATCGCCTCATCGCCGACTTCAAGTCCCATCTCGTCGACCGCCTCCGCGGTCATCAGGCTGACCATCCGGTGAGGACCGGCGATCACCTCGACGACGGCGGCGACCCGATCCTTCTCGATGCGCGTCACGATCCCCGGGAAGCGGTTCCGGGCGGATCCGGACACGATGGGGCGTTCCGGCGCCTGAGTCCGGCGCTCCGCGAGGAGGCGGGTGACCTCGGTGATCGGCACGAGTCGCTGACCCCCCGACGATCGGGTCACCTGGAGCCGGCCCTCCGCCTCCCAGCGTCGGAGCGTCTCGATCGACACCTGGAGCATCTCGGCGGCCTGGCCGACCCGGAGCGAGGTGCGGCTTGCGCCGTTGTCGGAGGCCATACCCGGAGAGTATGGCGGCAAATGGTCAAAAATGCGAGGTATCGCAGCCGCTTCGCCTAGATATTGTCATCCGGGGTCTCGGCTCCATATCCTCGGACGACCGAGTCGACCACCCGCTCGGCAAACGCCCGGTCCAATGGCCCACCGAACATCACGCGGAAGTAGACCGGCCCCACCAGGAGCTCGGTCGCGACGCCGACATCTGCGTCTGATCGGAGGTCGCCGCGGGCGATCCCGCGTTCGATGACCCGGGCGATCTCGTCCCGCCTTGCCTGGACGACCGTCGCGCGAAACGGATCGCCGAGGGTCGGGTTCGTCGCGATCTGCGACAGGAGGGACCGGATGACCGGCCCGAACGGCGTATCCGTGACCGCACGCATCGGATTGACGACGCAAGCCAGGAGCTCGGCGCGCGTGTCGCCCAGGTCCGCGATCGCGATATGCGGGCCGGCGAGCTGAGCCAGTAGCTCCTGAGCGAGCGCCTCCTTCGACGGCCACCGCCGATAGATCGCTGCCTTGCTCACACCGGCGCGCGCCGCCACATGCTCGATGCGGAGGTCGGCAAACGTCCGCTCCATCAGCAGGTCCCGCGTCGCCAGGAGGATGCGGCGGTGGGTCGCATCACTTCGTGGCCGGCCGCGAGTCCGTGCAAGCGCCTCCGCGCCGGTCGCGTCCTCGTCCATCCCTCGATGATACGAGACGACGCGTCTCGGAATAGCTCCATACCGCAACGGAACGAGAACCGCGCGTTCATCCGACGTTGTCGACCGTTGCTTTACAATACGAGTCGTATCGTATTTATCATTCGGAGTTCACCTCACACATGTTTGACCACACACGCGCCGTCGACCTCATCGAGAAGGCGGTCGACGCGCGTCCCTTCTGCTCGTGCGGCCGGCACACCACGCCCGTCTGGCGTGATGGCGTCGTGTGGCTCGAGTGCTCGTCACTCGGCGAGCCCCGCGTGAGTGTCGTCGCGCGACTCGTCGCGGCGGCCACGTCGCCAGCCCATGTCCGCACGCCCATCGTGTCCGTTGCGGAGTACGGTCTGCCGCTCGCAGCCTGAACCGGCCGGCGCTCGGGCATCTCGCCTACGCCTGGTACCCGACAGGTGGGCGCGCTATGGATCAGCGGCAAGGTCAAAGCCGTGACCGGCGCCGGGTCGGCTGATCCGACTCCCTGAGACTATCAGAAGTATTGACTTATATAAGCCATATCTTCTAGAATGCCGGCGTGCATGCGTTCGATGTCCTCGGAGACCCCGTCCGGCGCCGGATCCTCGAGCTTCTCGCAGATGGCGAGCTGAGCTCGGGCTCGATCACCGAGACAGTCCGCTCGGAGTTCGGCATCTCTCAGCCGGCCGTGTCACAGCACCTCAAGGTCCTTCGCGATAGCGGCTTCGCGACGGTCCGGCCGGCGGGGACACGCCGGCTGTATGCCGTCGATGCCGCCCCGCTGCACGAAGTCGGGGACTGGATCGAGCGCGTCCGCAGGTTCTGGGACCAGCGGCTGGACTCGCTCGAGACGGAGCTCGCCCGCGGCAGGCGAGAACGACGGATGCAGGCCGCCTCCGCCGATCACCCGACCGACGCCAACAAGGAGGAGACCCGATGATCGACATCATCAAGGAGATCGAGGCAGCCCAGCGCGAGGTCGGCGAGGGCCGCATCGCGGCCGGCGAGGGACGCGCCGTCCGGCTGCGTCGCACGTACGACGCGCCGATCGAGGACGTCTGGGACGCCGTGACGAAACCGGACAGGATCAGCCGCTGGTTCCTTCCCATCAGCGGCGATGTCCGGCTGGGCGGTTCCTATCAGCTCGAGGGGAATGCCGGAGGCACGGTCCTCGCGTGTGAACCGCCTCGGCGCTTCCGGGTGACGTGGGTCTACGGGGAGCCAGCCAGCGACCGCGACATCTCCGAGGTCGAGGTCCGGCTCTCCAGCGCGGGCGAAGCACGAACGACGCTCGAGCTCGAGCATTCGGCGATCGTCCCGGACGACCGCTGGGACGAATACGGCCCGGGCGCGGTCGGCGTCGGCTGGGACGGCGCGCTGCTCGGGTTGACCCTGCACCTCGCGGGCGGCTCGGTCGACGACCCGATCGCGTGGCAGATCTCCGACGAGGGGCGCGAATTCTTCACGAAGTCGAGCGTCGCATGGGGCGAGGCGAACGCGGCCGCCGGTGCGGATGCGGAGGCCGTCGCACGCGCGGTGGCCAACACGACGGCGTTCTACGCCCCGGGGCCGGAGACCGCCTGACTGCTGGGGCGCACACCGTCACCGGGTATCATTCGCGGTCCGCGCGCCTGTAGCTCAGTGGATAGAGCGTCGGCCTCCGGAGCCGAAGGTCGCAGGTTCGAATCCTGTCGGGCGCGCCAGTTCAACCTTTTCGGGCAGAGCCAGCGCCAAGGTCGACGCGAGGTCGGGCTCCTCAGCGACGAGCGCGCGCAGGCGGCCCACATCGAGAGAGTCGAGGATCTCGCGCAGCTCGACGTCGCGCTTGAGGCGCGCCCAGCTGGGGAATCCGTATTCGCGGGCAATGGCGAGTTGCGCACCAGCCAGCGTCGATGGTGGAGACACGACCGCGAGGCGTCGAATTGCGGCGCGATCGCCGTCCTTCAGGTCGCGGAGCAGGTCCTTCGCGAGGCGCCGGACTTGCTCGAGGCTCAGACGCGGCGGGAGGGCGGGCATGGGGACGAGTCCTCTTGTTCTCGGTTGCCGCGGTGAGCGTCAGGCTCGACGCAGGCACTCTCCTGCCTGCGTCGAGCATCGATGGCTCAGGCGTGGGCTTGCTGTTGCAGTCGGTCGGCCGTCGCGACATCTGCAGCATCGGAGGACGTTCGGGGCCAGGTCCAGGCGGAGCGGAGGATGAAGGCCAAGAGCAGGACCTCGATTCCGATGGAGAGGCCGTAGAAGGACGCCCACTCCCAGGTCGCCCCTGCCGCGTTGAACGCCGAGTAGGGGATGAGGAGCGATGCAACGACGAGGTTCGTGGCGCGGTTCACCCGGGCGGGCAGCGTCATGGAGAGCATCACCATCAGGGCCGGGATCGCCACGGACGCGAGCATGAAGGTCAACAACGTCGGGCTGACGTCGAACTTCCAGACGAGGCCATTCAGGATGCCGTCGACGACGCCGGGCTTGTAGAGGTTGAAGAAGTCGACGTAGATGTAGAGGAACATGAAGCTGGTCCATGCGGCGGCGATCTTGGCCTGCACCGGGATCGGCGGGCCTGTCAAAGCGCTGTTGATGGGGACAGGTCGTGTCTTGTTCATGGTTTGCTCCTTCGTTCGCTTGGTGAGCCGTCCGCCTGACAGCGGTGGCTGGTGTACGAGTGGCGCTGTGGTGGGTCGTGACACCTGGTCCGACGTTCAGACGGTGATCACGACCTTGCCGCGGGTGTGGCCTGCTCCGACGTAGCGGAGGGCGTCGGCTGCTGCGCTCAGCCGGTAGGTGCGGTCGATGACCGGGGTGAGCTCCCCTGCCTCGAGCCAACCGGCGAGTGTGCGCAGGTCCTGGCGCTTCTGGACGGAAGTGAACGGCTTCAGCGTCTGGCGGGTGACCAGCGATCGCACGCGAGCCTTGACGAACCGGCCCAACGGGCCGACCCAGCGTCCACCTCGGCCGCTGTTGGGGATGAGCGTGCCGGTCGGTGTCAGAGCGTTTCGTACCGCCTGCAGCGGTTGCGCTTCCACGTTGTCGAGGATGACGTCGTAGCGCCGTCCCGCCTGGGTGAAGTCCGTTCGCGTGTAGTCGATGACGTGCGCGGCGCCCAGGGCCCGTACCAGCTCCACGTTCCGGGTGCTGCACACCCCGGTCACCTCTGCGTCCAACAACTTGGCGATCTGCACGGCGAACGTCCCGACGCCCCCTGATGCGCCCGTGACGAGCACCGTGTGCCCCGGTTGCACGTGCGCGATGTCGCGCAGAGCCTGCAGTGCGGTGATCCCCGACGTTGGCACCGTGGCCGCCTGCGCCATCGTGAGCCTCTCGGGTTTGCGGACGAGCTGGTCCGCGGGCACGGACGCGTACTGCGCCAGCGTCCCGGCGGTGCTCCAACCGAACACCTCATCACCCGGTTGGAGGTCCGTGACCGCCGCGCCGACGGCTTCCACCACGCCGGCCAGGTCTCTGCCGGGGATGGGGTGGCGTGGCCGACGCAGACCGAACGCCAGCCGCACGATGCTCGGCACGCCGGTCATCACGAAGTAGTCGCCAGGGTGGACCGAAGCGGCGCGGACGCCGACCAGGACGTCGCCGTCCCCCACGACCGGCCGGCCCACATCGGTGTACTCAAGCACCTCGGGAGGCCCGTAGCGGCGTTGCACGACAGCCATCATCCCCGCGTCGGCCAGCAAGGCGTCGCCGGCCAGGGTTTGGTCGCGGTCGCTGGTTGTTTCCATGGTCATCTCTAGCTCCTTGACTTCGAACCGCTTATGTCATAAGCGTATGGCATAAGCGTATGGCATAAGCTAACATGGCGTCAAGGGCACTCAGGAGAACACTTGATGACACGCTGCACGAATCAGAAGCGAGCGCCGCTCACCCGGGACCGGGTGCTGCGCGCGGCGCTGGAGCTCGCCGACGAGGGCGGCACCGCGGCGTTGACGATGCAGCGGATCGGGCGTCGGCTCGGCGTGGAGGCGATGTCGCTCTATCGACACGTTCGCAACAAGGACGACATCCTCGACGGGATCGTTGACCTCGTCTTCGCCGAGGTGGAGCGGCCGGCCGATCGCTCTAACTGGCGAACGGTGCTCCGTGCCCAATCGATCTCGACCCGCGCGGCCCTGCGCCGGCATCCCTGGGCGATCGCGCTCATGGAATCGCGGATGACGCCCGGCCCGGCGAATCTCCGC
>DASSZA010000227.1:0-13685 GCA_035703005.1 Candidatus Limnocylindrales bacterium | reverse complement strand
GTCAGGTCGTGGATGTCCTCACGATCGAACGGCGTGATGAACGCGTCCTCGAGCCGACGGTTGAGCTCGCGGTCGATCTCGTCGCCGCGCTTCTCGAGCTTCTGGATCTCGGCGATCCGCCGCTCAAGGTCATCGAAATGCTCGAGCATGTCGCGGAGTGCCATGGCGGCGGCTTGGAGGTTCTCGCCATCGGCGACGAAGAGATCGAAGAAGCGGACGTCCTTCGGAAGCAGACGGAACGACATCGAACGACTCCCTTGCTCAGCCGAAGCCGATGGTGTCCAGGATGAACCATGAACCGGCGGCGACGATCCCGGCCGCTGGGATCGTGATGACCCACGCGAGGAGGATGCGCCGGGCGACGCCCCAGCGGACGCCCTTGGGGCCTCGGGCGGACCCGACGCCCATGATCGCGCTCGAGATGACGTGGGTGGTCGAGACCGGCATGCCGAGATGGGCCGCGCCGAGGATGACACTCGCGGCAGTGGTCTCAGCGGCGAACCCGTGAACGGGTTCGAGCGTCACGACCCGGTGACCCATCGTGTGCATGATCCGCCAGCCACCGACGGCGGTCCCCAGCGATATCGCGGACGCTGAGACGACGATCACCCAGAACGGCACCTCGATCGACGGGATCACGCCGGCGGCGAAGAGCGCGAGTGTGATGATGCCCATCGTCTTCTGGGCGTCGTTGGATCCGTGGCTGAATGCCATGTACCCGGCGGAGATCACCTGAAGGCGCCGGAAGATGCGCGCCATCGGCTTGCGCTTGGCCTTCCGGAAGATCCAGTAGATGGCGAGCATCAGCAGGAACGCCCCGACGAAGCCGATCACCGGTGAGCTGATCATCGGCACCACGACCTTGTTGTAGATCCCGTCGAGTTTCAGCGCACCGACACCGGCAGCGGCGATCGTCGCCCCGAGGAGGCCACCGATCAGCGCGTGCGAGCTCGATGACGGCAGGCCGAACCACCACGTGATGAGGTTCCAGGTGATCGCGCCGATCAACGCGGCGGCGACGACTGCCTGGGTCGTCGTCGTCTCGTCGACGAGCCCGGCACCGATCGTCTTGGCCACGGCCGTGCCCGCGAACGCCCCGACGAAGTTGAAGAACGTTGCCATGAGGATCGCGTGGCGCGGATGGAGCGCGCGCGTCGCGACCGAGGTCGCGATCGCGTTCGCCGTGTCGTGGAACCCGTTGATGTAGTCGAAGACGACCGCGAGGACGATGACGACGAGGAGCGAGAACAGGGCGCCATCGACCAATCGCGATACCTCGCTTGCGGTGGGCGGGTTCACCGGATGTTAACGGTCGGTCGATCGGCGCAGAGACATAGCTACCGCGTGCGTCGGGCGAGGTGGGTCGCCGCTATCCTTACCGCTCCATGCGCCTATCCCAACTGTTCTTCACGACCCTTCGCGACGACCCGGCCGACGCCGAGATGGCGTCGCACCGGCTGCTGCTGCGCGCCGGCTACGTCCGCCAGCTCGGATCAGGGATCTACTCGCTGCTGCCGCTCGGGTTCCGGGTAAGCAAGCGAGTCGAGCAGATCATCCGCGAGGAGCAGGACCGGATCGGCGCCCAGGAGATGGAGATGCCGGTCGTCCACCCGGCCGAGGTCTGGAAGGAGAGCGGCCGCTACTACAAGATCGGGCCTGAGCTAGTCAGGTTCAAGGACCGCGGTGAGCGCGACATGGTCCTCGCGTTCACCCACGAGGAGATCGTCGCGATCCTCCTCGCCGATCTCGTACAGAGCTATCGCCAGCTGCCGAAGATGGTCTACCACTTCCAGACGAAGTTCCGCGACGAGCCGCGGTCGCGGGGCGGCCTGATCCGTGTCCGCGAGTTCGTCATGAAGGACGCCTACAGCTGCGACCGCGACGAGGCCGGCCTCGACAAGAGCTATCGCGAGCAGTTCGCGGCCTACGAGCGGACGTTCAAGCGACTCGGGCTCGAAGCGATCGCGGTCGGCGCCGACGTGGGGGTCATGGGCGGCTCAGGTGCCCATGAGTTCATGGTCCTCAACGAGTTCGGCGAGGACACCATCGTCCTGTGCGAGACGTGCGGATACGCGGAGAACCAGCAGATCGCCGAGGTCCGCAAACCGGATCCCGAGCCCGAGGACGCCCTGCCGATGGAGGACGTCGACACGCCGGGCGCGACCACGATCGACGCGCTCGCTACGTTCCTGGACATCCCTGCCAGCAAGACGGCGAAGGCGGCGTTCTTCGTGACCGGCGACGGTCGGTTCGTCGTGGCGATCGTCCGTGGCGATTACGACGTGAACGAGACGAAGCTCGTCAACGCCATCAAGGCGACGGGCGGGCTGCGGCCGGCCACGGTCGAGGAGATCGTCGCCCGTGGGATGCAGGCCGGCTACGGCTCGCCCATCGGGGCGACCGACTCGGTCGTCGTCGTCGACGAGCTCGTCATGCGCTCGCCTAACCTGGTCGCCGGCGCCAATCGTGTCGGCTGGCACGTGAAGAACGTCAACGTCCCCCGGGACTACACGCCGGATGTCGTCGCCGAGATCACCGAGGCGCGCGAGGGCGACGCGTGCATCCGCTGCGGCTCGCCGGTGAAGCTTCGGAAGGCGATCGAGGTCGGCAACATCTTCAAGCTCGGGACGGACTTCACGGTCGCCGCCGGGGCGATGTACCTCGGCGAGGACGGCGAGCGGCACCCCATCGTCATGGGTTCGTACGGCATCGGCGTCGGACGGAACGTCGCCTGCGTGGTCGAGGCACACCACGACGAGAAGGGCATCATCTGGCCGGCGGAGGTGGCCCCATACGCTGCTCACCTCGTCTCGATCGGTGGCGCGAAGGAGCCGAAGGTCACGGAGATCGCGGAGCGATTACATGCACGCGCCGCGGAAGCCGGGCCGCGCCACGAGATCCTATGGGACGACCGTGACGAATCGCCCGGCGTCAAGTTCACGGACGCCGAGCTGCTCGGCATGCCCTGGATCCTGACCGTGTCGCCGCGCTCGCTCGCGGCGGGCGGGATCGAGGTCACGGAGCGTGCGACCGGCGAACGGACGACCCTTCCGGTCCACGAGGTCGAGCGGATGCTCGTCGAGGGGTTCGAGACCGGCGAGGCGGCTGCCTAGGGGTTCCTAGCTCGTCGAGATCGAGCTCAGCGGCATCGCGTCGCCGTCGCCTGCGCGGCTCGGTACCGCTGCTTCGTCGGGCCGAAGAGCTGCAGGATAGCGAGCAGCGGCACCGGTACCCTCTCCGTCACCGATGCCCACCCGCCAGACGCTACCTAGCGACGACCTGTACGCGCGCCTCGGGGTGCCGCGCGACGCGAGCCCGGAGGCCATCGAGCTCGCATGGCGCGCGCTGCTGCGTCGTCACCACCCGGACGTCGCAGGACCGGCAGCCCTCGAGCTCGCGAAACGGATCAACGTCGCGCATGACTGGCTCAGTGATCCCGATCTTCGGCGCCGCTACGACCGCGAACGATCGACTGGCGTGCGTGCCGGTCGGCCGCCACGTGCCGGTGCCGACTGGGGACCGCCCGTCCGCCGAACGGTCCGTCGTCCGCCCACCACGGCCGAGCTGGTCGCGTCCGTCGTCGAGCGTGTCGGTCGGCTGAACCGTGACGAACTCGACCGCCTCGCCCTCGCCGAGCCTGCGCCGATCGCGTTCCTGGCCACGCTCCGGAAGGTCGTGCCGCCGGACCTTGAGCGCCAGCTGGACGAGGCTGAACGGGCGGCGCTCGCGAACCTGCCACCGGCGGCTCGTCGATCGGCGGCGATCAGGGATGCGGTCGTCGGGCGTCTTGCCGACATCCTGCTCGCGGACACGCTCGACGAGATCCTGGGTGACCCCGCATCGATCTGGGCGAGTGAGCGCCTCACGCGCGGCTGGGACTCTGCCGTCGGTCAGCCGCGCTACGGGCCCGCGACCACGGCCGTGACCGTACTGCTGGAGCGGCTCCGCGGGCTCACCGCGGACGATCTGCGTCAGCTCGCGGGAACAGGCACGCTCGAGCGGCTCGGGGACCCGCCCTGGCCCGACGCGACGTCGCCCGAGGAGGACGACGCGTTGCGTGTCTCGAGCGAGCTCGCGGCGACCGACGCGATCGCCGCGGTCGATGAGGCGCTGGTCACGACGAGGACGACCGGTATCAGGACCGTGACGGCCGCGCGACGTGCGGCCGCGAGGATCAGCCACCTGCTCGTCCTCCGCCACGCATTCCCCGCACGTGCCTTCGAGCGCCACGCCGCCCCGTGGCTCGGTGGCCTCATCGATCGTCCGGTGATCTGGGCGAGCGGGACGCAACGCCGCTGACCGACCAGCCGCGAACGCGCACGTATGCGATGCTCGCCGAGTGGATCCTGCCGTCGTCATCGCGACCATCCTGGCGGTGACGACCATCGTCGCTGCGGTGGCGTGGGCCCGCCGCGGACGCACGCTGGACCGCGCGACTTCCATCATCCAACGGCTCCGTGACGAAGCGGCCGCGCGGTCAAGGACGCTTGCTGAACGCGACGCCGACGACGGCGCCCTGCTCGATGCGCTCGACGAGGGCGTGATCCGTATCGACGCCGCGAATCGCGTGACCCAGGCCGATCGCAGGGCGCACCTCCTCCTGGGACAGGAGCCTGGCGCACTCCCGGGTCGGTCGCTGATGGAAGCGTTCATGGACCCGGCCGTCGAAGGGTTGGTGACGCGGACACGCCAAGGGTCGACCGGGCCCGCGACCGTCGAGCTGCGACCTACAGGTGCGGACGGCACGGTCGTCACGGTTCGTGCACGACCGACGGCGAGCGACGACAGCCTGTGGCTGATCCTCGAGGATGTCTCGGAGCTGCGGCGCCTCCAGCGGATCCGTACCGAGTTCATCGACAATCTCTCGCATGAGCTCCGAACTCCGCTGACCACCGTGAGCCTCCTGTCCGAGACCCTCCAACGCGAGGCGGAAGCGGTCGGCGATGCCATCCCTGTGAAGATGCGCGACCGCATCGCCAAGATCGAGATCGAGACCGGTCACCTCGTCCAGATGGTCAACGAGCTGCTCGACCTGAGCCGCATCGAGAGTGGCGGCACCCTCCAGATGTCCGACGATGTCGATATGAGCCGACTGGCCGCCGACTCCGCTGAGCGACTCCGCCTTTTCGGGGAGCGCCAGGGTGTGACGCTCCGGTTCGAGACACCCCCGGGCTTGCCACACGTCCGCGGCGATAGCGCCCGACTTGGCCAGGTCGTCGTCAATCTCGTCCACAACGCGGTCAAGTTCAGCCCCGACGGTGGAGAGATCACCATCCGCACGACAGCTCACGAGGGACGAGTCGTCACCTCGGTCGAGGACCACGGCATCGGCATCCCTCGAGCGGCCCGGGACCGTGTCTTCGAGCGGTTCTACAAGGTCGACCGAGCCAGACTTCGCGCAGAGGCTGGAGGCGGGACGGGCCTCGGCCTGGCGATCGCGCGCCACGTCGTGGAGCAGCACGGGGGTCGGATCTGGGTCGAGTCACGCGAGGGCGCCGGCTCGACGTTCGCGTTCGCCCTGCCCGCCGCGGATGGCTCGCCCGGGGTCGCGCGATGACCGAGCCGGTCCGCGATCGGCTGCACGTCGCGACGCTCAACATCCTCAACCTCGCCGATCGATGGCCGGAACGGCTGCCGCTCCTGCTCGCTGACATGGCGGCTCTTCAGCCGGACGTCCTCGCGCTCCAGGAAGTCGTGTTCGTCATGCAGCAGGACCGCCTCATCGGCGCGGCAGGGGAGGGCAGCTACGAGGCGACCCGGGGCTGGGCGGGCCGGCCGGAATATGGCAACAGCGTCCTCGTGAAGGCGCCGCTCGCGGGTCGTGACGTCGAACGCGTCGATCTCGGGTTGAACCGGGCGGCGCATCGCATCGTGGTCGACCTCCCCGGTGGCAGCCAGCTGCTCGTCGTCGCGACCCATCTGCATCACGCGGGGCCGGAGGAGCCTGCGCGCGATGAGCAGACTGCTCGGCTCGTCGAGTGGGTGGAGCGCGCCCCTGCCACGACGGCTGTGGTCGCTATGGGCGACTTCAACGCAGACCCGGGCGAGCCGACGTATCGACGCATGCAGGCAGCGGGCTTTCGATCTGCGTATGCCGAGGTCCACGGTCGGGATCCGGACGTCACGTGGCCGAGCGGGCTCCAGGCACCGGCGATGGACACCGACGGCATCCCGGAATGCCTCGACTACATCTGGATCCGTGGGGATGTTCGCGCGACCGACGCCCGCCTCGTCTTCGACCGACCCGCCGTCGACGACCCGACGCTGTACCCCAGCGACCATCTAGGGATCAGCGCCCAGCTCGACATCGGCGCTGCCTGAATGCTGCGACTCGCGCACCGGGGAGACTCGCGCCATGCGCCCGAGAACACGATCGCCGCGCTGACGGCGGCGCTCGCGGTCCCGGCCTGTGACGGCGTCGAGTTCGACGTTCGCCTCTCACGGGACGGCGTCCCCGTGGTCGCCCATGACGACACGCTCAGCCGGGTATTCGGACGTACGAGTCGCCTCGACGCGATGACGGCGCGCGACCTGGAGGATGTCGGCGTCCCGACGCTCGCGGACGCACTGGCGATCATCCCCCACTCCGCGACCATCAACGTCGATCTCAAGGGACTCCATGACCGCGCGGTCGTCGAAACCCTTGCCGCCGGCCGCGGTCCAGGACTCGTGAACGGCGTCATCTCGTCGTTCCTACCCGAAACGCTCGAACGGATCGGTCGATTGGCGCCCGGATGGCCACGCTGGCTCAATGCGCGGCACGTGTCGGCGGACACGATCCACACGGCGCTGAGTCTGGGCTGTCAGGCCGTCTCGCTCGAGTTCCACGCCATCGATCCAGATTCATTCGAGGCGGCGCGATCAGCCGGGCTCGACGTCGCGGCCTGGACGGTCCGGCGGCGTGACACGTATGGTCGTCTCGAACGACTCGGGGTCGTCGCGGCAGCTGTCGAGGCCGCAGCCCTCGACGGCTGAGCGGGAACCGAGGAGGGACGCGGATGCCGGAACGAGCGGATCTCGTGGTGGTCGGTGCCGGCACGATCGGCGGCTGGGCGTCCGTGTTCGCTGCCGAGGACGGCGTCGGCCGCGTCGTCGTCCTCGAACGCGGCCTCGCCGGGATGGGCGCGTCGTCGCGCGCCGCAGGCGTCGTCCGGGCTCAGGGCGGGACGCCGGCGACAGTCGCGCTCGGGCGTTGGTCGATCGACTTCTACCGTCGCCAGCAGGCCGCGTACGGCACCGACTCGGGCTTCCGCGAGCTCGGCTACCTGATCCTCGCGGTCACCGAGGACGACGAGCGGGCAGGGCACGAGCGGGTGGCGATGCAGCACGATGCGGGGCTGACGGACGTCCGCTGGCTGTCGGCGGCCGACGCAGCCGCGCTCGTCGGTACCCTGGCGCCCGACGGTCATCGCGGCGGGAGCTATCGGGACGGAGACGGCCATATCGACCCGCCCCGCAACGTGCGGGCCTATTCGCTGGCGATGCAGGCCGCCCGTGTCGAGTTGCGCGAGCGGACGGCGTTCATCGGTCTGCGGACCGACGACCGCGGACACGTCGTCGCGGTCGAGACGAGTGCGGGCGACATCGAAACGGAGCGGGTCCTGCTCACCGGCGGTCCGTCGCTCCGGGCCGTGGGGTCGCTGTGCGGCCTTCGCATACCGGTCGGGGCTGCTCGGCACACCGTGGCCGTCTTGGAGCCGGACGAGGCGTTCGATGTCGAGCGGATGCCGATGGTGTTCGACATCGGGGCGGGGTTGTACTGGCGGCTGGAGGAGGACGGCCTGCTGTTCGGCTGGAGCGATCCCGATGAACGACCCGGCGAGGCGCGGGAGATCGACTGGGCCGCCTACGACCGGTACCGCGCCCGCCTGGCCGGCTTCACGCCGATCACCAGGGACCTCGGGCTCCGCAAGATCTGGGCCGCGACGATCGACTACACGCCCGACCACCTGCCGATCCTCGGCCCGGCGATACGTCCGGACGGCTCGGGCATCGGGGGAGTCTGGGTCGCGGCGGCAGCGGGGCACGGGATGATGTGGGGACCCGGCGTCTCCCGTGTCGCAGCCGACCTGGCGCTCCGCGGCCGGACGGACCTGATCGACGTATCCGACCTTGGTCTCGACCGCTTCGACGCCGATGGACGGAGCCGCGTCGCCTCGGATTCCGTGGCGCTGCCGTACCCGACGGTCGTCGGCGACTGACGCTAGGCGAGCGGCTGAACGACCGGTAGCCGTTTCCCAGCCGGAGCGGGAGCGATCGAGACCACGCCGAGCCCGCCCGCGAGCTCGCGGAACCCCGCGACGGCGTCCGGGCGTAGCGAATACCAGACCCACGCCCCACGGCGTTCCGCCGTGATCCAACCAGCCTCTCGAAGGACCTTCAGATGGTGCGAGACCGTCGGCTGGCTGACGTCGCAGCATGCCGTGAAGTCGCAGGCGCAGACCTCGGCGGACTCGCTGAGCTGGCGAAGGATCGCAAGCCGTGTCGGGTCCGCGGCAGCCTGCAGGAGGCGGACGTCCGGATCGGTCTGCCGTTTCATGACATCCAGCATATTGACAGATGTCGATATAGACAAGTATCAATATGAGGAGACGCCGACAAGGAGGGTCGTGATGACCGCCGAGACCACCCAGAACGCCGCTGAGACCATGCACGATACGGTTCGCGACCACTACGCTGCGGCGGCCGTCCGGGCATCGCAGGGAGACTCCTGCTGTTCGGACCCCGAGACGATCGGCGCGGGCCTTTACTCCGCGCTCGAGCGTGACGAGCTTCCCGACGCCGCGGTCCTCGCGTCTCTCGGTTGCGGCAACCCGATCGCAGTGGCGGAGCTCCACGAAGGCGAGCGGGTCCTCGACCTCGGGTCTGGCGGCGGGATCGACGTGCTGCTGTCCGCCAAGCGCGTCGGGCCGACGGGTCGTGCCTTCGGCGTCGACATGACCGACGAGATGCTCGCCCTCGCCCAACGTAACGCGAGGGAAGCCGGCGCCACGAATGTCGAATTCCTGAAGGGCACGATCGAGGCCCTGCCGCTCCCCGCCGAGTCGGTCGACGTCGTCATCAGCAACTGCGTCGTCAACCTGGCCGTCGATAAGCCAGCGGTGTTTCGCGAGATCGCACGGGTGCTCCGGCCTGGCGGCCGGATCGGGATCACGGACATCGTCGCCGAAGATCACCTGACCCCCGCTGAGCGTGCAGAGCGTGGCTCCTACGCCGGCTGCATCGCGGGCGCACTGTCCGTCAGCGAATTCCGGCAGGGTCTAGAGGGCGTCGGGCTTTCAGACGTCTCGATCACGCGATCCCATGACGTCGCGGACGGGATGATCAGCGCGATCGTCAAGGCGATGAAGCCGATCGACGCCCGACCGCTCATCGACCTCTCGGCGCCGCGCGCGTTGCCGGTCACCACCGCCGGCTGTTGCGGCGGGGCCGGCTGTTGCTGAGCGAGCGACCGATCATGCTGCGCTCGGCCGGGTCGCTCGACCGGCGCGATCTCGCCGCGCTCGTCGGCGCGGCCGTCTGCTGGGGCCTCGGCACGGTCGTCAGCAAGGCTGCCCTTGCGGAGTTCGCCCCCGTCACGTTGTTGGCGGTCCAGCTGGCATCGAGCCTGATCGTCCTGACCGTACTGATGCGCTGGCGGGGCATCCCGCTCACCGGCGACGCTCCCGCGCTGCTCGGGCGACTCGGCCTCCTCAACCCCGGCGCCGCGTACGCGCTCGGCCTGCTCGGCCTCGTCTCGATCACGGTCAGCGTGTCGGTGCTCATCTGGGCGCTCGAGCCGATGATGATCATGCTCCTCGCCGCCGTCGTACTCCGCGAGCGGATCACCCCCTCCCTGGTGGCCTTGTCCATCGCGGCGGTCGTCGGCATCGCGCTCGTCGTCTACGACTCGGCGTCGATCGGAGCAGAGGTCGTCGGGATCGTCCTCGCCCTCGCCGGTGTCGCATGCTGCGCGGCGTACACGGTCATCACGCGTCGGTACATCCCGGAGGCACGTGAGACGAGCCAGGTCGTCCTGTCACAGCAGGTATACGCGCTCGCCCTGGCCCTCGTCCTCGTGATGATCGCCGCCGTCGCCGGCGGATCGCCGCTCCCCACGACGATCTCTGGCATCGCGCTCGTGAGTGCGGTCGCTTCCGGTGTCCTCTACTACGCCGCCGCGTACTGGCTCTATCTCGGGGCCCTGCGGCGGGTGCCAGCGTCGATCGCTGCCGGATCGTTCTACCTGATCCCGATCGTCGGCGTCACGGCCGGCGCCCTGGTGCTCGGCGAGCGTCTCGGCCTGACGCAGTGGATCGGCGCCGCTGTCGTCCTCGCTTCCGTGCTCGGGATCCTGCTGCGATCGTCAGACCCAGTCGCTTCGGTCGCGACGAGTGAAGCGCGCGGAGTCGGAGCTTCGTCGGGTCCGGTTTAGTGGTCCTTCAGCGCGTCAGGCGGGAGGAGCCAGCGCAGCGTGCCGCGGCCGGCGCGCAACGGTCGTTCGACCTCGATGCGGGCGAAGGCGCCCTTCTTCATCTCGAGTCGCGGGCCGCACAACGTCGATAGCGTCTCGCTGAAGTCGGGATCGTGCCCGACGAGGACGATGCGGTCCGGGTCGCCGGCATCCGTCAGGAGCTCGTCGAGGGTCTCGATGTCGAAGCCGCCGCCAAGGCGGTCATCCACCGTGACTCGCACCTTGAGGCGTTCGCCGACGATGTCGGCGGTCTGCTCGGCACGGATCTTGGGCGAGGTCACGATCACGTCGGTCGTAAAGCCGATCGCAGCGAGGTGATCGCCGAGGCGCTTCGATTGGCGTCGGCCCTTAGCGCTCAGCGGACGGAGCGAGTCCGGACCCTGCCAGGCCTCGGGATCGCCGGCGTCCGCATGCCGCAGCAGGTGCAGCAGCATCAGGAGGCGGTGGCGCTCTCGGCGGCCGCGCGCTTCGCGATGGCGGCGAACTGCTGGACCCGTTCACCCATCGCGACGAAGACGCGCCGGAACACCGCCAGGCGCTCCTCCTCGCTTCCGGTCGCCTCGGCCGGGTCCTCGTAGCCCCAGTGCAGCGCTTCGTGGACACCCGGGAAGACGGGGCAGACCTGGCGCGCCTGGTCGCAGACGGTGATGACGTAGTCGAAGCGCTGGCCAAGGAATTCGCTGACCGACTTCGAGTGCGCCCAGGAGGCATCGATGCCCGCTTCGCCGAGGACCCGAAGGGTCAACGGGTTCACGCCGCGTGGCTCGGTGCCTGCGCTGTGGACTTCGAAGCGATCGCCGCCGTGCCGTCGCAACAACGCCTCCGCCATGATGCTGCGGGCCGAGTTGCCGGTGCACACGAACAGGACGCGGATAGGCGCCGTCACGGATTCAGGTCCTCAACATCACCGGTCACGAGGTAGACGATGTCCTCGGCGATGTTCGTGGAACGGTCGCCGATCCGTTCGAGGTAGTGCGACGCGATGACGATCCGCGTCCCGCGCTCGACGTTCGCGGGGTCCTGCCGCATGAGCTCGACGACCTCGTCGAACGTGGCGTGATACAGGCGGTCGATGTCATCATCCATCACCGCCGCCTCACGAGCGGCGACCGCATCGATGTCCACGAGCGCGCGAAGGACGCCATGGACGAGTTGCGCGCCCAGCTCCGCCATCTCGGGGAGCTTCACGTACTCCGCTAGGGGCGGCTCCGGCGCGAGCTTGATCACCTGCTTCGCGACCGACGCTGCGTGATCGCCCATCCGCTCGAGCTCGTAGGTCACGTGGTCGAGCGTCAGCAGGTATCGCAGGTCGCGCGCGACGGGTGCCTGGGTCGCGATGGACACGCTGATCAGCCGGGAGACCTCGCGCTGCGCGTCGTTGATGCGTCCATCGCTCTTGACGACGTCGAGGGCGAGCGTGGCGTCATGGGCGACCAGTGCCTGCGCCGCGCGGCGGATGGCCTCCTCGACGAGCGCGCCCATCCGCAACACGGCGTCCTTGATCTCCTGTTCCTGGAGATCCAGCGCGTCGCGCTTCGACATACCCAGCGATGGCTCCGGATGACTGCCGGCTGCCTCGAGCAGAATGTCGACGTCCCGCTCCACGCGTGGAACGGCCTGGCCGGGGGCGGGACGGTTCGGTAGGTCCTCCGTGCTCATCCGAAGCGCCCGGACACGTAGTCTTCCGTCATCTGATTCGACGGATTCGTGAACACGGTGACCGTTTCGTCCTGCTCCACCACGTATCCTGCCCGGTCGTCGGCCATGTTCATGAACGCCGTGCGGTCAGACGCGCGAGCCGCCTGCTGCATGTTGTGGGTAACGATCACGATGGTGTAGTTCTGCTTGAGTTGCATCATCAGCTCCTCGATCTGGAGCGTCGCGCGGGGATCCAGGGCGGAGCAAGGCTCGTCCATCAGGATCACCTCCGGCTCGGTCGCGAGAGCCCGGGCGATGCATAGCCGCTGCTGCTGGCCACCGGACAACGACAGGCCTGATTGCTTCAGCTTGTCCTTCACCTCATCCCAGATCGCAGCACGTCTCAGGCTGTTTTCGACGAGCTCGTCCATGTTTCCCTTGAAGCCGTTGAGGCGGGGCCCGAAGGCGACGTTGTCGTAGACCGACTTGGGGAATGGGTTCGCCTTCTGGAACACCATCCCGATCCGGCGGCGGACCTCGACGGCGTCGACGCCCGCGCCATAGATGTCCTCGTCGTGGTACCGCACTTGGCCTTCCACCCTGGTTCCCGGGATCAGGTCATTCATGCGGTTGATCGTGCGCAGCAGCGTCGACTTCCCGCAGCCCGACGGGCCGATAAGGGCCGTGATGCGGTGGGTCGGGATATCGATGGAGATGTCCTTCACCGCCCGGAACGTCCCGTAATAGAAACTGACGTCTCGCAGCCGTATCACGGGTGCGACGGTCGGGGCCGACGCGTCGGCGGATCCGGCTATGTCGATGCGGATACCCGGTGTGTCCTCGGTGGGCCTCAGGTCGGGTGCGGTCGCGGTGGTCATCTGCTCTCCGAGCATCGCTTGATCAGGGTCGAGGGGGTCAGGCTGTTCATCCCTCACCATCGACGGTCGTACCGGTTGCGAAGGATGATCGCGAATGCGTTCGCGATCACCGTGACGAGCAGGAGCACGATGATCGCGGCAGATGTCAGCGCGCGAAACTCCTCCTGCGGCTTGCGCGCCCAGTCAAAGACGATGACCGGAAGCGCGGTATAGGAGCCTAGGAACAGGTCTTCGAGCGACCGCCCTTGGGAGAAGGACCCGAGGACGGCCCCGACGAGGATGAGGGGTGCCGTTTCGCCGAGCGCACGCGAGAGCGCGAGGACGGTCCCCGTCAGGATCCCGGGCGTCGCAGCGGGGAGGACGAGCTTGCGCACGACCTGCCATCGCGACGCGCCGATGCCGAATCCGGCCTCGCGGATGGCGTTTGGGACGGCTCGGATCGCCTCAGCAGACGTGATGATCACAAGCGGCAGGATCAGGACGGCAAGGGTCAGGCCGCCAGCGAGGATATTCGCGCCGTTTGACTTGCCGACGTTCGACATCAGCGCGACGAAGACGGCAAGACCGAGCAGACCGTAGACCACCGACGGGACGCCCGAGAGGTTGCGGATGTTCACGTCGATGAAGCGGCTGAACCGTCCGCCGGAGGCGTACTCCTCGAGATAGACGGCAGTAAGGATCCCGATCGGAAACGCCGTGAGCGCGACGATCACGGC
>DASSZA010000149.1:0-20158 GCA_035703005.1 Candidatus Limnocylindrales bacterium | reverse complement strand
TCCAGTGCCATTTCGGTCTGGTCACGCTCTCCTGGGCCCGCCTCGGGGCGAAGGTCACCGGCGTCGACTTCTCCCCCGCCGCGATCCGCCTCGCGCGCGAGCTCGCCGCCGACATCGGCTTCCCGGACGCGCGGTTCATCGAGTCGAACATCTATCAGCTCCCGCTCCGGCTCGGCGACGAGTTCGACATCGTCTACACGTCACGCGGCGTGCTCGGCTGGCTGCCCGACATCCGAGGCTGGGCGCGGGTCGTGGCGCGCTTCGTCAAGCCAGGTGGGCGGTTCTACATCTCGGAGGCCCACCCGGTCATGCAGGTCTTCGAGACTGAAGGCGTAGCGCCGCGCGAGCTGCGATTGCAGTACCCCTACTGGGAGCACGGCGACCCACTCATCTTCGACGTCCATGGCTCGTACGCCGACCCGACGGCGGACCTCGGCGCCGAGCACCAGGAGCACGGCTGGGACCACGGCCTTGGTGAGATCGTGACTGCGCTGATCGACGCCGGATTGCGCATCGACCGACTCGAGGAGCAGCCATTCCTCGAGTGGCAGGTCGACTTCCTCGTCGAGAAGGCGCCGGGCAGCGATCAGTGGGTGCTGCCCGAGGGCCCGGGCGAGCTGCCCCTCATGTTCTCGCTGCTGGCGTCGAAGCCCGCGTAGAGAAGGGCTGGCGGAGGGGCGCTTCAGCGGTAGCCGAGGCTCCGCCACGCGGGTCCGCCAGGGGCCTCGATCAACTCGACGAGCACGCCCTGGCAGGAGCGCGGATGGATGAAGGCGACCGGCCCTTCGGCCCCGCGTCGCGGCGCGGTGTCGATCAGTTCGAGACCGTCGAGCTCGAGGCGGATCAAGGCCTCCGCGAGGTTCTCGACCTCGAAGCAGACGTGATGGAAGCCCTCCCCCTTCGAATCGAGGAACCTCGCGACGCCGGTCGTGTCGTCGGTGGGCTCGACGAGCTCCACCTTGGATTCGCCGACGCCAAAGAAGGCGATACGGACGCGGTCGGTGGGGATGTCCATGATCGCCTCGAGCTCGAGTCCGAGAAGGTCGCGCCACAGCGCGAGTGATGCGTCGACCGACCGGACGACGATCGCGACATGATGGATCTTGCCAAGGCGCCGGATCCGCCGCGGGATGGGGGGCGTCAACGCTTCCTCCTTCAGACCGTGATGAGCTCGCGATGCTCGCCCCACGCGACGCGGAGACGGTCGCTGATCTCGCCCACGGTGGCATATGCCCTGACCGCGTCGAGGATCGCGGGCATCAGGTTGCCCTCGCCCTGCGCGATCTCTTCGAGGCGATCCATGCTCTTCGTCCACGCGTCAGCCGAGCGCTCCGCCCGGACTTTGCGGACTCGCTCGACCTGTCGACGCTCCCCTTCGGGGTCGATCCGCTGCGTCGGCGGCGTCGCGACCTCATCGTCACTAAACCGGTTTACCCCGACGACGATCTGGTCGCCGGAGTCGATCGCGCGCTGGACGCGATAGGCCGCCTCCTGGATCTCCCGTTGCTGGAAACCCTTCTCGATCGCGGCGAGCGTCCCCCCGAGCGCTTCGATCTCGTCGAGATAGGACCACGCGGCCGCCTCGAGCTCGTTCGACAGGCTCTCGACGAAGTACGACCCCGCGAGCGGGTCGGGCGTCTCCGTCACACCGGCCTCGTACGCCAGGATCTGCTGCGTGCGCAGGGCGAGGCGGGCAGCCTCCTCGGTCGGCAGCGCGAGTGCCTCATCGCGGGAATTGGTGTGGAGGCTCTGGGCGCCGCCGAGGACGGCGGCCAGGGCCTGGATCGTCGTCCGCACCACGTTGTTGTCGATGGACTGGGCGGTCAGCGACGACCCGGCCGTCTGGACGTGGAATCGGCACGACATCGAACGGGGGTTGGTAGCCCCGAACCGCTCCTTCATGACCGTCGCCCACATCCGCCGCGCGACGCGGAACTTAGCGACCTCCTCGAACAGCTCCGACCATGCCGCGAAGAAGAACGACAACCGGCCGGCGAAATCGTCGACGTCGAGCCCGCGGTCGACAGCTGCCTGGACGTAGGCGATGGCGTCCGCGATCGTGAACGCCAGCTCTTGCGCGGCAGTAGCCCCGGCCTCACGCATGTGGTAGCCCGAGATCGAGATCGTGTTCCATTTCGGGAGCTCCGCCGCGCAGAACTCGAAGACGTCGGTGACCAGCCGCATCGAGGGGCGCGGCGGAAAGATGTAGGTGCCGCGCGCGATGTATTCCTTGAGGATGTCGTTCTGTGTCGTCCCGCTGATCCTTGCCCGCTCTACTCCCTGGCCCTCGGCGGCCGCCACATAGAGCGCGAGGAGGATCGGCGCGGTGGCATTGATCGTCATCGACGTGCTCACGTCGCCGAGTGGCAGGCCATCGACCAGGATCGCCATATCGGCCAGGCTGCTGATCGGGACCCCGACCCGACCCACCTCCCCTTCCGCCGCGGGAGCGTCCGAGTCATAGCCCATCTGCGTGGGCAGGTCGAATGCCACCGAGAGGCCCGTCTGACCGTGATCGAGCAGGTAGCGGAAGCGCCGGTTCGTCTCCTCGGCAGTGGCGAACCCCGCGTACTGCCGCATCGTCCAGAGCCGGCTGCGGTACATCGTGGGTTGGACACCGCGGGTGAACGGGAACTCGCCAGGCCGCCCTAGATCGCGATCCTCGTCCAGATCCCTCGTGTCGGCCGGCGTATAGAGGTCCCTGATCCGTATACCGGACGACGTCTCGAAGGCGTCGCGCCGCTCGGGGCTCGAGGCGACCGCCTTCGCCCGGAGGGTCTCGCGCCACCGGTCGCGGGCGGGGTCAGCCCCCTCCCCCACGGGGCGTCGAGGGCGCGTGTTCGATGTGGTGTCCGTCATCCCGTCACTCGAGGACGACCAGCACGTCACCGACTTCGACGGTGGCCCCCGGCGACGCCGCGACGCGGCTGACGGTCCCGCCGCGCGGCGCTCGCAATTCGTTCTGCATCTTCATCGCCTCCACGGCGAGGAGCGTCTGCCCTGCCTCGACGGTGTCACCAGGCGTCACGGCGACGGACGCGACCCTGCCCGGGATGATGGCACGGATCTCGAGCGCGCCACCACCCCTGCCCACATCATCACCCGAACGCGTCGCCCGTTCGCGGAGCGCGGCCCGGGCGTCGTCCTCGACGACCAGGACGAACCGCCAGCCATCGACCACGACCTCGATCGGCCGCTTGCCATCCGAGCCGGGCGGTCCGATGGGGCCCTGGACGACGAGATGACCTGCCGGAACGGGCCCATCGCTCGGCAACGCGAACGTTGGATCATCGGCATGGGCGGTCGAGGGCGCGGACGAGACACGGACCTTCCGCATGGCATCGCTCAACGCGGCCACCGGTCGATAGCAGCCGCCAGACCGGCCGTTCGCCACGGCCAGTTCGGCCGATCGTCTTTGCGCAAAGACGGCTTGTGAGCGATCCCGGAATGTGCGGCGGCTGCCGCCGCGACGTCGAGCGCTCGTCGCCGATCCGCGCGGCCATCCCAATGCTCGGCGACCCAGTCGGTCGACAGCTCCTCGCCATCGTCGCCGAGGAACTGCTCGTCGCGCACGAGCGCGCGGTCGAACGGAAGGGTCGTCTGGATACCCGTCACCTCGATCTCGTCGAGCGCTCGCCGCAGGACCGCGATCGCTTCCCGTCGAGCCCCGGCGACGGCCATGACCTTTGCGATCATCGGGTCGTAGTCGGGTGGGACGCGGTCACCGGGCCGGATCGCCGTATCCACGCGCACCCCTGGCCCCGATGGCATCGCCCAAGTCCCGACGCGGCCCGGAGCGGGAGCGAACTCGCGCGAGGGATCCTCGGCCGCAAGCCGGACTTCGATGGCGTGCCGCGTCGGCGCCAGCGCACGGGCTGCTGCTTCGCGCGCGCGATCCGACAGCGGCCGTCCGGCCGCGATCCACAGCTGTTCCGCGACGAGATCCAGATCGGTCACCAGCTCCGTCACACCGTGCTCGACCTGCAACCGCGCGTTGACCTCCAGGAACCAGAACCGTCGATGTCGGTCGAACAGGAATTCGGCCGTCGACGCATTCGACAGACCGGCGGCGCGAGCGGCACGCACCGCCATCGCGTGCAAAGCTCGACGCTCATCCGCGGTCAGACCGGGAGCCGGCGTTTCCTCGACCAGCTTCTGATGTCGGCGTTGGACCGAACAATCCCGCTCTCCCAGCGCGACCACGTCACCATAGGCATCGCCGAGCAACTGGACCTCGATGTGGCGGGCAGGTCGCACCTCCCGCTCGAGATAGACGGCGCCGTCGCCGAAAGCCGCACGCGCTTCACTCGATGCTGCCGTCAGGGCCGCCGGAAGCTCGAGGCCGGTCTCGACCCGGCGCATGCCTCGGCCACCGCCACCAGCGGCCGCCTTGACGAGCAACGGGAAACCGATCCCCTCTGCGGCGGCGGCGATGTCGCCGATGGCGTCGGCCCGGTCGACGGGCGCCGGATCGAACGTGCCTGGGACCACAGGAACGTCAGCGGCGGCGGCCGTCCGACGAGCGGCGAGCTTGTCGCCGAGTGCGTCGATCGCATCCGCGGGCGGTCCGATGAAGACGAGTCCGGCCTCGACGACGGCACGGGCGAACGACGCGCGTTCCGAGAGGAAACCGTAGCCCGGGTGGATCGCGTCGGCGCCGGTCGCGAGCGCAGCGTCGATGATGCGGTCCGCCCGGAGGTAGCTCTCCCCCGCCGGCGCCTCACCCAACCGCACCGCCGCGTCAGCGGCGCTGACATGTGCCGCGCCGGCGTCAGCGTCGGAGTAGACCGCGACGACCTCCACGCCCAAGTCGCGGCAGGTCCGGATGATCCGGAGGGCGATCTCTCCGCGGTTGGCGATAAGGATGCGCCGGAACGGCGGGATGCGCGTGTCTTTGCGCAAGGACACGCCGGGAGCCGCGTCGATCCCGGTCACAAGGGGATGTTGCCGTGCTTCTTCGGCGGGTTCGTATCGCGCTTGTCCGCGAGCATCTCGAAGGCAGCGATCACGCGGGGTCGTGTCTCGGACGGACGGATCACGTCGTCGACGTACCCGCGCGCCGCTGCGACATAGGGATTGGCGAAGCGTTCCTCGTACTCACCGACCAAGCGCGCGCGTGTGGCCTCCGGGTCATCGGCGGAAGCGATCTCATCGCGATAAAGGATGTTCACCGCCCCTTCCGCACCCATCACGGCGATCTCGGCTGTCGGCCAGGCCAGGTTGATATCACCGCGGACGTGCTTGCTCGACATCACGTCATAGGCGCCGCCGTACGCCTTGCGCGTGATCACCGTCACCTTCGGGACCGTCGCCTCGCAGTAAGCGTAGAGCAGCTTCGCCCCGTGCCGGATGATCCCGCCGTGCTCCTGACCGACACCGGGCAGGAAACCCGGGACGTCGACGAGCGTGAGCAGGGGGACGTTGAAGCAGTCGCACGTTCGCACGAAGCGAGCGGCCTTGACCGACGCCGAGATGTCGAGGGCACCGGCCAGGACCGACGGCTGCTGCGCGATGACCCCGACGCTCCGACCGTTCAGCCGCGCGAACCCGGTGATGATGTTCTGCGCCCACCCTGGCTGGATCTCCGTGAACGCGCCGTCGTCAACGATGCCTTCGATGACTCCGTGCATGTCGTACGGCTTGGACGGATCGTCGGGGATGATGGAGTCGAGGCTTGCGTCCATGCGGTCGACCGGGTCGCTGGTCGGGATGGACGGCGCGTCACCAAGGTTGTTCTGGGGCAGGAACGCGAGGAGCCTCCGCACGCTCTCCAGCGCGGACGCCTCGTCCGGCGCCGCGAGGTGGGCAACGCCGCTCTGCGTCGTATGGGTCGTCGCGCCGCCGAGCGTCTCGGCGTCGACGTCTTCGTGCGTCACGGCCTTCACGACGTTCGGTCCGGTAACGAACATATAGCTCGTCCCCTCCACCATGATCGTGAAGTCCGTGATCGCCGGCGAGTACACCGCTCCCCCAGCGCAAGGCCCGAGGATCACCGACAGCTGTGGCACGACCCCCGACGCGAGCGTGTTGCGCAGGAAGATGTCTGCGTAGCCGCCAAGCGAGACGACGCCCTCCTGGATCCGCGCCCCGCCTGAGTCATTCAGCCCGATGATCGGTGCACCGACTTTCATGGCGAGATCCATGATCTTGCAGATCTTCTCGGCGTACGCCTCCGACAGCGATCCACCGAACACCGTGAAGTCCTGGCTGAAGACGAAGACGGTCCGCCCATCGATCGTGCCGTGGCCCGTCACGACGCCATCCCCGAGGTACGACTTATCGACGTTCGCATTCCGATTGGTAACGAACGCGTCGAGCTCGACGAACGAATCTGCGTCCAGCAAGAGTTGGATGCGCTCGCGGGCGGTCAACTTGCCGCGCTCGTGCTGCTGGTCGATCCGTTCTTGACCACCGCCGAGGAGTGCCTCTTCGCGCATGGCAGCAAGACGCGCGAGACGTCGTTCGTTCGTCGACACGGGGCGTGATCCTCTGCGAAACGGGCTGTCTTTGCGCAAGGACAGTCGCCATCATACGGTCCCAGTTATCCACCGAAATGGTGAACAACTCACGCGACCTGTGGATAACCGACGTCCCGAGACCGACGACGCTGGAGTAGCATGGCGCGACGTCCCGCCGTCCCCGTCAACCATCGGGCCGATCGATTCGAGGTGATGCCCCAGTGAAAAACGTCATCGCGATCGCGAATCAGAAGGGGGGCGTCGGTAAGACGACGACAGCGATCAACCTCGCGGGGGCGTTGGCGGAAGAGGGATATCGCGTCCTCTGCATCGACATGGACCCTCAGGCGAACCTGACCGCCGGCCTGGGCATCAACCTCAACACCGTCGAGCGGTCGATGGCCGACGTCCTCGCCGACGGTCGTTCTAAGTTGGGCGAGGTGATCCTCGCGACGGACAGCGCCGGCATCGATGTCGCGCCGGCACACATCGACCTCGCGTCGACCGAGGGCGAACTGTTCACGGCACTCGGACGTGAGTCGATCCTGCGCGAGGCGCTCGACGGCCAGATCAAGGGATATGACTACGTCCTGATCGATTGCCCGCCCAACCTCGGACTGCTTACCGTCAATGGCCTCGTCGCAGCCAACGGCGTGATCATCCCGGTGCAGACGCAGTACTACGCGATGAAGGGCCTGACGAATCTCGTCAAGGTGATCAACGCGATCCGACTCAAGCTGAACCGGAACCTCCGCATCCTCGGGCTGCTGCCGACCTTCTATGACGGGCGCACGAACCTCGCTCGCGACATGCTCGACGAGCTGCGCGTCGTCGGCGATCACCACGTCTTCAGCAGCATCGTTCGCAACACCGTGAAGCTCGGCGAGGCTCCGCTCGTCGGGCGGCCGATCACGACCTACGCTGGCGGCAGCGAAGCCGCCCGCACGTACCGTGAACTGGCACGGGAGGTGGTGGATCTTGGCACGGCCTGATTTCCGAGCAGCCGCCGCGCGTCGGCTATCGGAGGAGCGCGAGCTCTCCCCGGCCATCGTCAGCCTGCTCTCGCCTGACGGCCCGACGCGAAGCGTCGGTGTCCGCATCGTCCACGTCGACCGCATCGAAGCGAACCCGGAGCAGCCGCGGCTCGCGTTCAACCAGGAAACGCTCGATGAACTGGCGGCCTCGATCCGCGAACACGGCGTGCTCCAGCCGATCCTCGTCCGGCCGCTCGGTCAGAACACGTATCAGTTGATCGCAGGCGAGCGTCGGTGGCGCGCGTCGAAACAGGCCGGGCTGGAAACGATCCCGGCGTTGATCGAGGACATCGACGACGACACCGCACTCGAGATCTCGATCATCGAGAACCTCCAGCGCGAGGACATCTCCCCTCTCGACGAGGCGGCGATGTACGACCGGATGGTGACCGAGCACGGCTACAGCATCCGCAAGCTCGCCGACAAGCTTGGCAAGGACAAGGGCTATGTCGAGAACCGCCTGCGCCTCGCCGATGCCCCCGATGAGGTTCGCGAGCTGGTGTCCTTGCGCAAAGACACCCTGTCGCACGCCTATGAGCTGATGAAGGTGCAGGACCCGAAGCGACGACGCCGGCTGGCCGACCAGGTCGCCCGCGGGGAACTCACCTTGATCAAGCTTCGGGACAAGATCGAGGGACGCCGCACGCGCGCTCCGCGCAGTGTCGACGGTGTCAACGGAACTGAGCCGACGCTCGACCTCCACCCCAACGGTGACGCCGAGCACGGTGATGTCGAGGAGCTCGAAGGACCGACCCAGATCGCCGACGAACCGCAGCCGCCCGAGGAGGCCGAAGAGCCGGCTCGCCCAAGGCGACCACTCAGCGAAGACTCCCTCGTCAACGCGAAGTCGTCCTTGGCGGATGCCCTTGACGAACTCGTGAATGTCCTCCGCTCCCCCGACGCGATCCGGTCGATCCCGGACGTCGACCGGGACAATCTCGCCAAGTACCTGACGATCTCGAAGCTCCGCCTCGAGAATGCGATCGCCCTCGTTCGCTCCGGCGACACGTTCGACTGATCGCGTCCGCGTTGACCGGCTAGGGCCTCGGTAGCAAGCCCGCGACCCAGCCGGTCGCCGCGATCGCAGCTCCGACCGCCTGTGCCTCCCACGCGCGCCGCCTCGCTTTGGCTGTCGTTCCCCTCCCCACGACGATACCGCTGAGGACCACCAGGGTCCCGGTAACGACCAGAGCCAGCGGCAGCAGCGGCCACGCCAACGGGTCGCCCATGAGGACGCCGAGCCCCGTCGCGGCCGCCATCAGCGCAAGCCCTACCCACCACGATCCACGTGCACCGAGCGCGGTGGCTACCGACTGCGTCCCCGAGACGCGATCCGTGTCGAGGTCGACTCGCGCGTTCGCGACCGCCAATCCCGCACCGGCCAGCACGGCCATCGGCAGGAGGATCGCGAAGGACTGGGGCAGCGCACCGCTAACCCCGAGCCAGCCGTACACCGGCAACAGCGGGATGCCGACGGCGAATGGGAGCCACGACCAGGCCGTCCCCTTGGCGAACAGGTCGTATGCACCACCCACGAGGAGCACGAGGATCGCGACCAGGAGGGTCGCTGCCCCGGATGGCACGGCCAACAGGAGCCCGATCCCGGCAGTGATGACGACCACTCCCCTAGCCGTGCCCACGCCGACACTCCCTGCCGGGATCGGTTTCGGCGGGATCCTCCCGGCGTCCGCGGGCTCATCGACGATGTCGTTGAGCGCACCGATCGCGAACTGCAGTGCGGTCATCGAGACGCCGAGCCGGGACGCCGTCGCGACGCTTCCGCCCGCTAGGAGCGCGACGGCAGCGACGACGACACCGTCGAGGACCGACGGGAACGGATGGACCAGCCGGACGATGCCGGCGACACGTGCCGAAAGACTGTCAGACGTAGACGAGCTCGTCGAAGTTCTCGACGAGATAGTCGATCAGGCGGTCGCGGCCGTTCGGTGTCTCGCGCCGGATGCCAGGGACGAGCGCATACAGGGCGACCGCCGGGATCATCTGGCGACCCTGCGCATCCCTGCCGAGTGTGGCCATCGGGCCGTTGCCGGAAGCGAACACGCGTTCGATATCGGCCTCGCTGAGATCCGCCGCCTTGCGGAGATCCGTGAGGACGCGGATGACCCCGCGGCGCTTTGCGACGTCGCGCATCATCTCGGCCGCCCACGCGTCGATCTGGTCGTCCGACTGGTCGGCGAGGCGCCGGCGGTATTCCTTCGGATCGGTGGAAAGGCCTGTCCCTGCCACGATGCTCCCTGTCTGGCTTCGGTCGTCCGAGTATGCCAGAGACACCCCGGCTGCCGTCGGTCAGACGGCCTCGGCCCGGCCCACTGAGCGCTCGGCAAGCCGCGCCGACTGGGCCGCAAGCGCTGCTTCGCGCGAACCCTCAGGCCATTCGTTGAATCGGTCGGTCATCCACGCGGCGACCCGTCCCGTCCGCTCGGGGCTCGGGGCATCGGCCAACATCGCACCGAGCCGCGCCGCCAGCCGTGAGGTCAGCGCCTCGACGGTGGCGCGGTCGGGACGCCCTTCGACCACGATCGGCTCTCCGATACGCACGCGAACCCGTGTACCGAAGCGGAGCCACGTCGTCCCGTTGATCGCGATCGGGACGAGCGGGACGTGCGACCGGAGCGCGAAGAATGCGGCCCCCTCATTGAGCGGCAGCAGCTGGTCCTCCATCGCGCCGATGCGCCCTTCCGCGGCGATCGCCAGGACACCGCCCTTGCCGATGACCGCGCTGACCCGTCGCGTCGCCTCGAGGAGGTCGTTCTTGCCGGGCTTGTATGGGATGGCGCTCCCCGTCCAGAGCATCACCCGGTTCCGGCCGCTCGAGCGCATGTCCTCTTCCTTCGGGCCGAAGAACGACAGCCGCGGCCGCAGCGGGAGCGTCGCCATCAGGGCGAACGGATCCACCCAGGAAAGGTGGTTGAACGCGTAGATCGCGGACCCGGCGGGGAGCCGGTCGCGCCCCTCGACGTCGAAGCGGAGCCAAGTGCGAGTCAGGAACGCCACGACGATACGGGCGACGTAATACCGGATCGTCCTGCGGACCGGGTGAAGACCCCCGAGCGGATCGGACCGCGGCGCCGCGTCAGCACGTGCGCTCATGGCCGGCGAGGCTAGCACACGGTCGTCGGAGCGCTTGTCGGACTTCCGACATCCCGAGCGCCTGGCCGCTGCCGTCCGAAACGGTCGACGCGACGCCTTCGGGTCCCCGTACGATGCGTTCGATGCCGATCGACTGGCAGCCGCAAGGCATCTTCCTCGCGCTCGTGGGCCTCGGCGTCGGCCTCTGGTTGCTGGCGCGCGGCCTCGCCGACTATCGAGAGGCGACCCGGATCGGCGACACGTCGACGTCCCGGATCGCCTCGCTGGCCGCGGGCGAGGTCCAGGTGAGCGGCGTCATCGAGCCCGCAGAGGTGACGCTCATCTCGCCGCTCCAGAGCGCGACGTGCGTCTATTACCGCGCGACGGTCGACGGAGCGGACGACAGCATCGACATCCGGGCCGATCTCTCGGAACTCGGCGCCGACTTCTTCGAGGAGCGTGCGGTCGGCTTTCGGGTCCGCGACGACAGTGGCGAGATCCGGGTCTTTCCCCGCGCGGCCCGCTGGGATGCACCGACGACCCTCGACGACAGCACGGGGCTCATGGGCGACGAACCGCCCGGCCTGCGGATCCGGACCGGGTCGGCGATCGCCCCGACGGGCCTCGGACGCGAGGTCGCGATCGCAGCGCTCCTCGCCCGCCCGGAAGCGGCGCCGGACTTCCGGCCGCTCGTCATCCTCGGGGGCGGCGCGCACCGTGGCATCACCGGCGGCGACGGGCGCCGCCACTATCGCGAGGCCATCCTCGCGCCGGGCGATGCCGTCACGATCCTCGGCCGGGCGATGCCGTTCGGCGATCTCGCCGACCCAGCGGAAGCCGACATCGCTGTGGGTTCCGAGCTCAGGGCTGACGATGCCGAGGTCGCGGGCGACATCGCCGAGGCACGCGAGGCGGGGCTGCTCGCGGCGACGCCAGAAGCAGCGTGGGGCAACGCCGGTATCCCCGGTTTCGGGATCGGGCAGCCGGTCCGCGCGCCTGTCCTGGATCCGGAGGCGGCGGCGATGCCACTTGCGACCCCCGCCCAGGCGGCAGAGGCTGAACGTCGCTTCGAGATCCCAGCGGACGCGTTGGTGCTGGCGAGCGCGCCCGACATGCCGCTGCTGGTCGCACACGGGTTGCCATCAGCCGCGGTCGAGCGGCGCGAAGGGCGGTTCCTCCTCGGGCTGCTGGGAGCGATCTTGGCGATCGGGTCGGCGATGGCCCTGGCGATGATCGTGTCCGGGGGTCTCGGGACGTGAGGAGGACAGGCCGGTGAACGCGCAAGGCGTCGCGGCCGCATTCGCCATCGGCTTGTTGCTTGCGATCCTCCTGTACGTCGGCGTCACGAGCTACAACGCCGTGATGTCGCTACGTCAGCGGATCGACAAGGCGTGGTCGAATATCGACGTCGTGCTCAAGCAACGTCATGACCAGCTGCCCGCGCTCGTGTCCGCGGTACGCGGCGTGATGGCTTTCGAGCAGGACGTCCTGACCGAAGTCGCTCGCGCCCGCGCCAACTACTCCCCCACCGAGCCGATCCCGGACCAGGCTGTCCATTCGGACGAAACGACCCGCGCGGTCCGCTCGCTCTTCGCCGTCGTCGAGGCCTATCCCGAGGTCAAGTCGAACGCCAACGTGCTCGACCTCCAGGAGCAGATCGAGCGTCTCGAATCGATGATCGCGGACCGGCGTGAGCTCTACAACGACCAGGTGTACCGCTACAACGCGCGGATCACGACACTCCCGACGATGCTGCTCGCCCCGCTGTTCGGATGGCAGCAGCGACCGTTCTTCGCCGCGCAGCCTGAGGACGTCGAGCGGCCGGCGACCGACCTTTGAGCCACGAGCCCGAACCCAAGCTCTTCCTCGTCCGTCACGGCGAGACCGAGTGGTCACGATCAGGGCGGCACACCGGTCGCACCGACGTCCCGCTCACGGACGTGGGGCGACGCCAGGCGGAAGCGATCGGCGAACGGTTGCGCGACCGCCATTTCGCGCTCGTTCTGACCAGCCCTTCGTCGCGGGCTGCCGAGACCGCTCGCCTCGCCGGCTTCCAGGATGCCGAGCCGACGCCGGATCTGATGGAGTGGGACTACGGCGAATTCGAAGGACGTACGACCGCGGAGATCCGGGAGATGTTGCCCGGTTGGTCGATCTGGCATGGACCGTGGCCCGCGGGCGAGACGCCCGAGCAGGTCAGCGAGCGGGTCGATCGCGTCATCGCTCGTTGCCTCGCTGCTGAGGGCGACAGCCTGCTGTTCGCCCATGGTCACGTCCTGCGGGTCCTCGCCGCACGGTGGCTCGGTGAGTCAGCGCGAGCCGGCGCGCACTACGCCCTTGGGACCGCCACGTTGAGCGTCCTTGGGTGGGAGCACGGAACGCGCGTGATCGAACAGTGGAACGACGCCTGCCACCTGGGTACGACCTGAGTCGGTCCCCTTAGGCGTCTTGCCACGTGTGGCGCGCGAGGGCCTGGCGTGCGGCACCCAGTCGCTCGGGAACGGCGGAGTCGACGGCCGTCGAACCCGTCATGAACCCTTTCGGCTGGTGACGTCTTCGACGCGCGCGCGGATCAGGTCATCGAGGAGATCGGGCGGTAGCGGCTTCGCGGCCGTGAAGTGGATGCTGCCCTTCGTCCGACCGAACCCTTCGAGCTCGGCCGCATGCGCAGCCAGGAACGAATCGGTCAACGGGTAGAAGCTGCAATGCCGCTTCCATGCGGCGTATGACACGAGGAAGCGGCCGTCGAGCTTGAAGGCTGGCATGTCGTAGCTGATCGTGTCCTCCGCGTCGGGGACGAGACGGCGGACGGCGGCGCGGACCCTTTCCAGGAGCTGGCGCTGATCGGCGGGGAGAGCCGCCAGGTATGCATCGACCCTCGGATCACGCTCTGACATCGACCCGATGATACGCATCGGCTAGGGTGGACCTCGGATCTTCAAGGAGGCACCGCATGCAGTTCAACGGCATCCTGATCGGGTCGGACGATCCCGCGCGCCTGATCGAGTACTACACCAAGATCCTCGGCGAGCCTGGCTACACCGACAGCAGTTTTTCGACGTGGATGCTCGGATCGGGGACCGTGTCGATCGGGCCGCACAGCGAGGTCCACGGCCGTAACTCGCAGCCGGGCCGCTTGATCTGGAACATCGAGACAGCGGACGTCCAGGGCGAGTTCGACCGGATGAAGGCAGCCGGTGCGATCGTGGTGCGGGAGCCGTATTCGTTCGAAGGCTTCCCCGATTCGTGGATCGCGACGCTTGCGGACCCCGACGACAACTACTTCCAGCTGATGACGCCGTTCGACCCTGACTCGATGGGGAGTTGATCCGAGGACGTCCGGATGCCGTTCAGCCCATAACGCTCGTCGAGATCAAGGGGATCCTCCCGACGACGGTCGGCCAGCTCCAAAAGCTCACGGACGCGCTCGACCGTCTGAAGGTGATCCCGGGAGGCGCTTCGTCCTAGCCGGCGCCGCTCCCGCGCCGGCCGACGAGCTCATTGACCCATTCCCGGAGTCGCGGCAGGTGCTCGTCGTAGTGGTGCGCCGCACCCTTGCGGATCCACCACGCCGCCTCCTCGCTCGGCTCCGCGAGTGAGAACCATTCTTCGAGCATCCTGGTCCGGGCGGCGTTCGCCTGGACCCAGGCGACATCCCACGGCTGGCCGGCCATCGCGTCGAGGAACGCGGCGTTCAGCGCGTCGACGTCGATGTCGTGGCCCTCGTAGGTGCCGGCCGACATGCGCGCGAACTGGATCTGCGTCTCCGCGAGCCACGTCCCCAGGTGGGCGACGACATCGCGGACGGTCCAGTCCGGGTCGCGGTAGTAGCCCGGCACGATGCACTCGTCGGGCGTCAGCGGGCGCACCAGCGCGACGAGCTGGTACCAGCCCTCACGCTCGGCGTCGATGTCGGCGGCATACGGGTGGCCGACCGGAGCGGCCTGGACCGTCGGCTGCTCGCTCACGGGGCAATCAATGGAGGTGTTGCATCCAGTCGCGCGGGACACGCCCCGCGGGCCCGGGTACGGGTTGGTCGGTCGGGTGATGCGTGGGCGGCGTCAGCTCGGGGCCCAGGAATGCCTCGTCGGTCGCGTAGTCGTAGAACCACTCTTCGCCGGGCTCGTAGCTCCGGATGATCGTGTGGTCGGTCGTGCTCGCGTGCGCCTTCGCGTGCTGCGACGGCGACGAATCGCAGCAGCCGATGTGGCCGCACGTCGCACACCGCCGGAGGTGGAACCACCAGCCCTCGGTCGCGGTGCACTCCACGCAGCCATCACCGCTCGGCGGGACCGTCGGATCGATCGGCGGGCCCTCGGGCTGGGTCATTGGCGGTAGTTCTCCACGATCTCGGGGGGCCGCGCCTCGGCCTCGTCGGGGT
Source organism: Candidatus Limnocylindrales bacterium (assembly GCA_035703005.1). Classification (GTDB taxonomy): domain Bacteria; phylum Chloroflexota; class Limnocylindria; order Limnocylindrales; family CSP1-4; genus SPCO01. The sequence goes on along the minus strand of DASSZA010000149.1, from coordinate 5,195 downwards.
CTTGGCCGAACTCCCGTCGGGCCTGACGCTGGCGGAGCAGGTCGTAGCACTGGTCGAGCTCGACGCCGAGCACCTTGAGCCGCTGCTGGTCGTCGGTCGTGAGGCCGCCGCCGTCGCTCGCGCGCTGCCACAGCTGCTCCTCTTCGTGAGCGAGCTGGTTGATCCGGTCGATGATCGGTCCGTCGGCCATGGCGTACTCCTTGGCGGAACGATACGCCGCCCGGCGAAGGTCAGCAGGGGCCGCCGTCGGATGCGAGCGGGCTCGGCTCCGACCTAGCAGGGCAGCAGGCCGGCCGCTTCCTTCGCCTCGAGTACGTGCAACGCAGCGGAGTCGACGCGAGCCCGGAAGTCGGGGTGTGACGCCGCTCGCGCCTCGACGGCCTTCGCCATCGTCACGGCCATGTCGACGGGCCGGACGACGATCAGATCACCGCCGTCCTCGAGGAAGCGGACGGCCCGCGACCCGACCGGGATCGACGAGACGGCCTCGGCCGACAGGCTGTCGGACATCACGAGCCCGCGGAAGCCGAGCTCCCTCTCGAGGATCCCGTCGATGATCGATGACGAGAAGGCCGCCAGCCGGTCGGGATCGAGCCGCTCATAGGTCGCCAACGACAGCATCACGGCGGGAACGCCGGCTTCGATGGCCCGGTGGAACGGTTCGAGGAACGGGTCATCGGCGGTGGTCACGTCATCCACGACGCCGCTGCTGAAGTCGGTGTTCTGGGCGACCCGCCCGAGCCCGGGGAAATGCTTGGCCGTCGTCACGATGCCGGCACTGTGCATCCCCGCGATGAACGCCGCGACGTGATCGCCGACGATCTTCGGCGTCGTGCCGTACTCGCGCTGCAACTGGCCGATCGGCGCGTTGTCCGCGGCGGTGCCCGCTGGGACGACGTCGGCCACCGGCGCGAAGTCGAGGTTGACGCCCGCCGCCGCAAGCTGCCTCCCCCACTGCTCCGCCCGCTGGCGCAAGGTTGCCGTCGCCCATGTGCCCTGCGTGACCGCGGACGGGATCCGCGCGAAGCCCGGACCACGGAGGGCCTGGATCTGCCCGCCCTCCTGGTTCGCGGCGACAAACGCACGGATGCCACCGGTCGTCTTCTTCGTTGACGCGGCCTGCACCGCATCCGCGACCTTCCGGATCGCGGTGGCACCGACGGTCGTCGTCCTCGTGAACCACCACGTCCCGAAGCCGTGCTCGGCGAGGGCAGTCCGGGATGCAGCATCGAACGCGTCGTTCGCCAGGCCGACCGCGAACACCTGACCGATCCGCTGCGTCTCGCTCAACGATCCAAGGACGTGCCGCGAGCAAGACATGGCGGTCGAAGGCGCCGGCGTCGCGGTCGGTCCGGGGGTGGGGGTCGAGCTTGGAGTCGCGTCCGTCGGCGTCGTCGTCGGACTAGCGCTCGCGCCCGCGGGCGGCGTCGGCGGTGGCGCAGTCGTGCCCGACGGACTGGGCGTCGGTCTCGAGGGGATGCAGGCGGCGAGCAGGATCGGCAGGAGGGCGACGGCCAGTTGGCGTCGTCCGAGGCGCTGGTGTCGGTTCACGTCAGCTAGACGGTACGGACGAGCGGATTGCGTCGCTCCGGATCATCGTTCCTCAGTCGGCTACGAGGTCTATCCTCGAGCGTGAAGCATGGCCGACGACCCGCCCTTCCGCTCGACCGTTCGGTACTTCCGGCCGGAGAAAGCATCTGGCCTGACGATCGCCGATATCCCGCCCGATGTGAAGGCGCGCCTAGGCGGACTCAAGCAGCTCCGCGTTCGAGCGATCGTCAACGGCAAGGAGTTCACGTCGAACACGATGCCCGCAGGTGGCGGGCAGCTCGCGCTAAGCCTCAGCAAGGCGATCCTCAAGGAATGCGGCCTCGCGGTCGGCGACGACGCGGAGTTCGAGATCGAGCTGCTGACCTAGCCGCCACGGATAGCGCTCGGCCGCGACGGAGAGCGCCGATATAGGCGAGACGGGCTGGACATACGGGTCGAACGGCTCTCGCGCTGGCGATCCCGCACGTCGGACGATCGATCGTGGCGCGACAGGACCCGGAGCTCGAGGAGGCAGCGTCATGCCGAACATCTCCGTCCGCGACGTCTCCATGTATGTCGACGTCATCGGCCATGGCCCCCCTCTCCTGTTGATGCACGGCGGCCCTGGGCTGGATCACGTCTCACTCATGCCGTTCAAGGACCTCGCCGACCGGCACACCGTCGTCTTCTACGACCATCGCTGCAACGGCCGCTCGACCGGTGCCTCGGTGACATCGATGACATGGGACAACCTCACCGCGGACGCAGAGGCGCTGCGCGATACGCTCGGCTTCGAGCGCTGGGCCGTCCTCGGACATTCCTTCGGTGGCCATGTCGCACTCGAGTACGTGCTGCGGTACCCCGAGCGCGTCACGCAGCTCGTCCTCCTCGACACGGCTGCTGACGCCCGCTGGTCACAGGAGAGGGCGGCGGAGGTCCTGGCGCACCGCGGCTATGACGCCAAGACCGTGGCGGTGGCGCGGCGCTTCTACAGCGGTCGCGTCGCCCCGAAGGACTTCGTTCGAGCCGCATTCCGGCTGCTGCCTGCGTACGACCATCGCTTCAGCATCCTGCGCACGGCACGCGGGATGGCCGCCGGCGGATGGCGGTTGAAGACCCGCCCGGAGGCACTGACGTTCGGTGGGCAGATGATGCGAGGCTGGAGCGTGATGGATCGACTCGGCGAGATCCACGTCCCGACGCTCGTGCTCGCCGGCCACGACGACTTCCTGTTCCCGCCAGAGAGCCAGGCGCTTCTCGCGGCGGGGATCCCGGACGCGAGACTCCGGATCATCGAGCGAGCCGGCCACAACCCGCAGACAGAGCGACCGAAGGAGACGCTGGCGGCGGTCGCCGACTTCCTCGTACCCCTCCGCGAGCCCGTGATGCCCGCCCGCCGGACGCATCGTCTCACCACTGAGGCGACACGAGCCTGAAGGAGATCGACCATGACGACGTACATCCGACCGGGCTTTGCGATCAGCCGGGTGGCGAACCCGATCGTGTCTCGGCTCGGCTCCTTCCCCGCGTTGATCGTGCGCGGTCGCCGAAGCGGTCGGCCGCTGACGGTGCCTATGGGTGAGCCGCTCGATCTCGACGGTCGCCGCTACCTTGTGTCCGGCCGGGGCGAGACGCACTGGGTCCGCAACCTCCGGGCCACCGGCCAAGCGGAGTTCCGTCTCCATCGCAAGACATCGCCGTTCCGTCCGACCGAAGTGTTCGGCGCCGAGCATGACGTTGTCGTCGATGCGTACCGCCGCAAGCTCGGCCACCGCGTCGATCCGTACTTCGAGGAGATCCCGAACAAGAGCGGCCATCCGGTATTCCGCATGGATCCAAGCCCGGCCGACACCGGGTCCATCTGACCGGACCCGCAGCCCAGGGAGCTGCATGAGCAGGACAAGGTTTCAAAGGAGCCTGATCGGGCTGGCTGCCGCGTATGGCCTGAGTGGCGCCGTCTTCGCCATGGTCGTGCGGCCGCACATCTGCCGCTGGGGCGCGACTGACGAGGAGTCGACCAAAGTGCTGCCAGGGGATGAGCTGCCTTCGCCCACTGGTGACCGGCTCGTCTCGACGCGTGCCATCACGATCGATGCGTCGCCGGAGGACGTGTGGCCCTGGCTCGTCCAGATGGGCTCCGGCCGGGCCGGCTTCTATACCCATGAATGGGTCGAGCGGTTGCTGTTCATCACCTACGCGGAAGGACATTCGGCGAGCCGTATCCATCCCGAGTGGCAGGACCTGAAGGTCGGCGATCGAGTGCCGTACTCGCGCTTCAACTCCCTTGAGGCGAGGGTGGTCGAACCGCCGCGCGTGCTCATCGCCGGCGAGTGGCTCGTGCTCGAACCCCTCGATGACGGGAGTAGGACACGCCTGATCGCACGGACACGGGGAGGCTGGCTGGAGCCATTCGCTCGAAGGCTTCCGGTCGCCGGCCAAGTGGTCGGCCCGTTCGCGGGGCTCATCGATCGCTGGCCGCTCGAGCTGGTCCACCATTACATGGAGGCGGGCATGCTCGAGGGCATCAAGGCGCGGGCCGAGGCGCCGAAGGCGAGAATGGCATCCGAGCCGCTTGCCGCCTGACGATGGTCCTTAGGCGCGCCGATTCGTGTCGCCACGACGACAGTCGGGTCATCGACGAAGTGCCGTCCGGCACTGGCGGGTCGGCCTTCCACGCTTGAGACTTCAAGGGTTTGCGGGAGGCGATGAAGCGCGGCCCCGATGGCGGCCGCCCGGTCCGCGCCGAGCCACTGGCGAGCCCGGCCCGCGCAGCGCAGGAGGTATCCCGATGAACCAGCTTCGGTTCACTCAGCACTTCGAGGTTCCGGTCGAGCAGGCCTTCGAGCTGGCGATCGACTACAAGCGCCTACCCGAATGGAATGTGTCGTACGTCGCGGTCGACGAGGTCACCGGCCCGCCCGACAAGGTCGGGACGAAGATCTATGCGAAGATCCGCCTACTGGGCCGGACCATGGAGGGCTGGGCCAAGATCGTCGAGATCGAGCGGCCACGGCTCGTCAGGATGACCGGGACATCGACTCAGGGCGGCTCGCTGACCACGACCTATCGGTTCACACCGGTCGGCACCGGCAGTGACATCGAGATCCTTGCCGAGTACGAGCTGCCGGGCATGTTCGGGCAGGTCGCAGACAAGCTCTTCGTGCAGAAGGCCATCGAGCGTGACGTCCGTCATTCGCTCGAGAACTTCAAGGCGTTCGTCGAGGTCAAGACGCCCGTTCTCGCGTGACTCTCGCGGCAACATCGTTGCCTGAGGCCCCTTCTCGCATCTGCGAAAGGGGCCTCATCCATTTGCCCAGAAGCTCTCGGGGATCCAAGCAGATCCGCTCATGTCGACTACATGGCTCCGACCAGTTGGCGGGGCGGTCGCTCAGGTATGTCTCGCGGCCGCTGTCAGGCCCGGCGGGAGGCCGAAGGCTACAGCCTCCTCCACCACCGCGTGATCTTGGACGTCGGCGCCATCCCGGCACAGCCGTTCGACGACCGCCGACACGAGATCGTCCGGCGTGGATGCACCCGCGGATGCGCCAACCACCCTCGCTCCGGACAGCCACGAGTCGTCGAGTTCCTCCACCGTGCCGATCATGTACGACCGGTGGCACGTCGCCGCCGCGGTTTCGCGAAGGTGCCGCGAATTGGAGCTGGAG
>DASSZA010000126.1:0-16892 GCA_035703005.1 Candidatus Limnocylindrales bacterium | reverse complement strand
CCAGTGGAGGCCGTAGCCCTCGAGGTCCTTGCCCGTGATCACGGCGAGGACCCCTGGGACCTTGAGCGCCTCGCTCGAGTCGATGCTCTTGATGGTCGCGTGTGCGTACGGGCTCCGGACGATGTCCAGCCACAGCTGACCGGGCAGGTTCACATCATCGATGTACTCGCCCGCGCCGCGGATGAACCGCGGGTCTTCCTTGCGCTTGACCGAATGGCCCATGCCACCGACTTCGGGGCTGGTGCGGGGTTCCGTCATCGTCATCGTCGCGTCTCCCGCTCAGCCGGCCGCGGCCGGTTCGGCCGTGACGGCCTGGCCTTCGGTGGTCTCGGCGGCCACCACGGGCGCCGAGTCGGCGGCGCTCAGCTCGCCGGCCGCCTGCTGGATGGCCTTCACGATGTTCACGTAGCCGGTGCAGCGACACAGGTTGCCGCTGATCCCCCAGCGGATCTCCTCCTCGCTGGGGTGTGGGTTCTCGTCGAGCAACCACGCGGCCTGCATGATCATCCCGGGCGTACAGAACCCGCACTGCAGGCCGTGTTGATCCCAGAACGCCTGCTGCAGCGGGTGGAGGTTCGCCCCGTCCGCCATGCCCTCGATGGTCTTCACGGATCGGCCGTCGGCCTGGACGGCCAGCATCGTGCACGACTTGGCGCTGGCTCCATCCACGTGGACCGTGCACGCGCCGCAGTTGCTCGTGTCGCAGCCGACGTGCGTGCCCGTAAGGCCGAGCGTGTCGCGCAGGAAATGGACGAGCAGGAGGCGCGGCTCGACATCCGCCTCGTGCGCGGTCCCGTTGACCTCGACGGTGATGTGTTGCGTCGTCATCGTCGTCTCCTACGCGTTCGCGCGGGCGCGCTCGAGCGCCGTGGTAAGCGCTCGGACGGTCATCTCGGCGACCATCGCGCGCTTGTAATCGACGGGCCCGCGGACATCGGAGGCTGGCCGGCTCTGCGCCGCGGCAGCGGCGCCGGCCTGGCGGAACAGCTCTTCGGACGGCTCGTTGCCGCCAAGGACGGCTTCGGCGTCTGTCGCCGCGAACGGTGCGTCCGACACCCCGGTGACGCCGATCCCGGAGCCTTCGATGCGGCCATCGGCGCCGAGACGGATAACGGCGGCCACGCCGACCGTGGCGAAGTCGCCGACCTTGCGTTCGAGCTTCTGCCACCCGCCACCCTGGCCGCGTGGCCGTCTCGGGAAACGGATCTCGGTGAGGACCTCCAGCGGTTCGATGGCCGTCGTGAACGCGTCGAGGAAGAAGCCGCGAGCCGGCAGGACCCGTTCGCGCACCTCATGGCCCGCCGCAGCTGGGTTGTCACCGACCCTCATGCGATGTGGGTCGCCAGACAAGCCGCGGCACACGATCGACGCGTTTCCCGCCAGGAGCAGCGCAGGCCAGTCGGACGCGGGATCCGCGTGTGCGACCGAGCCGCCGATCGTGCCCCAGTTGCGAACCTGCGGGTCGCCGATCGTGCCCGTCACGTCGTGGAGGAGGAGGTATTTGTCCCGGATGATCGGGGCTTCGTGGATCTGGCGGTGCGTGGCCTTGGCGCCGATCGAGAGGTGGTCATCCGTTTCGACGATCTGGTCGAGCCCGGTCACGTCGCGCAGATCGACCAGGACGCCCGGTTGGGCGAGCCGCAGCTTGATCAGCGGGATGAGGCTGTAGCCGCCCGACAGGATCTTCGCTTCGCCCTCGCGGGCCTTGAGGATCGCGAGCACCTGGTCGAGGTCGCCGGGACGCACATAGTCGAACTGACCGGGGATCATCGCGCTGCCTGCCTCCTCCCGCTCACGCGGGTATGGGGGCCTGTCCATGTCCGGCGCGGACAGGCCTAAAGCTGTCCGATGACGGTGGCGCGGACGTCGGCGCGTGCTCCTCCGACGCGTCGGTCCGTGATGCTGCGATGGAGGGTTCGAGTATCGACCCGGGTCGTTGGCACGTCAACGGTTCCCTGGCATCGTTGGTGGATGGATGTCATCCCGCCCGAGGCGCTCCTCGACGACTTCCCTCCGCCGATGCGCGCGATCGCGGAGCGGCTGCGGAACGTCGTCATCGAGGCCATCCCTGAAGCCGTCGAGCGGGTCAGACCGGGTTGGCGCCTGATCGGCTACGACCTGCCGACCGGCCGCAAGCGCGTGTACTTCGCGTTCGTGGCACCCGAGAACGAACACGTCCACCTCGGCTTCGAGCACGGCTGGGCGATGCGCGACCCGCAGCGGATGCTGGAGGGTGCCGGCATCACGAAACGCGTCCGCTGGCTGAAGTTCTTCGACCCCGACGACATCGATGTCGAACGCTGCATCGAGCTCGTCCGCGAGGCGGCACGAGTCGCCACGATGAGTCGCGGGGAGCGAGAGCTCCGATCGATCGACGAAGCGGTCGAGAGACCGAGTCCCTAGTCCGAGGGCGGCGGGTACGGCCGCTCGCCACGGGCGGCACCTTCGGCGATCGCCCTGATCCGCTTCTCGCGCGTCTCGGGGCGACGCGCCTGGACGACCCATTCGAGCATGGCTCGCCGGGCGCTCTTCGAGAACCCATCCCAGTTCTCGCGCGCTGGCGGAGCCGCGGCGAGGGCAGCGGTCAGGTCGTCGGGGAGGACGAGGTTCTCGACGTCGTCGAGGAGGGTCCACATCCCGTTCCGTTTCGCCTCCTCGATCGCGGCCAGACCAGCGGGCAACATCAAGCCCGCAGCCTCGAGGCGGGCGACGCGTTCCTTGTTCGATCGCGCCCAACCGCTCTTCGGACGCCGCGGCGCGAACCACTGGATCCCACGCTCCTCGTCGAGCGTCCGACCCGTCGCGTCCACCCAGCCGACGCAAAGCGCCTCCTCGACGGCCTCCTCGTACGGGACGCTCGCCCGGCCGGTCGCGCGGCGCCACGACACCAGGTACACGCCTTTCGACGACCCGTGGTTCGCGATCAGCCATTTCCGCCAGCCCGCCCGATCGAACGGGCCGACCATCGGTTTGCCGTCGGGTGCCAGCAGCTCGGTCACAACGCAGGCCGTCGCGGATCCCAGGTCACCACGCCGACCGGAAGCGGCAGCTGGGTCCGGAGGCCGACGCCGTCCTTGTCGTCCACGACGAGCTCGTCGAGCGCTGCCTGGAAGCGGCGCTCACTCTCACCGCTGGGCTCGATCCAGAGCTGGCGACGCAGGAACCCGGCCAGTTCGTCCCGCGATCCGAAGCGGCGCGGCTCACGAGACATCAGCTCGACGTTCGGCTCGTGACCGCGCGCCCGTAGCCACTCGACGAATTCAGGCAATGCCGGGAGCGATACGCGGTCTTCGCCGTGGACCGGCGGCCAGAGCGGGTCGGCGACCGATGACGGCTGACGCTCCATGAGCACCGCGACGCAGAGCCGCCGCGCGACGGACTCCATCGCGCGAACGAACGGGCCGATGGCCTCGATGTCATACCCCACGTGCGCGATCAGCGCGACGTCGGTCGCGAACCGATCACGCGACGTCGTGCGTGGCGGCGGCCAGCGGGTCTGGACGACCTCGACGTCGGTTATGCCGTGCTCTGCCTGGAGTTCCATGAGCGCGTCGAGCATCCCGGGTGACGCGTCGACCGCGATCACCCGACCGCCGGATGGCGCGAGCGCGAGCGCGATCGGCAACGCGTAGCGGCCGGCACCGGCGCCGATGTCGAGCCACGTCTCACCCGGCTGCACGAGTTCGAGCAGCGCCTGGAGCACCGGCTCGTCGGTCCTTCGCGGATCGGCACGGAAGAGGCCGGTGACCGGCGCGTAGAAGTCGGATCCGTCGGGCACCTCCCGGAAGCGCTCCACCTGCTCGGCGTTCGCCACCACGCGCGCAGCCCACGCCTTTTCGAGCAGCGCTACGTGGTCGTCACGCGTGTCGACGTCCGGGTTGCCGCCCTCCACGCGGATCGGGATCTCGTGGACGAGTTCCGGATGGGCGTCGATGAGCGGCCCGAGACCGCGATCGCCGTTCGTCTGGTCGATGAGCGCGAACGCGTCGCGTCGTAACAGGACGGGGTTCCTCCCAGCGCCGTCGCCGTAGACCGGGACGACGATCGGCCGGCCAGGCACGACCTCGGCGTCGAGCAGGGCCCGGACCGCTCGCGGCGGCAGCAGCGGCTGGTCGCCGAGCGTGATCAGCGCGGCATCGGCATCGTCCGACAACGCCCCGATCCCGACCTTCAACGAACTCGACAACCCCTGATCGGGAGCCGGGTTCACGACCAGCCGGGCGGTCCCAGCGTCGATCGTTTCCTCGACCGCCTCGGCGTCGGCCCCGACGACCACGACGGTCTCATCGAAGTCGGCGGCCTCGAGCCGTTCGAGGACGTGCTGGAGGATCGGGCGACCCTCGAGCGGAGCGAGCAGCTTGCCGCCGCCGAAGCGCGAACCGGCGCCGGCGGCGAGCACGATGGCGGCGATGCGAGCCCCGTCCGGCCGGGCGCGTCCCATCCGTCGATGCTCGCGCATCCGTCAAATCGACGCGATAGGCGCAACGCCGTACCGCGAGGCGCTAGAAGTCGTCGGACGCGCTGTCTTCCGTGTCAGCAGCCGCTGAGACATCGAAGAGGCCGGGGACGGGCTCGGCCGCGCGCCCCTTCCGGGCCGGCTTCGCCCCGATGCGCCGCCGGGTCTCGACGTCGACCGTCGTGTCGCCCTCGCGGGCCGGATGCTCGACCAGCGCGATGAGCCGGCTCGCCATGAACCGGCCGGTCCGTACCGGCGTGCCGCCGCGCGTCACCTCGGTCACCTCGACGACGCCGCGCGCCGTGGTCACCTCGATCCGGCGACCCGCCCGACTCGCGACGATGTCGAACGTCTGCACGGCTCCTCCTGTATCGACCACGACCTCGACCCGATCGCCCTTCATGTCCTCCCTTTCCCTCGAACCGCGGGGTCAGCCCGCGGTGACCGGCGTGCCCTCGATGGCCACTCGCGTGGAGCCCTCCGTGTGAGCCGCCTGCTCGCGCATGGGCCGGCCAGTGCCGCCATACCGTTCCGCGACGACCTCGGCGAGGATCGCGAGGGCCGTTTCCGCCGGTTGCCGCCCGCCGAGATCGAGCCCGACGGGACCTCGCAACTCACCGAGCGCCTCGTCGCTGACCCCGGCGTCACGCAACCGTTGGCGCCGATCCGATTGTGTCTTGCGCGAACCGACCGCGCCGACGTATCGCGCACCCCGGCGGAGCGCTTCGACGATGGCCGGCTCATCGAACTTCACGTCGTGCGTCCGCACGGCGACGGCGTCGTTCGGGCCGAGCCCGATGTCGTCCGCGACCTCGTCGGGCCACCCGACGATGAGCTGATCCGCGTCGGGGAAGCGCTCACGGGTCGCGAACGAGGCGCGGCCATCGATCACGACCGTCTCGAACCCGAGCTCCTTCGCGAGGCGGACGAGCGTTCGGGCGACCTCGACCGCGCCGACGATCACGAGCCGCGGCCGTACCGGGAACACCTCGACGAACAGCGAGCGACCACCGAGCTCGACCGTGCGCGACTGGCCGCGCTTGAGCGCCTCGAGCGCGGCATCGACCAGTGCGGCGTCCTGGGCGGCATCACCGAGCGAGCCCTCCAGCCGGCCGTCGGCGTGGACGATCAGCTTCGGCTCGGGAGGTGCCCCCTCCCCCGGTTCGTGGGGTCCCGCGTCGGCAGATGGCGAATCGACGGGGAGTGGCGTCACGACCGCGGCGCCGAGGCCACCTGCCCCGAGCGACTCGGTCGCAGCCTGGACAGCGGCGGGCGGCACCGCCGGCTCGACCAGGACGTCGATCGTCCCGCCGCAGGCGAGGCCGACGTCCCATGCCTGCTCATCACTGATGCCGTAGCGGATCACGCGCGCCTTTCCGGTCGTCCAGGCATGTTGGATCTGCTCTGCCGCTGCGCCCTCGACGCAGCCACCGCTGACGGACCCGGCGATCCGCCCATCGGTCGCGTGCACCAGGACCGCACCCTCAGGCCTTGGCGCCGACCCGAACGTGCGGACGACGACGGCGCGACCCGCATCGATCCCCTCCCCTTGCCAAATGGATAGCGTGTCGAGCAATTCCTTCATCGGATCGGCCTCGCGGATGTCGGATCGGTGGGCGTGCCGCCCACGACGGTCGGGGGTGTGACGGCGGTCAGCTCGCTCGTGAGGGGGACTGCGGCGTGGGCCGCGGCTTCAGCGCCCTGCCGCGTATCGGCGGAACGGACGCCGCCGAGGATCTCACCGAGCCGTTCGAGCGATGCGACGGTCCCAGCCGGCAGGAAGTCGTCGATGTACGGATAGGCGGCACGCATCCCGCCCGCGAGCGGTTGGTAGCCGGGCGTCCCGGCCAGCGGGTTGAGCCAGACGAGCCGATGGCAGTTCCTTCGAAGACGTGCCGTCTCCGACGCCACGAGCGCGGGATCGCCGCGGTCCCAGCCATCGGACACCACGATCACGACGCCGCTCGATCGAAGGGTCCGGCGCGCCCATGTCTGGTTGAACGTCCGGAAGCTCTCGCCGATCCGCGTCCCGCCAGCCCAGTCGTTGACCGCCTCGCTGACCTTGGCAAGCGCACGGTCGCGATCCTTGTCCCGCAGCAGACGGGTCACGCGCGTCAGCCGCGTCCCGAACACGAACGACTCGGCACGGACGGCGCTCGACGCCGACAACGCCTGGATGAACCGCAGCAACAACCGGGAATGGCGCTCCATCGACCCCGAGATGTCACAGATCACGACCAGGGAGCGCGGTTCGCGGACAGGACGGCGCCAGACCCACGACATCAGCTGGCCGCCCGTCCCGAGGTTTCGTCGGAACATCGCCCGGGGTGCCAGCCGTCGGCCGTGGGAGTGGAGCTCATACCGGCGTGTCCGGCGCTGCTCGAGCCTTGGCACCAGCTCGTCGACGAGGCGCTCGGCGTCGCGCAGCTCTGCGGGCGTCATCCGGTCGAATTCGCGGTGCTTGAGCATCTCGCCACGCGAGTAGGCGTCGGGAGCGACGACGATGCCCTCGATGTCCTCGCCACTCTCGTCCTCGTCGCCGTCCGAGGGGATCGGCACGCCCCATTCGTCGGGACGGTTGGAGACCCGCTCATCCCCGCCGGTCGGTGCCGCCTCACCGGGTGTGTCGCCCTCGGATTCGTTCCCGTCGGGATGGCGGAGCGGCGGCGCCTGGAAGTCACCCTGACGTCGCCCCCGAGCGCGCCACCATCGGTCGAACACGATGTCGTAGGTCTCGCGATCGTCACGCCGGCGGACGAACACGGCCTCGCCGGCCGCGCGGACCTGCTCGCGGGAGCCCATGTCCACGAGGGGAAGGGCCCGCGCGTAATCGACCGCGGCGCCGAGGTCGATCGCCAGCCCCGCGGCGCGCAGCGCGCGCCCGAAGCCGACCGCTTCGTTGAGGAGACGGCGGCCGTCGATCTCCGGGCCCCACGGGGCCTTCACGATGGAGGGATCGTCACCGGCCTGCATGTCGTGACTCTGCCACGAACGCCCCACGCCGTCATGGGCGCGAGGTCAGCCGCTCGTTGCGACCTGGGGCTGGGCGCGTCCAGGTGGCGCGTCCGCGGAGACCGCTCCGCGGCTGCCGAGGGGACCCGGCGCCGGCGAATGGATGACGGCGAAGCCAGAGGTGTTCGAGAGCACGTCGACCGCCCCGTCCCGACAGTGGATCTCGAGCGCGCCGCCACCGACCCGCAGGTTGTGGATCGTGATCTCGGGAAGCCAGTCGGGTAGTGCCGGATTGACGTACAGCTTCGGCTCGCCGGCCTCGAACGTCGCGTGGATCCCGCACAGGATCGCGACGAGGCGGAAGATCGAGCCCGCCGCCCACGCCTGCGGCACGTTCGCCCCGAGGTACGGCGCCGGAAAACTCGCCGGCACACGCGGCATCCCCGAGAACAGCTCCGGGAGCCGCGTCCCGGCGAACTGCTCGGCGGCGTCGAAGAGTGCCTTCGCCACCTGTGCCGCCTCCGCGGCATACCCATAGCGCCGGAACCCGCCGGCAAGCGTCGCGTTGTCGTGCGGCCAGACCGACCCGCGCTGGTACGAGAACGGGTTGTACGCCGGATGGTCCGCGGACAACGTCCGGATCCCCCAGCCCGACCACATGTCATCGGCGAGCAGGCGCTTGACGACCAGGCCGGCCCGTTCGACGGGCACGATCCCCGATTGGAGCAGATGCCCGGCGTTCGATGCGACGCTGCGGATCTGCTCCTTGCGACCGTTGAGGCCGAGGACATACGTCCCCTCCTCCTCCCACCAGAACGTCTCGTTCACGCGCTCATACAGGCGCTGCGCCTCCCGCCGGAGGCGGCGCGCGTCCTTCGGTCGCCCGAGCACGTCGTAGACCTCCGCCAGCCGGGTCTTCGCATCGAAGACGTAGCCCTGTAGCTCGCACGTCGCGATGGGCAGCGGTGACAGGCTGCCGTCCGCCTCCACGATGGCATCGCCGGCGTCCTTCCAGCCCTGGTTGTAGAAGCCGTGGGAGGACCGGGTCTTGTACTCCTGGAAGCCGTCCTGGTCGCGGTCGCCGTACACGTCGACCCAGGCCATCGCCGCCTCGGCGTGGGCGAGGTAGCGCCGGAGCAGGCGCTCGTCGCCCGTCCAGTGGTAGAGGTATGAGAGCACGATCACGAACAGGCTCGTCGCGTCGTGCGTCCCGTAGTACGGCGCGAAGGGCAGGATCCCGAGCTGGGCCAGTTCGCCGTGGCGGATCTCATGTGGGATCTTGCCGGGTTCCATGTCGCGTTCCGGGTCATCCGACGTCGCCTGCAGCTCCGAGAGCCGGCGCAACGCCCCCCTTGCGAACTCCGGGAAGCCCGAGATCCCTTGCATCGACACGATCAGCGAATCGCGCCCGAACAGCGTCACGAACCACGGCACGCCCGCGGCAGGGATGAACACCCCGCGCTCGATCGTCGGGTCCTCGAGCCGCAGCGCCTCGAGATCTCGGACGGCCTGGGTCCACGCCCGATCCACGGTCGGGTTCGGCGATCGGATGCTCACGTTCGGCAGGCGAGCGGCGCCCACGGCGCGCATCGGCGCATCGACCGCGTTGCAATCGAGCGTCGACAACCGCCGCTTCGACTGCGTCACCGGGTACCACTTGATGCAGGTGTGCCACGTTCCCTTGGGCGGCAACGCGATGTCGAAGACAAGGCGCCCGTTCGCGAACTGTGGCTGGGAGCCGGGGTGCTCGACCCCGACGATGAGCTCGCGCCGGAAGTCACCGTTGGTGTACATCGAGCGCAGCTCGCCGCGCGAGCGGAACCAGCGGGTATTCAGCTCGCCGCGGCGAACGATCTGGCCCCGCTTGACGTCGAAGATGTCGGCGAAGTCCGACACGATCGCGATCTCGATCGTGAGGCGGATCGGCCGTGGCCAGAAGTTCTCGAGGTCGTAGTCCTCGTGGACACCGTCGGCGATCGTCCGATCGAGCCGCAGACCGAGCGTTTGGCGCTCGATCGTGCCGTCGGGGTCGACCAGCGTCTCGTTCGTGAATTCGAAGCGTGACGAGAACGATCGGATCGGGCCGGAGCCGAGCAGCATCGGCCGGACGCCGTTGATCCACACGTCGTAGCCGGAGATGAACCGGGTGTCGCGGGTGAAGAACCCATCCGCCTGACCGGTGATCCGCCCATCGGGCTGGCAGATCAGGATGCGATCGTCACGGTTGGTCGTGATCGACGACGGTCCGACGTGGACCGGGAACGTCATCGCGCGATCGATCGCTTTGTGGCGGCGAAGGTGCGCGATGCGTCCATGGGTATCAGCCTCGCGCGGCGACCTCTGTCAGCATCCGGGTCGCCTGCTCGCCGCGGATCTGGCGGATGTCTTCTTCGTACTTGAGGACGACGCCGAGCGTCTCGTCGACGAGCTCGGGCTTGAGCTCACGAGCACCCAGCGCGAGCAAGGCCGCTGCCCAATCGAGCGTCTCGGCGATGCCCGGCACCTTGGTCAAGTCCGCCTCCCGAAGTCGATGGACGAACCCGACGACCTGCCGAGCGAGCTCCTCGGGCGCCTCGGGGACGCGCGCGAGGACGATCTCGAATTCCTTCTGGGCCGTCGGGTAGTCGATCCAGTGGTACAGGCACCGCCGTTTGAGCGCGTCGTGCACTTCACGCGTCCGGTTGGACGTCAGGATCACGCGCGGGGGTCGTTGGGCGCGGATCGTCCCGATCTCGGGCACTGTGACCTGGAAGTCGGACAGGATCTCCAGCAGATACGCCTCGAACTCTTCATCCGCACGATCGATCTCGTCGATCAGCAGGACCGGCGCGACGCCGTCGTCGCTCTCGAGCGCCTGCAGCAGCGGCCGACGGATCAGGAAGTCCGAGCCGAAGATGTCGTGCGCGGTCGCGTGCTCGGCCTCGCCGCGGGCCTCGAGGAGCCGGATCTCCAGCATCTGCCGCGGGTAGTTCCACTCGTAGACGGCGGTGTTGACGTCGAGCCCCTCGTAGCACTGGAGGCGGATCAGCCGTGTGTCGAGCGAGGCCGCCAGCACCTTCGCGAGCTCGGTCTTGCCGACGCCGGCCTCGCCTTCGAGGAGCAGCGGCCGCTCGAGCTCCAGCGCCAGGAAGACGGCCGTCGTGAGCGATCGGTCGGCGATGTAGTCGCGCCCGCGAAAATCTTCGGTCAGCGCGTCGATCGAGCGGGTGCCCGGCGGCCGGTCGTCCCGCCCGC
This sequence comes from Candidatus Limnocylindrales bacterium, assembly GCA_035703005.1. Lineage (GTDB taxonomy): Bacteria > Chloroflexota > Limnocylindria > Limnocylindrales > CSP1-4 > SPCO01. The sequence goes on along the minus strand of DASSZA010000126.1, from coordinate 6,250 downwards.
CGGCGGACCGCTGTGAGAGATCGGTCATCGGATCGGATGCTACACGGACTCGACCGTGCGGGGCAGGAGCGCCGGCTACCTGGGCTCCGGCGTGGTGGGCGCTGATCCGTCGGGGAGGACATCCATCAGTGGGCCTTGGACGATCAGCGACGGGATGGTTGCGAGCGCGGTGAGGACGAGGATCAGCAGTGGCGCAGCGCCCGTCAGGACACCGTAGGTCAGGACGAGCGCCGGGAACCGGCCGAATACGACGATCATCGCGGTCCGACGCGAGATCAGGCCCGCTCGCCATAGCCGCACGGCGATCGGCCGTACCAGGACGGCGATCAGGAGGACCGCCGCGAAGAGTGGCTGCACGCACGGGACGATGCGCGCCGTCGGGTCGGATGACAAGAGCTTCCGCGTGCTACACGGCGCGGTGCGTCCGCGACGACCGAGGCGGTCGACCGGTCCAGGGCCGGATCCGCGGAGCGCTAGCACGAATCTGACATGGGGCTGAGGGCGTGCACAGGTGCGGTTTGGTCGAGATAGGTCTAGTCTGGTGACGACCCCCGGGCTCAGCACGAGGCCCCGTTTAGTGCTTTCCAAGTCTGTCCAGTCCATCGTCGGCATCGTCTTCGGGTTTGCGATCGGCGGCCTGATCGGTCTCGTCGCGACGCCGGGCGACCCTGTTCCCTCGGCCCCGCAAGGAGGGTTCGTTGCTGCGGTCGATCGCGGCGGGCCGCAGGCGGCGCCAGTCTCCCTGGCGCTCGACGATGCAGTCGCCCTGGTCGTGCCGGCCTCCCAGACTCCGGCAACGACGTCTCCGACCAAGTCACCACAGTCGACGAAGCCCGCGACGACCAAGACGAAGGTCGTCGCTCCGGCCAAGGCTCCGCTGAAGACTCCGGTCAAGACTGCGGCGAAGCCGGCAGCGGCACCGAAGCCGAAGCCGACGCCCCGGCCCTCGAAGGAGCCCGCACCCCGACCGCCGGCCCCGACGCCGACCCCAGCACCGACGCCGGATCCGACGGTGGTCACACCGACCCCGGCAGCGACACCCGCCCCGACCCCGAAGCCCGCCAAGCCGAAGCCTGACAAGGGGAAGAAGCCTCCGAAGCCGCCAAAGCCCTGACGCGGCAGCGCGCGTTCGCGCGGCGGTCCGCTACGACGCGCGGATCTCTACCTCGACTGGCACCGGTCGGACGACGGCGTCGTGCACCGGGCATCGTGAGATCGCAGCCTCGATGGTCGTCCGGACGACCTCGGGATCGACACCTTGCACCGACACATCCACTGCGACGCGAACGCTCAGCGGTCCGGCTGGGACGTCCGGCGAGATCCCGAGGACCCCTCGATCGTCGGACTCGGAATCGACCGAGACCTCGAGCGCGGACAGCGCCCAACCCATCTCCGCCGCCTGCATCGCGACGAACGTGGCGACGCATGACGCGTACGCAGCACGGAGCATCCACCCGGGACTAGGCGCAGAACCGCCACCGCCAACGCCGGCGACCATGTCCGTCACGAGCGACGATCCATCGGCCCCGGTCACCCGGACTCGGAGCCCGTCCTCGATCGTCGCCGTCGCGGCGGCGTCCCGATACCGGGCGTCCTTTGGGTTCGCGGTCAGGTACGACCGCGCGTTCGCGATCGCCCTCGCTATGTCTGCCTCGCCCATCCCGCGCCTCCTAACCCTCTGGCGCGTCCAGGTCGCGCGCGTACCTCGGAAAACGGAACCGCTGGTCGCGCGTCAGGATCCCGCCGTGGCCCAGCTTGGCGACGGTCGCCTCGGATGCGGGTTCCCCGGCGAGCAGCCGAGGCAGCAATAGGTCGGCGGCCGTGGCCTTCGAGTACGCGCCGCACGTCGGCAGCCCGAGGATCGACGTCCCACCCACACGCGCGAGCCACAGCATCGACCCAGGGTGGGAAGGCACACCGCGACGGACGACGCGGCCGCCGAGGGCATCGATCGCGACGAAGAACGCGTCCTCTGGGTCGGTCGAGGCGGAACCGGCAGTCAGGATCAGATCCGCGGTCTCCGCGCCCCGGGTGAACCGGCCGAGCGCGGTCTCGACCGCATCGGCGTCGTCGTGGACGTACTCGATATCGATGATCTCGGAGCCCAGCCCCTCGATCTTCGCGCGCACCGACGCCTCGAACCGCTCGCGCGCGGTGGCGCGCACGGATTCCTTGACGACGACACCGACCCGCCGCGCCACGAATGGTGAGACGGACACGATCGGCTGACTGCCGAACCCGGCGATACGCGCGCCCGCCTCGATCACGCCGGCGTCGACGAGGTGCGGCGCCACCTTGACACTGGCCACGAGGTCCCCCTTCTCGACGACCTGCCCGTCGTAGACGGTGAACACCTCAAGCGGGTCGAGGCGGTTGATCCGTTCGAGCTCGGCGATGCGGACCGTGACGACGCCAGGCGCGGCAGCGACCAGGTCGAGCCGGCTCTGGTTCGGGCCGCGGACATCCAGCCCCTGCCCCGCGATGATCTTGGCCAGGCGCAGCGCGGCGTCGTCCTCGTGCAGTTCGTTGCCAGTCGGGACGAGCACCGTCACCGCGGGCCCTGGTTCCTCTGCGGCAAGCTCGAGCAGGTCTTCGGACGACAGCCGTCGACCCTTCGACCAGCGCTTGCCGCCGATCGTCAGGTCCCGCGTGAGGATCGCGCCGGCGAGCCGGGCTGGCGCGCGTCGACCCGGGGTGACTCGCTCGACGCGCAACGCCCGACGCTGGAAAAGGCCGCGCTACCGCCCGAGGGCGGCGTCGATGGCGCGCCTGACGTAGACCTCGGCCATCTTCGATCGATACGCACGGTCGGCGTAGATGTCGCTGTTGACGTCCTGCCCGTCCGTGGCATGGCTGGCGGCGGACGCGACGGCACTCGCCGACCCGTCGGAGCCGACCAGGGCCGACTCGACGGCCTTCGCTCGATACGCGACATGGCCGACACCGGTGATCGCGACCCGCGCATGCGAGATGGACCCGCCCGACGACCCGACCACGGCGCACAGCCCGACGATCGAGTAGCCCGACGCAGGGTGCGCCATCTTCTGGTACGACCCGTCGGCCCCCGCGGGCAACGGACCGCGCACGAGCTTCACGAGGATCTCGTCCGGAGCCATGTCGGTCTCGAACGCGCCCTTGAAGAACCCATCGAGTGGGACGGTCCGTTCACCGCGCGACGAGCGCAGGACCGCGGAGTAGTCGAGTGCAAGCAGCAGGGCCGGCAGGTCCGAGGCAGGATCGGCGTGGCTGATCGCGCCGCCGACCGTGCCCCGATTGCGGACCTGGACGTCACCGATGCCCTCGACGCACTCGCGGGTGAAGTCGAGCTGGGTCGCCGCGAGCGCCTCCGAGTAGGTGGTCAGCGCACCGATCTCCCAGCCGCCGTTGGCGGTCGGGCCGTCCCCCCGCAGCTCGGAAAGCTTGCCGATATCGACGAGCTTGCCGGGTTGCGCGAGGCGCAGCTTCATCAATGGCAGGATGCTCATCCCGCCGGCGATGACCTTCGCGTCGCCGCCGGACAGCGCCGACAGCGCATCGTCGAGCGAGGACGCCCGCTGGTAATCGAACGCCGCCGGGATCATGCCTGGCCTCCCTTCGCCGCCTGGATCGCGGACCAGACCGTCTGCGACGTGTAGGGCATGTCGAGGTGGCGGATCCCATAGACGCTGAGCGCGTCGATCACGGCGTTCGCGACCGCCGCGGTCGAGGCGATCGCACCGGCCTCGCCGACACCCTTCACCCCCAGGGGGTTCACCGGCGACGGCGTGACGGTCTTGTCGAGCTCGAAGCTCGGCAGGCGCGAGGCCTTGGGCAGCGCGTAATCGAGCATCGACCCCGTGAGGAGCTGGCCGTCGTCGCTGTACACGGCGCCCTCCCAGAGCGCCTGGCCGACCCCTTGGGCGATGCCACCGTGGAGCTGGCCCGCGACGATCAACGGGTTGATCTCATTGCCAACGTCGTCCACGGCCACGTAGCGGACGAGATCGACCTCACCGGTCTCCTCGTCGATCTCGACCGTCGCGATGTGCGTGCCGAACGGCCAGGTGCAGTTCGGCGTGTCGTGGTAGGCCGTCTCGTCGAGATACGGCTCCATGCCCTCGGGCGCATCGAACGCGAGGTCGAGCGCGAAGGCGATCTCCTGGATCGTCTTCTTGCGGTCCGGTGAACCCTTGACGCGGTACTCGGCGCCGTCGATCTCGATGTCGTCGGGCGACGCCTCGAGCATGTGCGCCGCGTAGCGGCGGGCCTTGTCGCGAACCTTGTCGGCCGCCTTGATCGCGGCTGTCATCCCGACCGAACTCGTTCGGGAACCGTACGAGCCGTAGCCGAACGGCGTCCCCTGCGTATCCGAGTGCTGGACGACGATGTCCTCCATCGGGATGCCGAGCCGGTCGGCCACGACCTGTGCGTAGGTCGTCTCGTGGCCCTGACCCTGCGGCTGCGTGCCCATCGTCACGACGGTCTTACCGGTCAGGTGGACGCGGATGTTGGCCGATTCCCACATCGCGGCGCCCCAGCCCTCGCCGACCGCACCGATCCATTTCGACGGCGCGACGCCGCACACCTCGATGTAGGTGCTGAGCCCCACGCCGAGGAGCTTCCCGCGCGCGCGAGCGGCCTCCTTTTGGGCGGGGAGGCCTGCGTAGCCGACCGTCGCGAGCGCCTTGTCCATGGCTGGCTCGTAGTTGCCCGAGTCGACGTAGATCTTGGCGCCACCGCTCGCCGTGCCGAGCCCCGAAGGGTCCTCGTACGGGAACTGGTCGGGCTGGATGAAGTTCCGCCGCCGGACCTCCGCCCGGTCCATGCCGATCTCTGCCGCGAACAGGTCCATCGCCCGCTCGATGACGTAGGTCGCCTCGGGTCGGCCAGCGCCGCGATAGGCGTCGACGAACGTCGTGTTCGTGTAGACGCCGGTCACCTCGGCATAGATGTTCGGGATCCGGTAGCACCCGTGCAGCACCCGGGCGTAGAGCGTGGTCGGGATGCCCGGCCCGATCGTCGAAAGCCGTCCACCGAGGTTGGCGATCGTCTTCACGCGCAGCCCGGTCACCTCACCATCGCGCTTGCCGGCGATCTCGAGGTAGGTGATGTGATCTCGGCCGTGGATGGTCGACTGGTAGTTCTCCCGGCGGCCCTCGACCCATTTCACGGGCCGCCCGCCGATCGCCTTGCTGGCGAACATGCAGAGGGCCATGTCGGCGTAGCAGAAGATCTTGGTGCCGAACGCCCCACCGACGTCCGGGCTGATGCACCGCACCTTGTGCTCGGGGATGCCCGTCACGAAGGCGGTCAGCAGCAGCCGCTGGATGTGCGGCGTCTGGCTCGACATCCAGACCGTGTACTCATCGGTCCCGGGGTTGTACCAGCCGATGTCACCGCGGGTCTCCATCGGGTTGGGGATCAACCGCTGGTTGACGATCCGCTGGCGGACGACGACCTCCGCGCCATCGATGGCCGCATCCGTCCCGGCCTTGTCGCCGACGTTCCATTCGAAGACGACGTTGTTCGGCGCGTTCTCGTGGAGTTGCGGTGCTCCCGGCTGGAGCGCCTTCTCGGCGTCGACGACGGCCGGCAGCGGCTCCCAGTCGACGACGATCGCCTCGAGCGCATCGACGGCCTGCTCGGGCGTGTCCGCAACGACCGCCGCCACGCCCTCGCCCGTCCACTTGACGCTGTCCGTCGCGAGGACGCGCGGCGTGCTGACGTTGTTCTGGATCCCGGCGCTGCCACCGGCGGGCCACGCCATCGGCAGCGGGTTGTAGGGGATGTCGGCACCGGTGAAGACGGCGTGAACGCCCGGCATCGACTTCGCCGCGCTCGTGTCGATCGAGCGGATGTTGGCATGCGCGTATGGGCTGCGCAGGATGGCCAGATGGGTCATCGACTGCAGCTTGATGTCGTCGAGATACCGGCCCTTGCCGGTGATGAAGCGCGGGTCCTCGGTGCGCTTGATCGGCTGGCCGAGCGGCGTGGTCGGGGCGTCGAGTACGTCGGTCATCGCTCTACTCCCCGGCCTACGCGGTGGTGCCGGCGGTCGCCGGAGCGGCGGCGCCTTCGCGCATCGCCACTGCGGCGGCCTTCACGGCCACGACGATGTTGTGGTAGCCGGTACAGCGGCAGATGTTCCCTTCGAGGGCGTGCCGGATCGTCTCTTCGTCCGGGTCGCTGTCGCGGGCCAGAAGATCGGCCGCGACCATGATCATCCCCGGCGTGCAGAAGCCGCACTGGAGGCCGTGCTTCGCCCAGAAGC
>DASSZA010000194.1:0-6928 GCA_035703005.1 Candidatus Limnocylindrales bacterium | reverse complement strand
TCCTGCGTGGCACGCACGAACCGGCGCTGAAGGTGGCCATCCGCTGCGACTGACGCAGGGACGAGTCGCGGACGTTCGCCGATCGCGCCACGGCTGCGGGGGACGCAGACGTTCGATGTCCCGGACCGGCACATGCCCGCGTTGGCGATGGTTCACACCTCTGACGCACGGCCTCGCGGCCAGCTCGCATGAGCGGTTGCCCCGAGGCCCGCTGCTATACTCCCGCCGTGCCCGACCTGATCAAGACCACAGCGGAGCCATGCCCAACGTGATCGTCAAGCCCCTTACCGTCGCGGTCGTCGGCGCGACCGGCCTGGTCGGCCGGACGATGACGAGCGCGCTCGTCGAGCGGGCCTTCCCGTACACGAAGCTTCGACTCCTCGCGAGCGCTCGCAGCGCCGGCACCGAGATCGATGTCGCCGGGACGGTGCACACCGTCCGCGAGGCGACGCCCGACGCGTTCGATGACGTTGACATCGCGCTCTTCAGCGCGGGCGGCGACGCGTCGAGCGCACTGGCGCCAGAGGCCGCCAAGCGCGGCGCGACCGTCATCGACAACTCGAGCGCGTGGCGGATGGATCCATCGGTCCCGCTGGTCGTGAGCCAGGTGAACCCGGACGACCTTGCGTGGCACGAGGGGATCATCGCCAACCCGAACTGCTCGACGATGCAGCTCGTCCCCGTGCTCATGGCCTTGCGCGATAGCGTCGGCCTGGAGCGCGTCGTCGTCGATACGTACCAGGCCGTCTCCGGCACGGGTGGCAAGGCGACGCGCGAGTTGCAGGAGCAGGTCGAAGCCCACGTCGGAGACCGGCCGATGACGGCTGCCGTCTACCCCCACCAGATCGCGTTCAACGCCCTCCCGCAGGTCGATGTCTTCCTCGACAACGGCTACACGAAGGAAGAGTGGAAGGTCGTCACGGAGAGCCGGAAGATCCTCCATCTGCCGGACTTGCGCATCTCAAGCACCGCTGTCCGGATCCCGGTATTCGTGGCGCACTCCGAGGCCGTCCATGTCGAGACGACCGATCCGATCACCCCCGAGCGCGCGCGGACGCTCTTCGCCGCCGTCCCCGGTGTCGTCGTCCAGGACGATCCATCGACGTCGACCTATCCGCTGGCGACGACCGCCGCGGGCAGCGACGAGGTGTTCGTCGGGCGGGTCCGGCAGGACCCGTCGATCGAGGGTGGCCGAGGTCTTGCGTTCTGGGTCGTGAGCGACAACCTGCGCAAGGGCGCCGCGACCAACGCCGTCGAGCTCGCGGAGATCCTCGTCGAACGCGGGTGGGTCAGAGCCGCCGCGACACGGGACGCGGCCGGATCTCCCGCGTGACCGACGCCGAGCGCCGAGCGGCGCTCGAGGCGATCGCGGCTGAGGTCCGCGACTGCACCCGCTGCCGGCTCCACGAGACCCGGACGAAGGCCGTCCCCGGCGAAGGCGACCCCGCGACCGAGGTCGTGTTCATCGGCGAGGGCCCGGGCCAGAACGAGGATCTCGAGGGTCGGCCGTTCGTGGGCCGCGCAGGTGGCCTCCTGGTGAACCTGCTCGGGCATATCGGCTGGACGCGGGACGACGTCTTCATCACCAACATCGTCAAGTGCCGGCCGCCCGGAAACCGAGAGCCGGAACCCGATGAGGTCGCAGCGTGCGCGCCGTATCTGCATCGCCAGCTCGAGGCGCTCGATCCAGCGGTCATCGTGACCCTGGGGCGCCATTCGATGGGACGGTTCATGCCCGGCGCGCGGATCTCCCAGGCGCACGGCACGACGGGACCGGTCGATCCAGCCAGCGGCGCCCGCGACGCGACCGTGTTCGCGATGTACCACCCTGCTGCGGCGCTCCGGTCGCCGGCCGTCGAGCGAGAGAGTTACGAGGACGTCGCCCTGATCCCGACGGTGCTCGTGGACGCCCGCGAACGACGACGCGAGGCCCGGCTCGCCCGACGCGAAGCCGCGTTGGCAGCTGCTGCAGCCACGGCCGCGACATCCCCGGTCGGGCCGGTCATCGTCGACCCCGACACCGATCCGACCGACCAACTCACATTCTTCTGAACGAATAGCCACAGGTAACCATGATCGACAGCCCGGACACGCCGCTCCGCATCATCCCGCTCGGCGGGGTGGGGGAGATCGGCAAGAACATGTACGTCTTCGAGTACGGCGATGACATCGTCGTCATCGACTGCGGGCTCATGTTCCCGGACGAGGAGATGTTCGGCATCGACCTCGTCATCCCCGACGTCACCTATCTCAAGGAGCGCCGCGACAAGGTGCGTGCGTTCCTCATCACGCACGCGCATGAGGATCACGTCGGCGCACTGCCGTACGTCCTGCCCGAGTTCCCGGGCGTGCCGATCTACGCGAGCACGCTCGCGCGCGGGCTGCTCAGCGTGAAGGTCAAGGAGCACAAGCTCCACGACAACCCGATGCATGCGCTCGACCCTGGCGACGAGCTCGACATCGGCCCGTTCCACGTCGTCCCGTTCCGGGTCGGCCACTCGATCCCCGACGCGATGGGCATCGCGCTCAAGACGCCCGTCGGCACCGTCGTTCACACCGGCGACTTCAAGTTCGACCACACACCGGTCGACGGGAAGCTTTCGGACTTCGCGATCCTCGCGCGACTCGGCGCCGAGGGGGTCACCTGCCTGCTGTCCGACTCCACCCGCGCTGAGAACCCCGGTTATACGCCGTCCGAGCGGACCGTCGGCGATGCGTTCCGCGAGATCATGGAACCGCTCGACGGCCGGGTCATCGTCGCGACGTTCGCCAGCAACATCGCGCGTATCCAGCAGGTGCTCGACGCCGCCGCGGACATGAGCCGCGACGTGTCGGTCATCGGCCGGTCGATGGAGCAGAACTTCCGCATCGCGACCGACCTCGGCTACCTGACGTACGAGCCGTCGCGCATCGTCTCGAAGGACCGCATCAAGGACTACGAGGACGGCAAGCTCGTCATCGCCACGACCGGTGCCCAGGGCGAGCCGATGGCCGGCCTCGCTCGCATGGCGAACCGCGACCATCGCTTCGTCGAGATCCAGCCCGGCGACACCGTCATCGTCAGCGCCAGCCCGATCCCCGGCAACGAGGAATACGTCTCGCGGACGATCGACAACCTGTTCAAGGCCGGCGCGAACGTCTACTACCACACGATCAAGCGAGCCCACGTCTCCGGCCACGCCAGCCAGGAAGAGCTGAAGCTCATGCTCGGCCTCACCAAGCCGAAGCACTTCATCCCCATCCATGGCGAGTTCCGGATGCAGGTCCAGCACGGGCGCCTCGCGATCGAGACCGGCGTGGACCCCGCCAACGTCTTCATCATCGAGAACGGCACGCCGATCGAGCTGTTCGCTGATGGGTCGGCACGGCGCGGCAGTCCGGTCACCGCCGGATACGTGTTCGTCGACGGCCTGTCGGTCGGGGACGTCGGCGAGATCGTGCTGCGTGACCGCCGCTCGCTGGCGAACGACGGCATCTTCATGATCGTCGTGACGGTCGACAAGCAGACCGGGTCGGTCGTCGGGCGTCCCGAGATCGTGACGCGCGGCTTCGTCCACATGAACGAACAGGATCCACGGCTCGACGAAGTCGTGAACCGCGTCATCAGCGCGATCGACACGCCAGGGGATCACATCAGCGAGATCGGCCTCCTGAAGAGTCAGATCAAGGACGCGGTCTCGAGCTTCCTGTACGAGCAGACCAAGCGGCGCCCGCTCGTCTTCCCCGTCGTGGTCGAGGTCTGATGGTGGCCAAGGCACGTCGACCGAGTCCCCGGGCCGGAGGTCGGGCGCCTCGGGGGCGCTCCACGACCGCGCGGTTCCGGCGCGACGTCGCCCGCATCTTCACGCCGGAGGTCGTCCGCTCGATCGTCGGCACCGCGATGATGGCGCTCGGCGCGATCACGCTCATCGCGCTGATCCTGCCAGGGCAGGGCGCGCTCACGGACTGGTGGCGCGACTCGATCGCGCCGTGGTTCGAGACCGGGCGCTGGCTGCTCCCGTTCCTGCTGCTCGGCGGCGGCTGGTACGTCGCGGGCGGCCCGGGACGAGCTCCCGGGTCGGGCTGGGGCATGACGATCGCGGGTCTTGCCATCGCGTACATCGCAGCGCTGGGTGCGTTCGAAGTGCTCAAGGTCGAGCTGTTCGACACGGAACGGGGAGGCGGCAGGATCGGGCGGTTCCTCGCGGGCACCCTGCAGCCGCTGCTCACCGGCCCGGGCACGTTCGTGCTGCTTGCCGCGATCGCGGGTCTCGGGTTGATGCTCGCGTTCAACCTCCAGCTTCGAGAGCTGTTCGCACCATTCGCGAGCGCCGCCCGGTGGGTGGGATCGACGACCGCTGATTCGATGCGGCGGGCGAACGAGGCACGACCCCAGAAGCCGGCACAGGCGCCCGCCGCCCGTACCTCGAAGGCCGCAGCGGCGGCCGCCACCAAGCCACCGGTCGCGGTACCGATGTCGACGCCCGACGAGCTCGCCGCGGCCCGCAGCATCCTCGACGAGCCCGCGCCGCTGTCCAACCAGTCGCCCGTCAGCCAGACGGTATGGACCGGTCCGCTGGACGGCGGTTCCGGCGGCGTCCCGGCTCGACTGAGCCGCGACAACGGCAACGGGAACGGCGTCGGCACGGGGACCAGTCGCGTGGCCACGGCCGTCGCGACCGACGTCCCGACCGCGCTCGAGTCGCTCAACGCGATCGCCTGGACGCTGCCGTCGGTCGAGCTCCTCGAACCACGCGCCGCCGGGCGCGTCGGCGCAGGGGTGGATCACGAGTCGAACAAGCGGCGCATCGAGGAGAAGCTGCTGAGCTTCTCGATCCCGGCCAAGGTCGTGGCGGTCAACTCGGGGCCGGTCGTGACCCAGTACGAGGTCCGCCCGGAACACCACGTCAAGGTGTCGCGCATCGAAGCGCTGGCCGACGACCTGGCGATGGCGCTCGCGGCCCGCTCGATCCGCATCGAGGCGCCGATCCCCGGCAAAGACGTGGTCGGGATCGAGATCCCGAACTCGGTCAGCGAGGTGGTCGGCTTCAAGCCGCTCATCGACGAGAGTGCGATGCTCGGCGCGACGAGCCCACTCACATTCGCGCTGGGCCGCGACGTTTCCGGCAAGGCGTACGCGGTCGATCTCGCCAAGATGCCCCACCTGCTGGTGGCGGGCGCCACGGGCTCCGGCAAGAGCGTGTGCGTCAACGCGCTCATCACCAGCCTGCTGATGCGCGCCCGGCCGGACGAGGTGCGACTCATCCTGGTCGACCTCAAGCGGGTCGAGCTGGCCCCGTACAACGGTCTCCCGCATCTGCTCCAGCACGTCATCGTCGAGCCCGGCGAGGCCAAGGCCGTGCTCAACTGGGCGGTCCGCGAGATGGAGGAGCGCTACAAGCTGCTCGCCGCCCACGGTGTGCGCAACATCGCGGGGTTCAACGACCGGCCGGAGGCCAACGGCAACGGCAGCGGCGACGCCGAGGAGTCCGCCGAGCGGATGCCCTACATCGTGCTCATCATCGACGAGCTCGCCGACCTGATCATGCGTGAGGGCCGCAAGGTCGAGGACCCGGTCGTCAAGATCGCTCAGAAGGCGCGTGCGGTCGGCATCCACCTCGTGCTCGCGACGCAACGCCCGTCGGTGAACGTCGTCACCGGCCTCATCAAGGCGAACGTCCCGTCAAGGATCGCGTTCGCGATGGCATCGATGGTCGACTCCAGGACCGTGCTGGATGCGCCCGGCGCCGAGGACCTCATCGGTCGCGGCGACATGCTCTACCAGCCGGTCGACCTGCCGCGGCCCGTCCGCATGCAGGGCGTCTTCGTGAGCGACCGGGAGGTGACCGCCGTCACCAAGCACTGGCTCGACCAGACCGACGGTCGGACCTACTACGACGAGGGCATCCTCGCCTTCGCCGACCCCGAGGACGGCGGGGGAGGGGGCGAGGGCGGCCAGTTCGGCTGGCTGCGCAAGCTCGGCGTCGACGAGATGACGGTCCCGGCCGCGGAGCTCGTCACAAGCAGCCAGCGCGCGAGCACGTCGATGCTCCAGACGAAGCTCAAGCTCGGCTTTGCCCGTGCGAGCCGTGTGATGGATGAGCTCGAGCGCTACGGGATCATCGGCCCGCAGGATCCGCGCAACCCCGCCACCCCCCGCCAGATCTACGGACCGGAGAACTGGTTCCGCACTCAGGACGACATCGACGATCCGGGGGACTGACTCCGGGGGCTCGAACCGGCGGACTGAGTCCGGGGGTCGAGGCCACCCGAAAGTGCCCCTGTCCGGTCGGCCGAGGGGCTGCGGTATCCTGTGGCCCAACGGTCGCTCGGGCGGCGCGGCGCCTGGTGGCCGGCACCGACCCGAGCAGCACGAGCAGGACGGGACTGCCTAGTGACGACGAGGGATCAGGTCCGGCGCGCGGCTGGGGCGGAGCGCGATACGCGCGCGCCGGCCAGCGACGTGGCACCCGGCCTCCCCGAACGCCTCCTGGCCGCGCGCGAACGCAAGGGCGTCGATCTCTATCGCGCGGAGCGCGACACGAAGATCCGGGCGCGATATCTCGCTGCCCTGGAGCGCGGCGACTACCGCGAGCTGCCTGGTGCCGTGTACACCAAGGGCTTCCTGCGCAACTACGCGCTGTATCTCGGCCTGGACCCAGACGAGGTGCTCCTGCAATGGCGTCGCGAGCGTGGGGCGCCCCCGGAACCACAGGCCGTGATCGCGGTCCCGCGACCGATCGCAGCGCCGCGTCGTGGACTGACCTTCTCGCCGAGCCTCATCGTCTTCGCGCTCCTGGTCGCGCTCGTCATCGGGTTCATGGTCTGGCTCGGGTTCCAGCTGCTGCGCTTCTCGAATCCTCCGACGATCGGGGTGACCAACCCGGCCGTCGCCGTCCTCGATGTCGACGAGGACACGACCTCCTACCTGCTCGAGGGGACAACGATC
>DASSZA010000190.1:0-37148 GCA_035703005.1 Candidatus Limnocylindrales bacterium | reverse complement strand
CTCCCCCACCCCGGATGCGCGCCGGATGAGCTCGAGGCCGGCGGTGATGTTGCCCCACTGGTCCGCGCCACCCATCTGCAGCTCGACACCCATCGTCCGATGCAGATACCAGAAGTCGTACGCCTGCAGCAGCATGTAGCTGAACTCGGTGAACGAAAGACCTCGGTCGAGGCGGACCTGCACCGAGTCCTTGCTCAGCATGTATGGCACCGTGAAGTGCTTCCCGGTGTCACGCAGGAAGTCGATCAGCGACAGCTCGCCGAGCCAGTCGAGGTTGTTGACCATCGACGCACCGCCGGAGCCCGGCGTGAAATCGAGGAATCGCTCGAGCTGACCGCGGATCCGCGCGACATTGTGCTCGAGCGTCGCGCGGTCAAGCAGATTGCGCTCCGTCGACCGGCCCGATGGATCGCCGATCATCCCGGTGCCGCCGCCGACGACGGCGACGGGGCGGCCTCCGGCACGCTGGAGCCGCAGCAGTCCGAAGATCGGCACGAGGTGTCCGGCGTGGAGCGAATCGGCGCTCGGATCAAAGCCGATGTACCCGCTGATCGGCTTGCCCGTCGCGAGCCGCGCCGCCAATCCGGGCGTCGTCGCCTGGAGGATCCCCCGCCATTCGAGTTCCGCGAGCAGGTCGGTCCCAGCGCCCGCTGAGCGTGCCGCCGTCACAGGGCGCGGCCCCGTCTCGTCTGCACGGGGACGGCCGCCCGTGTCCGGTCGTTCACGGACCCTATGCTATCGTGCAGGCTTAGATGCAGACCACCCTGGCGAGGCGGCAGCGCCATCGGCGCGCCCTCAACCGCCAGCCGACCGGGCGCAGCGGAACCGTCATCCGCGCCACCCTCATCGCCATCCCGATCGTCTTCCTGCTGGTCACGATCCTGTTGGCCGGTGCTGGCGCGTTGTTCACCGTGGCCGCGTACAACTTCTATTCGCAGGGCCTGCCCGACCCCAGCACGGCCCTGAAGGACCTCCGGTTCGAGCAGCAGACGATCGTCTACGACCGGACCGGCAAGGTGGAGCTCGCGAGGCTCGGTACCCAGCGGCGTGAGGTCGCGAGCTTCAAGGACATCCCGCCGGAGATGCTCGATGCCACGACCTCGGTCGAGGATCAGTTCTTCTGGACGAACCCCGGCTTCGACCCGTCGGCGATCATCAGCGCCGGTCTCGATACCCTCGCCGGCCGGCCGCGTGGAGCCTCGACGATCACCCAACAGCTCGTCCGCGCCCGCCTCCTTCCACCCGAAGCCTTCGCCGATTCGACCTACGAGCGCAAGGTGCGCGAGATCATCCAGTCGATCCGGCTGACCGAGGCCTACCCGGGCGACAAGGGCAAGCAGGACATCATCACCGCCTACCTCAACCAGAACTTCTACGGCAACCAGACATACGGTGTGAAGGCGGCGGCACGCGGCTACTTCGGGAAGTCGCTGAACGACCTCACCCTCGCCCAGTTCGCGATCCTCGCCGCGATCCCGCAGTCGCCGACGAGGTTCGACCTCATGCGCAACGCCGAAGAGGTCTGTCTCGACAAGAACCCGCCGGACCCCGACTCGGACCAGGAGTGCAAGAAGAGCGAACTCCAGGTCCCGATGACATCGGAGATCGTCCAGCGGCGCAACTACATCCTCGACCTCATGAAGACGCGCAGCTCGCTGAGTGGCTCGAAGCACAACGCCATCGAGTACGACGCCGCCAAGGAAGAGCCCGTCGTCATCAAGCCCCAGGCATCGGCCTCATGGCGTGCTGCCCAGTTCGTCTGGAAGGTCCGCGATGACCTCGCGACGATCCTCTGCCCCGACGACCCGACCGACTGCGAAAAGGTCGATACGGGCGGCTATCGCGTCACGACGACGCTCGACTGGGGCATGCAGAAGATCGCCGAGAAGTACACGTACGCCGCGGCGCGTGCCCCGCACTCGAGCAACCCGCGAAAAGTCCTCCGTGACAACAAGATCCCCAC
The DNA here is from genome assembly GCA_035703005.1 of Candidatus Limnocylindrales bacterium. Taxonomy (GTDB): domain Bacteria; phylum Chloroflexota; class Limnocylindria; order Limnocylindrales; family CSP1-4; genus SPCO01. The sequence goes on along the minus strand of DASSZA010000190.1, from coordinate 35,185 downwards.
GCGCGAGTGGGGCTGGATCCTCGGCCTCCGCGGTCGGAACATCCACAACGCGGCATCGGCGGTGATGGACTACCGAACCGGCGAGGTGCTGGCGTATGTCGGCAGCGCTCGTTACACCGGCAAGGGAAACCGGAAGTTCCAGCCGCAGTTCGACGTCCTGTCGGACGGCTGGCGGCAGCCCGGTTCCTCGATCAAGCCGATCGACTACTCCATCGGCATCGACGACGAGACGTACACGGCAAGCACGATGTTCATGGACGTCGTGACCAACTTCGGGCGTGGCTTCACCCCGACCCAGGCCGACAAGAAGGAACGTGGCCCGGTACGCCTCCGCAGCGCCCTCCAGTTCTCACTAAACGTGCCGGCCATCAAGGCGACGATCATGCAGGGCCTCGACCACACCTTCGACCGGAGCCAGGACTTCGGCCTCGTGTTCGCGCCGAGGGAGAGCCCGGTCACGTCGATGGGCATCGGGACCCTCGTGACCCACCCGATCGACATGCTCACGGCGTACAGCACGATCGCGAATCACGGCGTCAAGATGCCGCGCCAGCTGATCACCAAGGTCGTCGACGAGAACGGGGTCCAGGTCTGGCCGCTCGACGAGACGAAGCCGGAAGGCGCCGAGGTCATCCGCCCACAGGCGGCCTACATCATCAGCGACATCCTGGCCGGCAACACCACCCCGAGCGTCAACCCCTACTGGGGCGAATGGGCGATCTACGCGAAGAACGGCCGCCGCCGGCCCGCCGCGTACAAGACTGGTACGACCAGCGACAACCGCGATGTCCACGCCTACGGCTATCTCGCTCCACCGGCCAACAAGAAGGCACCGGCGCTCGCTGTCGGCGTGTGGATGGGCAACAGCGATAACTCGCCGAACAAGGGCAGCCTGTCGCTCGACTCGTCAGCGCCGCTGTGGTCGGCGATCCTGACGGACATCAGCGCGAAGTACCCGATCGCCAGTTTCAAGGCACCCGGCGGTCTGCAGACCGCGACGGTCGACGCGTTCACCGGGCTCAAACCGGGGCCGTTCACCAAGGCCAAGGTCAAGGAGCTGTTCATCAAGGGAACGGTCCCGACGCAGCGCGAGACGCTCCGTGTCTCACGCGAGATCGACGAGGCGTCAGGCCTGTTGTGGCGTGACGGCTGCGCGGGGCCGAAGGTGACCAAGGGCTTCGTGAACCTCAACGGGGTCGAGAGCAACTTCCCGAGCTGGCAGAAGGCGGACCGCCTGTGGGCGGCACGCGCCGCGAAGGGGCCCGGCACACGCGGCGGCCCTGAGGGCACACGGACGTCGTACTTCTACGACAACGCGTTCACACCGTTCGGCAAGACATGGGGCGCGCCCTTCGCCCCGACCGGGCACTGTCCGATCGCACCCGTGGCGACGCCGCCACCCTCCTGCGACCCGCTGCTGCCGCCCGAGTTGTGCATCCCGCCACCCGAGACGCCCAGGCCGGACAAGAGCAAGCCGCCGAAGCCATGATCGACGGCGGGGCGTCCCTCCCCGCCAGCTCCCTCAGAGCGTGACGACCGTCGCCCCGTCACCGCCCTCGCCACGTTCCCCCGGTCGCACCGACCGAACCAGTGGATGGGCGGCGGCAGCCGTCCGGACGGCGTCGCGCAATGCTCCGGTCCCGAGCCCGTGGATGATCGTCGCCGAACCGAGGCCCGCGACACCGGCGTCGTCGAGGTAGCGATCGAGCGTTTCGAGCGCCTCCTCCACGCGGGCACCGCGCAGGTCCAGCGACGAGGCCACGGTTCGAGCACGTTCGGGACGGAGGGACGCGGCATTCGAGGCCGCGTTGGCGCCGCCGCCACGCGGCGAGGCCCCACCGACACTCGTCGGTGCCCCGATGGCCGGAACGAGGTCATCGACCTCGACGGTGACACGGAGGCCGCCGGCCTCGAGCGTCGCTCGGCGGCCACCCTTCTCCAACGCGGCGATCCGCCCCTCCCAACCGCCCGACCGACTTCGGGCACGATCGCCGACCTTCCACGTCCGACCGACCGCAGGTTCGGGGAGCGGCTCCTCGCCTGCCGTCTGGCTTGACGGCAGCCCCGACGCGATCGTCTCCGCGCGCGACAACGCCGCATCCAGCGACGCCGCGGTCACCGTCTCGCGGTCGAGCATGCGTCGTGTGGCGGCAAGCTCGTCGCGGAGCTCGGCGACGATCCGCTCGGCTTCATCACGGGCTGCGCGGACCTGCTCATCGCGCTCGCGACGGGCTCGCCGGCGCTCCTCCTGGGCAGTCCGGAGCGCCTCGCTCGCACGCTGCTCCGCGGAGCGGGCCCGTTCGAGCGCCTCACTCGTCTCGCCCTCGGTCTCACGGATCGCCGCGAGCGTCGCCTCGAACGAGCGTTGCGCCTCGGTGAGCCGCGAGCGTGCGTCCGCGACGATCGACTCGGGCAGACCGAGACGTTCCGCGATCGCGAAGGCCTGGCTGCCGCCCGGCAGCCCGATCGTCAGCCGGTACGTCGGCGACAGCGTGTCGAGGTCGAACTCGACGGCGGCGTTGCGCGCACCTGGCGTCGTATGGGCATACGCCTTCAACTCGGCATAGTGGGTGGTCGCTGCGACGATCGCCCCGGCGCGGATGAAGTGGTCCAGCAGCGCCTGGGCGAGCGCGGATCCCTCGGTTGGGTCCGTTCCCGCACCGAGCTCATCGAGCAGGACCAGGGTGCCCGGCCCCGCCTCCGCGACGATCGTCGTGATCCGCCGCAGATGCCCCGAAAACGTCGAGAGTGACTGGGCGACGGACTGCTCGTCGCCGATGTCGGCGAACACATCGCGCCACACCGGCAGCTTGCTGCCGGCCTCGGCGGGAATGTGGAGACCGGCCTGATGCATCAGGCTCAGGAGCCCGAGCGTCCGCAACGTGACCGTCTTGCCTCCGGTGTTCGGTCCGGTGACCACGAGCGCCGTATAGCCGTCGCCGATCCTGATATCGATCGGGACGACGCGTCCGGTCAGGCCGGGGTGTCGCGCGGACAGCAACACGACCTCGGGACGGTCGGCGGTCTCGGCGCGGGTCGCATCCATGTCCCCGGCGAGCGACGCCTTCGCTGCCCAGAGGTCGAAGCGCGCTAGCGCATCGAGCGTCTCTCGGAGCGCCGCGGCATTGACCGCGATGAGCGCAGAGAGCTCGTCAAGGATGCGCGCGACCTCCTCCTGCTCGGCGGCCTGTGCCTCGCGCCACGCATTGCCGAGCTCGACCGCGACGAGCGGCTCGATGAACAGCGTCTGGCCGCGGCCCGACGCGTCGTGGACGATGCCCTTGACCCGGGAACGCGCCTCCGCCTTGACGGGAACGACATAGCGACCGTTGCGCAGCGTGACGATCGGGTCCTGGAGCGCACCGCCGAGCTCGGCGCCGACGAGCGCGTCGAGCCGCCGGCGCAACCGGTCGTAGGCGACGCGGACGGCCGCGCGCAACCCACCGAGGCGCGGCGAGGCCGTATCGAGCAACTCCCCGACTGGGTCGAAGCTGCGCGCGAGCGTGCTCCTGACCGCCGGCAGGGGATGAAGCTCACGGCCGAGCTCGCGCAACAGGGGCCGTCGCTCATCGGCGAGCGACGTGGCCAGACGCGCGGCGGCGTCCAGCGTCTCGGCGATGCCCAGGAACTGCTCTGGTTCGAGCCGACCACCGCGCGCCGCGCGGTCGACCCAGGGTCCGATGTCGTGGGCCCCGCCGACACCCACCCCTGGTCGCTCACTGAGCAACGCCCGGGCCTGATCGGTCTCGTCGAGCTGCCGCGCGACGATGACAGGGTCAGCGGATGGCTGGAGCGATTCGGCCAGGCGCTGCGATGGCGGGAATGAGGTGGCGGCGGCGAGGCGCTGCCTTACCAGCGGGAACTCGAGCAGCGCCTGGGAACGAGCGTCCATGTGCGCCCTCAGCGGGCGCGCGAGCCGGAGACCGACGGGTGGCCGGCGATCGCGAAGCGCCACGGCCGGGAGACCCAATCCGGCCCGGCGTAGTCGATACCGATCCGTGGCGTGACCTCGACCGCGTCGTCGTCGACGGAATCGGCCGGATCGTCGACGGCGCGCTCGAGACGGAGGGGCGACGCAGGGTCACACATATCGCGACCCGTCCACGTCGTGTCGATGCCGAATGCGGCGGCGACCAGGCCAGGGCCGCTCGCAAGACGCTCGCTCGGGGTCGCTGCGATGCGCGCCTCGGCGGACGCCAGACCTTCTGCCGTCCGGGTCGCCCGGCGACGCCCCTCAACGACGAGCCGCGCCCGACGCATCTCGTCGATACCGTCGAGCGGCTCCACGGCGCGGATGAGGACGGCACCCGGTGCTCCCTCGGCCCCGGTCACCACGTTCAGGCAGTCGTACATCCCGTAGACAAGGTACACGTACGCCATGCCCGCGGGCCCAGCCATCACCCGGTTACGCCGGGCGCTCGCGAACCGTGCGTGCGACGCCCGGTCGAGCGGCCCACCGTAGGCCTCGACTTCGACGATACGCGCGACGCGCAGCCCCGTCTCGTCGTCGCGAACGAGGCGTGCGCCGAGAAGGGCTCGGGCCGAGTCCGGTGTGGGAGCGGCGACGATCCGCCGGTCGAGGACGTTCAGGACTTCGGGTACATCGCCTCGATCTTGTCGGGGACGAGGAACCCGAACAGCGTGAAGAACAGCGGGATCAGCGTCGCGCGGAAGAAGTCGACGATCTGGGAGCTGTCGAGGAACGTCCAGAAGTCGCGCAGGAACTGCAGCTCCGTGTCGCGCGGCGGTGCGTTGAGCCGGTAGTAGGAGTCGAGGATGACGACGAACGCGCCGAGGATGATGCCGGCCTGGATAACGCCGAGGACACCGCCGATCAGCTCATCGACGAAGCGCGCCTTCTCGAACAGCGGCTGTGGCTTGTAGAAGCCCTGGATGACGATGGCGAACGCCACGGACGCCGCGACGAAGACGGTGAGGAACCCGACCATGTAGCTGTATTCCGGGTTCTGGTCCCTCCAGTTGGCCTTGAGGAACTCGCTGAGCGGGTCGGCAAGGTTCGCCGCGAGGAGGAACGAGAACAGGATCGAGGCGATGCCGATGAGCCGCCGGATGGTGCCCTGGGCGAAGCCGAGGACGAAGAAGGCCAGGAAGTAGACGATGAGCAACCAGTCGACGAGCTGGATGCCGCCGAGAGCCCCGAGATCCACCAAGCCTCCTTGGGTAGGCGTTCGTGCCGGATCCCGGCCCGAAGCCGCGCAAGGGTAGCAGCGCGTTCTTCGGCGTCGCAACCGGCCGCCGCGGGCGTGCGGACCGGTACTTTCTGGCTAGGCCGCTACCCTCGGAGGCGGCCGCCGACGTCGTTCCCGAGTCCCGCAGTGATCGCGGCGATGACTGCATCGACCTCACTCTCGACCAGCGTTCGGTCGTCCGCGGCGAACGCCAGGCGATAGGCGAGGCTCTTCTCGTCGTCGCCGAGCGGACGGCCGCGATAGATGTCGAACAGGGTGATGTCGCGTAGCAGCGCACCGGCACGCGCCCGGATCGACGCCTCGACCTCGGCTGCTCGCGTGGCCTCGGCGACGATGACGGCCAGATCGCGCTCGACGATCGGGTGGCGCGACGGGCTCGTGACGCGCGGCGTCGATGGCTGGCCACCAGACAGACCGGCGATCGCGAGCTCGGCCACGAGGACGCGCTCGGCGCGAACATCGAGGTCATCGATGACGGTCGGGTGGACCTCGCCGACGCGACCTGCTATCTGGTCGCCGGCAGTGACCCGCGCTGTACGACCGGGATGCAGGTTCGGGTCGTCGCTGACGGCGGAGTACGTCGGGCGTTCGTAGCCGAGGGTCTCGGCGATGAGCTCGATGCTGCCCTTCGCGTCATCGAGGTCGAATGGCCGAGCCGGGCGATCCCACGTCGGCACCTCGGCTGAGCCGGTCAATGCCAGACCGAGCCGCCACCACTCGTGGGTCGAGTCGCCGTCCTCGGTCGCGCCATATCCCTTGCCGATCTCGAAGATCGCGACATCGGGCCGGCCGAGCCGCGTGTTCGTCGACACGACTTCGAGCAGGCTGCCGATGAGGCTCTGGCGCATCACCGAGTGCTGGGTCGAGAGCGGGTTGGTGACGGTGACGATCCGACCGCCGGGCTCGCCCTCACCCGGAACGACGGCGTCCTGGACCGGGCCGAACCGCTCCGCCATCTGCGGGGAGACCAGCGCGAACGTGACTGCCTCGGCAAGACCGGCGCCGGCGAGCGCGTCGCGAACGTGGTCGCGGATCTCGAGCGGCGAGGGCCGGTACGGCGGCATCGGGGTGTCGGGGAGGATCGTGGGGACGGTGTCATAGCCCCGCACCCGCGCCACTTCCTCGGCGATGTCCGCTTCGATGACGAGATCGCGCCGCCAGGTCGGGATCGTGGCGATGAGCGTCTCGGTGTCACCCGGATCGACGTCGAGAGGCTGGGGCGCCGTGGCGACGAGCACGCGCGTCCCAGGAGGTGCCGCGTCCACCGCGATGCCGACCCTACCGAGGATCTCGGCCTGGTCCTGCGTCGAGCTTGCGGTGCCGATGAGGCGATCGACCCGAGACGGCCGGAAGGCGACGCGTCCAGGTGCGGGCTCTGAAGGGTTCGTGTCGACCGCACCGACGGCGACCTGGCCGCCCGCCCATTCCGCGATCAGTCGCGCGGTCCTGTCAGCGCCGAGCTTCGCGAGCCGATGCTCCTGGCCCTTCTCGAACCGGAGGCTCGCCTCCGAGCGGAGACCGTAGCGGAACGCCGTGCGGCGGATGCTGACCGGGTCGAAGATCGCGGACTCGATCACGACATCCGTCGTCGCCGCGCTGATCTCGGAGTCGGCACCACCCATGACGCCCGCGATGCCGATCGGGCCGTTCGGGTCCGCGATGATCAGCGTATCGGGCGTCAGCTCGCGGACCACGTGGTCCAGTGTCTCGAGGCGCTCCCCTTCCCTCGCGAGGCGGACGATGATCCGGCCGTCCGTCACCGCCGCGGCGTCGAACGTGTGGATGGGCTTGCCGAGCTCGAGCATCACGTAGTTGCTGACGTCGACGACGTTGCTGACCGGCCGCTGACCGGCGGCGAGCAGGCGCATCTGCACGACGTCCGGTGAGGGCCCGACCGCCACCCCGCCGACCCAGCGACCCACGAAGCGCGTGCACAGCGACGGCTCCTCGACGTCCACCCGGAGCTTGTCGCCGATCGGCGGCCCGCTCTCGGGCGGTTCCGTCTCGGGGAACCGCACCGGCGCGCCGGTCACGGCCGACACCTCACGTGCGAGACCGACGAGGCTGAGCGCGTCGCCACGGTTCGGCTTGACATCGACATCGAGGACGACGTCGCCGTACAGATCGGTCAGGGCGATGCCGAGCGGCGTCTCGGGCGGCAGGATCAGGATCCCGTCGGCATCGGAGGTCAGGTTGAGCTCTTCGCCCGAGCAGAGCATCCCGTTGCTGACGACACCCATCTTCTCGGTCCGCTCGATGCGGCGCCCGCCGGGGAGCACAGCTCCGGGCAAGGCCACCGGCACACGCTGGCCGGCGGCGATGTTCGTCGCGCCGCAGACGATCTCGAGCGTCGCACCGTCCCCGGTCGTCACTTTCGTCAGCGAGAGGCGGTCGGCGTTCGGGTGCTTGCGCACCTCGAGGAGCTCACCGACGACGACGTTCTGCCAGTCGGAGCCCCAACGCTCGATCCCCTTGACCTCCATCCCGAGCAGCGTCAGCCGCTCGGCCAGCTGTTCCGGCGTGAGCTCGACGTCGACGTAATCGCGCAACCAGGAGAGCGGGACCTTCACCGGAACTGCTCCAGGAATCGCAGATCGTTCTCGAGGAACAGCCGCAGGTCGGTGATGCCGTGCTTCAGCATCTTGATGCGCTCCGGGCCCATCCCGAACGCGAAGCCCTGATAGCGCTCGGGATCGAGCCCGCCGTACTGGAGCACGACCGGGTGGACCATGCCGGCACCGAGGATCGTCATCCAGCCGCTCCGGCCGCACGCCGGGCAGCCGACCCCGCCGCATACGAGACACTCGACATCGAATGCGACCGATGGCTCCGTGAACGGGTAGTAGCCCGGCCGGAAGCGCGTCCGCTTGTCGGCGCCGTACATGGCCTTGGCGAACTGGTCGAGCAGGCCCTTGAGGTCGGCCATCGTCGTGCCCTCGTCGATCATCAGCCCCTCGACCTGGAAGAACTCCGAGCCGTGGCTGGCGTCGATGGCCTCGTAGCGGAAGCAACGCCCTGGGAGCAGCGCCCGGATGGGCGGCTTCTCACTGTGCATCACGCGGATCTGGCCTGGCGACGTATGCGTCCGCAGCAGCTTCCCCTCGACGTCGACGTACAGCGTGTCCCACAGGTCGCGCGCCGGGTGGTCCGGCGGGATATTCAGCATCTGGAAGTTGGTCAGGTCGTCTTCGATCTCCGGGCTCTCGTAAACCTGGAACCCGAACTGCTCGAAGATCTCGGCGATCTCACGCATCGCCTCGATGCTCGGATGGAGCGTCCCGCGGCGGATCGGGCGACCTGGCGTCGTAACGTCGACGGCCTCGGCGCGTAGGCGCGCCTCGAGCTCGCTGCCGCGCAGCGCGGTGCCGCGCTCGGCAAGCGCCGCCTCGACGGCCCCGCGCACGGTGTTGGCGATCGCACCGACCTTCGGGCGATCCTCCGCCGGGAGGCCACCTATCCCCCGGAGCACCGCCGTCAGCCGACCCTTCTTGCCGAGGACGTCGAGCTCCAGGGCTTCGAGCGTCGCGGCGTCGGGCGCAGCCGCGATCGCATCAAGCGCTTCGGTCCGAAGCGCCTCGAGGTCGCGGGTCAGGTCGGCGAGATCCACTGGGTTCCTTGCGTCCTACGGGTGATGGCTCGACGAATCATGAACCCTCGAGCGTCGGCGACGTCGAGGGTTCGAGCGGTCGAGGTTCCGCGCGGGTCGCTAGGCGCTCTTCGCCACTTCGGCGATGCGACCGAACGTGGCGCTGTCGCGGACGGCGAGATCGGCGAGGATCTTGCGGTCGATCTGGATGTCGGCGCGCTTCAGGCCGCTGATCAGCTGACCGTAGGTCATGCCGTTCTGGCGGGCGGCGGCGTTGATCCGGACGATCCAGAGCTCACGCATCTGGCGCTTGCGCTGCTTCCGATCACGCGTCGCGTACGCGAGCGCATGGAGAAGTGCTTCACGTGCCGGCTTGATGAGCTTGGATCGCGTGCCGCGCCGGCCCTCGGCGGCCTTGAGCAGGCGCTTGTGCCGCTTGTGGGCGGTGACGCCCCGCTTGACTCGTGCCATGAGTGAGGGTCGCTCCTAGAGGTAGGGCAGCATGCGGCGGACCTGCTTCGCGTGCACGCCCTTGATGAGGGTCTTGCCTGCGTAGCGGCGAGTCCGCCGGGACGACTTGATCTCGAGGTGATGGCCGCGCCAGGACTTCACCCGGAAGAGCTTGCCGCTGCCGGTGACTCCGATGCGCTTCTGCGCCGTCTTGTGCGACTTGATCTTCGGCACGCTGGCCTCACTCTCCTGCTTGGACCGGCTCGGGCTCCGGTGCCGCGGGTTCCGCCGCTTGCACGGCGGGGGCGGCAGGGCCCGGCTGGGCCACGACGGTCTTCTCTTCTGGCGCCGCGGGCGTCTCCGCCGTCGCGTCTTCCGGGATCACTCCCGGTGCGTGCTTGCGGTCCGGTGCGTCGTGGCTCTTCGGCTTGTGGAGCGATGCCATCGTGATGTGCATCGACTTGCCTTCGAGCAACGGCGTCCGTTCCGCGACTCCGTGATCCTTTACGCGTTCCACGAACCGGGCGATGAGGTTCCGGCCGATCTCCGGGTGGGTCAATTCCCGACCCCGGAAGCGGACCGTGACCTTGATCCGATCGCCGTCCTCGAGGAACTCGATCGCGCGGTGGACCTTCGTGTCGAAGTCGCCGACGCCGATCTTCGGCGTGAGGCGGACCTCCTTGAAGGTGATCGAGCGCTGCTTGCGCTTGTTCTCCTTCTCCCGCTTCGTCAGCTCGTACTTGTACTGCCCGAAGTCGAGGAACCGGACCACCGGGGGCTGGGCCATCGGAGCGACCTCGACGAGGTCGTATCCCCGCTCCTGCGCCATCTCGAGGGCTCGGGGCGTCGGCATCACGCCTAGCTGGGCACCCTCTTCATCGACCACCCGGACCTGTGGGATCCGGATCATCTGATTGACTCGCAGGTCTCGGCTGATGGTTCACCCCTCTTGGCTCTGATTGACGTTCCATCGGCATGGGCAGACAGCCCCACCGATGGACGCGGAGGATAGCACAGGGGTTCGGAGCGGGACAACGAACAGGGGTGCTGCGGCGCCCCCGATCGACCTTGGAACTTCACCATGTTCCAAGCCGCGGCTGAGACCGCCGCTTGCCCCATATCGGCGGCCATTTGGAACGCCGCGTGTTCCAAACGGCGTCGGAAAGAACGATGGCGGGCGGTTTCCGGACTTTCGGCCGTCACTTGGAACTTCAGGGTGTTCCAGGCGCGTAGGAACTGTTTCTCCGGCCCTTGGTACAACACGTGTTACGACTGACGGCCGAACACCGGACAAACACCGTTCCAGGCGCCGATCGGAACATCACGTGTTACGGGTGCCGGCTGAACGCTCGTTCCTTCATCAGTCGTAACACGGCGTGTACCAGGTGAGGCTGGCGGGGCGCCGGACGGCCCGCTCTACCCGACTCCCCGCGCCGTCGACTCGGCTGCCAGCCGATCGGCGAAGGCCTCCCAATCCTCAGCCGGCTGCTGCTCGCCGCTCCGGGTCCGCGGCGACGCGGTCCGCGCCTCGATCTCGCGATCGCCGAGCACCACCATGTACGGCACCTTCTGCTCCTGCGCCGTCCGGATCTTGTACTGCATCCGATTCGAAGTGCGGTCGACCTCCACCCGCAACCCCCGCCCGCGCAGCACCCCGGCCAGTTCATCCGCCGCCTCGATGTGCCGATCGGCGATCGGGATGACGACCGCCTGGACGGGCGCGAGCCACAACGGGAACGCGCCAGCGAAATGCTCGATCAGGATCCCGATGAACCGCTCGAGCGACCCATAGATCGCTCGATGGATGGCGATCGGTCGCTGGGGCTTGCCCTCCTCGTCGATGTAGGTCAGGTCGAACCGTTCAGGCAGCATCGTCAGGTCGATCTGGATGGTCGCCATCTGCCACTCGCGGCCGAGCGCGTCATCGATGTAGATATCGATCTTCGGCGCGTAGAAGGTGCCGTCCTTCGGCTTCAGCTCATAGCTGATGTCGGCCGCCGCGAATGCCTCGCGAGTCAGCTGTTCCGCGCGCTCCCACAGCGCCGGATCGCCGATCGCCTTGTCCGGTTTCGTCGCGAACGTGAACCGCGGCTCCAACCCGAACCAGCTGTAGGACTCGCGCACTTCCCCGAGCAAGGCAACGATCTCGTCGGTCAGCTGGTCGGGACGGACGTACAGGTGTGCATCGTCCTGGATGAACTGGCGGACGCGGGTCAGCCCGGAGAGCGTCCCGGAACGCTCATTTCGGTGAAGCCGGCCGAACTCGCTGAAGCGCAGCGGCAGGTCGCGATACGACCGCAGATGCGAGCGATAGATGAAGGTCGATTCGGGGCAGTTCATCGGCTTGAGGCTGAACGTCTGGTTCTCGGACTCGACCAGGAACATGTTGTCGCGGTACAGGTCCCAGTGGCCAGACTGCTTCCATAGCCGCTCCGAGACGACGATCGGCGTCGACACCTCCTGGTACCCGCGGCGAGCCTGGAGTTCGCGCATCGCGCCTTCCAGCGTGCGCCAGATGAGCTGCCCCTTGGGATGCCAGAACGCCGCGCCCGGCGAGACGTCGTGGAACGAGAACAGGTCCAGCTGCGGTCCGAGCCGACGATGGTCGCGCTTTCGCGCCTCCTCGCGCCGCCACAGGTAGGCGTCAAGGTCCTCCTGCGTGGTCCAGGCCGTGCCGTAGACGCGCTGGAGCATCGGCCGCTTCTCGTCGCCGCGCCAGTACGCGCCGGCCGTGCCCAGCAACTTGAATGGGCCGATCTTCCCGGTGCTCGCAACGTGCGGCCCGCGACACAGGTCGATGAACGGGCCCTGCCGGTAGAAGGTCGTGGGCGGCATCGGCGTCCCGTCGCGCTTCGAGGTCGCGAGCAGGTCGTCGACGATCTCGACCTTGAACGGCTGGTCGCGCTCGACCAGGGCGGCGCGGGCAGCTTCGGGCGTCTCTTCGCTGAACTCGAAGGCGTGATCGGCGGCGATCGATGCGCGCATCCGCTCCTCGATCTTCGGCAGGTCATCCGGCGTGAGCGGGCGAGGCAGCAGGAAGTCGTAGTAGAAGCCGTCCTCGATGACCGGCCCGATCCCGAGCTTCGTGCCCGGGAAGAGATCGAGGACGGCCTCGGCCAGGACGTGCGCCGCGCTGTGGCGCATCGGACCCAGCTCACCGGATGCGCCGTGGTCCATGAGCTCCGTGGCGCTTCCCCGTTCCGGCGCCTCGAGGCCCTCGGCCTCATCGATATCGATCGCGTCGTCCTGCTGTTCGTCTGCCATGTCGTCTCCTGGAATCACAAAACCCCTCGTCCATGCAGGACGAGAGGTTCGATCCTCCCGCGGTCCCACCCGCGTTCGCGGGCCGGTGCCGGCGCCGCGCTCTCTTTCCGCGCTAACGGGCGGTCCCGGATCGGTTCACCGATCACTCACGGGTGGTGCCACTCCGAGTCGACCGCCGGGCTTCCAGCCGTGGCCCGGCTCTCTCGCGGTCGCTGATCGGACGGCGTGTCCCGATCGACGCTGTCAGGTGATGGTGGGCGACACTGGACTCGAACCAGTGACCTCTTGCATGTCAAGCAAGTGCTCTAACCAGCTGAGCTAGCCGCCCGAGTCGCCGGTGCCTCGGCCGTCGCGGCTGCCCGATCGGTGGCTCACGGGTGTTCCACGTCCGTGCCGAGCGGAAAGCCCCGGCAGTCGAGTCGCCAGCGGCCCGGAGATGCTACCAGAGGGTGCGTGCGAGCGACAACGACCACGAGGGCCGTGTCGGCGCGGAGCCCCGGGAGTCAGTAGCCGTACTTGCTGCCGCTCGGAGCCGACTCGGACGCCGCCGGTGCAGCCTCGGATGCGGCCGGGGCCCCGCTCGATCCGCCGGTCGTCCCTCCGCCGGAGCCGGCACTCGGAGACGTGCACGCAGCGAGCGCCGCAGCGAGGACCAGGATCAGCGCGAGCATCGATCGTCGGATCACGCGAACCTCCTTCTCACTCCTGGACTCCCTTTCGACGTCGCCCGTCTGCCGGTTTCCCGTGATGATGCGCGGGTGGAGGACTACGAGCTCATCGATGCCGGCGGCGGCCGGCGCCTCGAGCGGTTCGGCGATCGCGTGGTCGATCGACCCTATCCCGCCGCCGACAGTCCGCCGCGCGCGCTCGATCGATGGCAGGAGGCCGATCTCCGTTTCGAGCGAGAGGGCGGCTGGCAGGGCTCGGTCGAAGATGACCGATGGACGGTCACGCTCGCCGACCTGCGATTCGAGCTTCGACCGACCGCGGCCGGCCAGGTCGGCGTGTTTCCCGAGCACGCCGGACTCGTGCCCTGGCTGGAAGAACGGATCACCGAGCACACCGATGCCCCGGCTGTCCTCAACCTGTTTTCCTACACGGGGCTGATCACGCTCGCCCTGGCGCGCGCCGGAGCGTCGGTCGCCCACATCGACGCCGCCAAGCCGTCGGTCGACTGGGCGCGTCGCAACGCCGCCGTGAACGGACTCGCCGATCGTCCGATCCGATGGCTGGTCGACGACGCGTCCGCTTTCGTCGCGCGCGAGGTCCGTCGCGGGAGGCGCTACGACGGCGTCGTGCTTGATCCGCCGACGTACGGGCACGGCGCATCGGGCAAGGCGTGGCGTCTCGAGCGTGACCTTCCGCCACTGCTCGACGACCTGCAGCGACTCCTTGCCCCCGGCGGTTTCCTGCTGCTGACCGCACACACGGAAGCGCTCGATCCATTCACGCTCGGCGGCTTCCTCGGGCGCGAGGTCGAGATCGGCGAGCTGGCGATCACGGCGACGTCAGGCGCCGTGCTTCACCTCGGCGCGTTCGCCCGCATCGCGGCCGCATCATGACCGCGATGTCGTCCGCCGCCATCGCCAGCCCGTCGAACCCGCGGATCAAGGCCACCGCCCGCCTCAGGGATCGGCGCCAGCGCGACGCGACGGGGCTGACGCTGGTCGACGGAGCGCGCGAAGTGCGGCGCGCCCTCGAGGCTGGGGTCGATGTTGTCGAGGCGTACATCTGCGAACCGCTGCTCGCCGGCGAGGACGCCCGCGCCGCACTCGACGCCCTCACGAGCCGCGATATCGCGACGACGTCGACGACGGAAGCCGCGTTCGCGAAGATCGGATTCGGGGATCGAGCCGACGGGATCGTCGCGGTCGTCCGGACCCCATCGATGCGGCTCGACGATCTCGCCCTGCCCGACGATGCGTTGGTCGTCGTGCTCGAAGGCGTCGAGAAGCCAGGGAACCTGGGGGCCGTCCTGCGAAGCGCCGATGGCGCGGGCGTCGACGCGCTGATCGCGGCCTCGCCACGAACGGATCTCATGAACCCCAACGCGATCCGTGCGAGTGCCGGGACGATCTTCAGCGTGCCGATCGCGGCTGCCCCTACCGATGAGGTCATCGCCTGGCTCCAGCGGCGACGGATCCCGATCGTCGCTACGCTCGTCGATGCCGACACGCTCTACACGAACGCCGATCTGAGGGGCCCGCTCGCCGTCGTCTTCGGGAGTGAGGCAGCCGGCTTGAGCGCCGCCTGGCGGACCGAGGGGATCAGCGGCGTCCGCCTGCCGATGCTGGGCATCGCTGACAGCCTGAACGTGTCCGTCTCGGCGGCCGTGGTGCTGTACGAGGCGAGACGGCAACGCGACCGGCACATGAGCGCGGCAGACTGACGCGATGGAGTCGACCTTCGACCTCATCGTCATCGGGGCGGGGCCTGGCGGCGAGGCGGTCACGCACAAGGCTCGATCGCTCGGCGCCGCCGTGGCCATCATCGACCGCAGGTGGTTCGGCGGCAGTTGTCCGCACATCGGGTGCCTACCTTCGAAGGCCCTGCTCCACTCCGCTTCCGAACACCACGCGAACCCCGCCCGCTACGACTGGCCGCGCGCGTCGCGACACCGCGACTACATGATCAACCGGCCGCCCGATGCGCCAGAGCCCGATGACACGAGTCACGTCCGCGCCCTCGAGAAGTCCGGCGCGGTCGTGTATCGCGGCGACGCTGAGATCGTCGGGAGGGGCCGCGTCAGCGTCAGCCATGACGGGGCTCGCCACGAGCTCTCCGCTGCGAACGTGGTCGTCGCGGTCGGGTCCGTCTCGCGGCCGATCCGGATGCCTGGCATCGAGGGCATCGATGTCTGGACCAACGAGCAGGCGACCCTCGCCCGCGAACTGCCACGGAGCCTGCTGATCCTCGGTGGCGGCCCGACGGGCTGCGAGCTGGCGCAGGTCTACGCTCGGTTCGGCGTACCGGTCACGATCGTCCAATCGGGGCCGCGCCTCGCCCCCACGGATCATCCGCGGAACTCGGAGGTCGTGCGCAAGACGCTCGAGAAGGACGGCGTGACGGTTCGGACCGGGGTTCGAGCGATCGGTGCGCGAGCGGGCGCTGGCGAGGACGGTGCCCATTGCGTCGATCTCGACGACGGCACGACCGCGACAGGTCACGCCCTGCTCGCCGCGATCGGTCGCGAGATCCCGCTCGACGACCTCGGCCTCGAGCATTACGGCCTCGACACGAGCCTCCGGACACCGCCCTACACGCGCGATGGGCGGCTGCGGATCGCCGACGGCCTCTACGCCGTGGGGGACGCCGCAGGGCCGGAGCTGCATACCCACCAGGCGCACTACCAGGGCGAGCTGGCTGCCCGGATCATCAACGGCGAGGCCGTCACGCCCGATTACCGAGCGCTCCCCCGCGCGACCTACACGGACCCGGAGGCGGCGTTCGTGGGCATGTCACTCGACACGGCGACGGAGGCGGGCATCGACGCGTTCGAGAAGGTGGCGGATTTCGCGAAGAGCAGTCGCGGCTACGCGATCGAGGCGGACCTCGGTCACATCACGATCGTGGTCGACCGGGCGAGCCGTCAGCTCGTCGGCGCGGCAGTGGCATGTGTCGATGCGTCAGCCGCGATCCACGAGTGTGTCCTGGCCATCCAGGCGCGTGTGCCGATGGACGTCCTGGCGAACACCATCCACGCGTTCCCGTCGACGTCGCGGATCTTCAACGGCCTGTTCGCCGAAGCTCTCGCCGAGCTCGACGGCACGAACAGCATCCCAGCGGGCTAGACCTCGAAGACGACCTTCCCGTCGAACAACACCAGGTGCGGGCGCGTCGTCGATAGCGGGCCTCCTGGCGTGACCGGTTCGTCGATGGATGCCGCCGGGATCACGACGACGTCGGCTCGCTGACCGACCGTCAGGCGGCCGCGATCGGTCTCGCGTGCGGACACGGCCGGGTCGAGGCAGTTGGCGCGAAGTGCGCGGTCCAAGGTCAGCGACTGCTCCGGGGCGTAAACGGGCGTGCCCGACGGCCAGCGCGCGTCCTCACGATGGACGGCGAGCGCAAGACCCGGCCAGGGATCGTACGGCTCGACCGGGGCGTCGGTTCCGAACGGCATCACCGCGCCGGTATCAGCGATGGACTTCCACGTATAGCCCTCGGCCTCGGCGCGGTCGCCCCACAGCTTCCAGGCGGTTATCGCATCCGACCCGAGGTGGACCGGTTGGACGCTTGCCGCGATGCCGGCCGCGGCGAAGCGCGGCCGATCGTCGGGATGCAGCATCTGGACGTGCTCGATCCGTGGCATCAGGGGCGACGTGGCCGCAAGCGGTTCGAGGACCGAGAGGGCGACCCGGATCGCCGCGTCGCCGATGGCGTGGATCGTGGTCGCGATGCCGCCGGCTGCCGCCCGCTCCGCCCGCTCGCGGAGCCCGTCCGGGTCGGTCATCCAGACGCCGCGTCGCTGACCCGGTGGAAGCGGCTGGTCGGCTTCGAGCTCGATGTCTTCGAGCAGCGCCGCTGTTCGCGAACCGAGTGAGCCATCGGCGAAGCACTTCTGCCAGCCGACGGTCGCGCGGCCCTCCGGGTTCGACCCAAGGCGGGCGCCACTTCGGTGGCCCTGCTCGATCGCCGCGGCGACCGCGTCGTCCCGCATGCAGGCATGGACACGGACCGGCAGCCGGCCGGCGTCCGACAGGCGCGCGTACGCCGGGAACGAATATGTGAGGTCCGGATCGGGCGCGACGCCGCCGGGGTCGTGGCAAGCGACCACCCCGAGCGTGAGCAGATCCTGGCTGACCGCGATCAGCGCCTGGTCGAGCTCGTCGGCGGTCGCCGGCGGGACATGGATCGTCACAAGCCGGGTGGCGGCCTCGTACAGGACGCCCTCGCCCGATCCGTCGGCCGCGCGGCGGATCACCCCGCCCGACGGATCCCCGGCGGGAAGCTCCGCCGCCCGAAGCGCGGCGTGACTCGCCCACAACGCGTGGTGATCGTGTGCCCAGATCGCCGCACGCCGCCCGGGCGCGACGGCCTCGAGCGCGTCGGCGGTCGGCCAGCCACCCCATCGATCCGAGTCCCAGCCGTGGCCCTCTAGCCAGGCGCCATCCGGTAGCCGTTCGTGCGCGGCGCGAAGTCGTGCCAGTCCCTCGTCGAGCGTCGCGGCGTCGTCGAGGTCCACGTGGCGCGATGCCATCGCCGCCTGGGCGAGATGCAGATGTGCATCGGTCAGCCCGGGGATCGCGACCTGATCGTGGTCGAGGCGGATCCGCTCGGTGAACGGATCGGCCCGCGTCTCGAGGTAGACCTCTGAGCCCGCGAAGGCGATGCGACCGTCGCGGATCCCGATGGCCTCGACCCAGCCGAAGCCCTCGTCCCCGGCGAGCGTGGCGATCCGGCCGGTGATGAGCATGTCCAGCGGCATGGCCGGTCAGCCTACCGGGTCGGCCAGGAGGGTCGCGAGTCCGTCGCGCGAGAGGCCAGCGCCCAGCCCGAGGGACAGGGCGACCCGGGCCTTGATCGCGCAAAGGGTCCCAGCGGGGATCGCGCCTGCGCGCACCCACGTCCCGCCACCGCCCGGGAAGGCGTACGCGGTCGTCACCGCACCAGAGGGGCAGCGCGAGGCGAGGACGACCACGACCCCACTCGTGATGGCGCGCTCCGCGGCCGCAAGCATGCCAGGCGACGTGTTGCCGGCTCCCGTCGCCGCGACGACGACGCCCCGTGCGCCCGCTGCGACCGCCGCATCGATCATCGCGCCGTCCGTGCCGATGCCGGCCTCGATGAGCTCGACGCGCGCGCCGTCCCGCGGCATGGGCCGGAGGCGGCGCCGCGGGCCGCGGACCGCTGCCTGGACCTCAGTCCCCTCCCCGACCGTGCCGAGCGACCCGCGGTTCGGCGAACGGAACGTGTCGAATGCCGTCGTGTGCATCTTGGTGACGTCATCGGCCGCCTCGATCGTCCCGGCCAGGGCCACCACCACACCCACGTCGCGTAGGGCCGGGGAGGCGGCCGCAGCCACGGCACGGCGGAGATTGGCCGGGCCGTCGTACCCGTCCTCGTGCGACGCGCGCATCGCGCCCGTCACGACGACCGGCTTCGCCGAGTCGAGCACGAGGTCCCACGCGAACGATGTCTCCTCGATCGTGTCGGTCCCTTGGACGACCACGACGCCATCGATCGCCTCGTCATCGAGGGCCGCCTGGATCACGCCACCGAGCGTCATCAGCTCGCGGAACGTGAAATGGCTCGCGGGCGTCAGCCCGCGGTCGATCGGCACGACATCAGCAAGAGCCTCCAGACCGGGCGTACGGGCGAGGATCGCTGCACCGTCGAGTGACGGCACGTTGCCACCCGCGACGGGGTCGAAGCCCATGCTGATCGTCCCGCCGGTGAAGACGACGGCGACCCGCGGCATCGTCAGTCGCGATCCGCGGGATCCGCCGGCCCGGGCGGCGCCCAGGGTGGCGGCGGAGGCGCTGCGGCCGGGCGTGCCGCTTCACTGCGCCATGACGGGCGGTCGGCACCGAGCGCGGCCGCGATCGGGTCTTCGGCGTGCGGGTCGGCCGTCACGGCTGCCGACTCCGGGGTCGAACCCCGTTTCAGGACGCTCGCCACACCCACCACGATCACCGCGATCGCCACGACGAGCATCACGGTCGCCGTCCCGATGAGGTCGGAGATCGGCCCGACGATGATGATCGGCAGGAAGCTCGACACCGAAACGAGCATGTTCAGGACGCCGAACACGCGCCCGCGGACGTCCTCCGGCAGGTCCTCCTGGAGCTGGGTCTGGGAAGGGATCGCCACCGCCGCGTATGCGATGCCCGCGATGAACGCGATGAACACGACGATCGCGAGGAGCGACGTGATCGCCGACAGGTCGAGGAGGTCACGCGCCGCGTCGACGCGCTGCAGGAACTGGCTGATCGGCCCGGCGATCGAGAGCAGCGCGAGCGCGACGCCGAGCACGATCAGGCCGCCCTCGATCACGCGCCGTCGCGGCAGGAACTTGCCGTACGCGTTCAGCAGCAGGATCCCCATCACGACGCCGGCGCCGAGCGGCAGGACGATCACGGCGATGTCCTTCGGCTTCAGCCCGAGCGCCGACTCAGCGAAGTGAGGGCCGAGCACGCCGAGGACCCCGATGAGGGACGCCGTGATACCGAGATACAGCAGCGACCACGCGATCGACGGGTACTCGCGGATGATGGCGAACCCTTCGCGGAGCTGATCGACCGTCGAGTGCACCGCCGCCGAGGTCTCGCCCACGGCCGTAGCGGCCCCGTTCGTCTTCGATGGCGGCGGCGAGGGCGGCAGGGTGAAGCAGAAGATCGCGGCCAGGAAGTACAGGCCCGCGACGACCACGATCACGGCCTGGGGCCCGGCGATGTTGATGACCAGCGGGCCGAGGAGCGCGAACCCGAGCGCGAACGCTGCGTTGAGCGTCAGCGTGAAGACGCCGTTCGCCGCCAGCAGCTGCCGGCGCGGCACGACCTGCGGGATCATCGCGGCCTCTGCCGGCGCGAAGAAGACCGTCACCGTCGAGATGAACAGGTTGAGCAGGAGCAGCAGCAGCAGGTGGTCGCCGACCAGCAACAAGCCGATGCTCGCGACACCGCGGAGGATGTTCGTCCCGATGAGGACAAGGCGCCGATCGACCCGGTCGACGTAGACGCCCGCGACCGCCGAGAACAGCACGGCCGGGACGAGGAACGACAGGATCAGCAGGCTGACGGCCGTGTTCGGATTGTTCTCCGACACGATGACGGTCAGGCCGAACAGCACCATGTTGCCGCCGATCTGCGTCGCCGCCTGCGACAGCCAGAGGCGGAGGAAGGGCGGGTTTCGGAATACGGCGAGCGCGCCCTCGCCGGGCTGGTCCTCAGCGTCGATGTCGAGCGCTTCGGCCTCCAGCGGTACCCCGGTATCGGTCACGTGGCTGGGTCTGTGGGGATCCCTGCGCCCGAGGGCGTGTCGGTCGTGACGGCCGCCGTGATCGTCGGGTCACCACGCTCCACGAACCCGGCGAGCCGGCGCTCGAGCGTCGCGCGCTCGATCAACACGTGCCTGCCACACGTCTGGCAGCGCAGCCCGATATCCGCACCCAGGCGGTCGACGAGCCACGTGTCACCACCGCATGGATGCGTCTTTCGGAGACGCACGACGTCGCCAAGCAGCAGATCGAGGACGGGACGGTCCGGCACGGCGGGGAGGGTATCAGAGGCGTGGGTGCCCATGGCTCGGCACCAGTTCCCGGTCCGTGGCCGGGACACCGATGCGATCGAGGGGCGTCACCTCGACGCTCACCTCCGGCTGCGTCGCGGAGAGCTGGGCGATGATCCCGCCCGGTCTGGTCAACGAGCCAGTCAGCTTGTCGGGTGCGCCGATCGCGTCGAGGGTGAACGGGTCATCGAGCTGCTGCGCTCCAAGCGTCACCGCGCCGGCCGCGCCGAGCGCCACGATGCCGGGCACGAGCCGCACGTCATCGATCGCCATCGCCTCGGCGCCGGCGTTGCGTAGCTCGTTGACGAGGTCCTCGATGCCCGGGCCGTCGATCGGTCCGCGGACCGTGACCGCCACGCCTGGCCCCATCGCGGGATCGATCCCGGCGTACAGGCGGACACGGCGAAGGTCGGCGCGCAACTCATCGACCGAGGCATCTCCACGGGCCGTGTTCTGGGACAGGACGTCGAGCTCGTGCTCGAGCGTCGCCACTTCCGTCCGAAGCTGGTCGTTACG
Organism: Candidatus Limnocylindrales bacterium; assembly: GCA_035703005.1. Lineage (GTDB taxonomy): Bacteria > Chloroflexota > Limnocylindria > Limnocylindrales > CSP1-4 > SPCO01. The sequence goes on along the minus strand of DASSZA010000190.1, from coordinate 13,930 downwards.
GTCGTCGAGGTTCGCGACGAGCACCGTCAGGTCCTGCGACGACAGACCGGCGAACGCGGCCCCGCTCGCCTGCGTCCGCAGCTGGACGACGACGAGCACGCCGAGCAGGAACGTCACGGCGGCGATCGTGAGCTGGTTCCGACGACGACGCATCGTTAGGGCGAAGCCCCCGGAGACGGTTCGGGACGCGCATAGCGCAGCGTCACGGTGCCGGCGAACGCCGGGATGTCGACCGCCTCGGGCTCGGCGATCGAGATCTGGATGCCGAAGCCCTGCGCTCTGGAGCGGATGAGATCGACGAAGCCTGGCGACGCGCTCAGCCGCGCGTACAGGTCGTCCGGACCGATCGCGGAGACCTGGTATGGGCCGGCAAGGTATGCGGCGTTCACGAGGATCGACGGACCGACGTCGATCACCGCGGTCGTCGGTGTGATGCGCTCGCCGTTGATGGCGATCGCCTCGGCGCCGGCCGCCCACAGCTCCTCGACGACCGAGCGCAGGTCGCGCGCACCGACGAGGTAGTCGGCCTGGTCGGCGCCCGGCGCCACGGGCTCCTGCGAGTCCTGGAGCTGGAGCACGATCCCGGTCCCGGTCAGCGGGATGAGACCCGCGGCGATGCGCGCTTCCTGGAGCTGGTCGTTGAGCTGACGCACCTGCTCCGCCGATCCCTCGCTGGTCTGCTCGTTCGATTGGATCTGGGCGCGCAGCTGGAGGATCCGTGCCTTGAGCTGGTCCTGCCGCTGCTGCAGCTGCGTCGCGGTCTCGATCAGGGGGGCTCGCTCCTGGGTCGTGTAGCGAACCCGCGGCCCCTGGGCAGCGAGCTGGGCGGCGATCAGGAAGCCGAGGCCGAGCAGTGCCGCGCCCAGCGTGATCTGCCAGCTCGGGATCGACCGAAGGCGAGCCGCCATCGACGTCATCGGCCCGCTCCGTGCCAACGTGACACCAGCAGGAGGCCGACACCGCCGGCGACAGCCACGGCCGCGATGATCAGCCCGGGCGATGTCGACGTGGTCGTCGTGCCGCTCGCGGGCTCCTCGACAGCGGCCGACGGCGTGGCGACCGGACCGGTCGTCGACCCCGCCACGGGTGGGGCTGACGTCCCTGCCGAAGCCGCGCCGTCCCAGTCGGGCGGTACGGGACCGGGCGCCGCCGGCTTCGGCCCGTGCGCGACCGGCTGCTTCGCGCCGAGATCGGCCAGCCAGGCATCGTCGAACGCCGCGGTATCCATGCCGATCGCGCCCTTGAATGCCTCGTCATCGGTCTTGCCCTCGGCAAACGAGCGGACGAGCGAGACCAGCGCGTCCTGGCCGTGCTTGCGCACGAGGTAGTCGATCGCGCTGACGCTCTCCGCGTACGCGAGACCGAATCCAGACCCGGTCGGGAACTGCGCGGTCAACCCGTCGAGCGGGATGAGGTCGCCCGACGACGACGCGTTCTCGACCTCGGACCGGTCGCTCGGGCCGTAGCCGACGCTCAGGTACACGGCGAGCCCCTCGTTGAGCCAGCGCGGCGGGAAGTGATACGGGTTCTCGACGGCCGTGTCGAACACGAGATGGATCAGCTCGTGCGGGACCACGTTCGCCACCCATGGATCGTTGATCGACGATGGCGCGATGTCCGCGAACAGCGTCCGGATCTCGGCGTTCGCCTGACCGCCGACGTTCTCGCGCGTCCCCGGCCCGAGCGCGTCGTAGAACGGGCCCTGGTCCGCATAGATGAAGAAGTCGATCGGCTTCGTCTCCGTCACGCCGAGCAGCTTCGACGTCTCGGCGACCTCGCGTTCGCCGATCGCGAGCGCGCGCTGCCCGAACGCTCGATCGCCCTTGTACCAGTGGACACGAACGACGTCGCCGCTCAGGGTCTGCCAGTCGAACCGGTCGTCGGCGACCACGGTGCGTGCCTCGGGACCGATCCGCGTCGTGCCATCCGAGGTGATGCGCCAGCGGACGGCGACCGGGGTGTTGGGCATGATGTGCGCGTCTGGTCCGCCGAGCGTGTGCTGCAGCGTCGTCTGGCCACCGGCGAATGGGATCGTGACTTCGCTGACCTGGGGCGCGGGACTGTCCGCCATCGTCACGAGGACCTCGATACGACTGATCGCCCCCTGGAGGTTCACTGGTTGCGACGCGACCACGCCGCTGTCGAACGAGCCGGTGATCGACGGCCGGCCGAATTCGACCGTCGCGGCCCTGACGGGCGTCGCCCCAAGCGCTGACGCGCCGAGCACCAGCCCGATCGCCGCGAGGAGGCGGACCGAGCGGGCAGCTGCCCGGGCCATCACTTCGTCCACGCCAGGCCGGCCAGCCGCATCGATCCGAGACCGTTCTGACCGGCCCCGACGAGGCCGTCACGCGCGAGCGCCCACCCTGTGCCATAGCTGATCGGGACGACCGGCACGTCGCGCTGGACGACCGCCTCCGCTCGGTCGAATGCCGCACGAGCGGCCGCCTCATCCGTCGTCGAGCCTGCGTCCGTGATCGCGGCGTCGAACTCGTGCGATCGCCAATGACCGTAGTTGTTGACCGAATCGGAGCCAAGCAGGACGCCGAGGAAGTCGTTGCGACCCGGATAGTCAGCCACCCACGACAGGAACCACATCTGTGGCGGATCGGAATCAAGGCGCGGGAAGTACGCGTCGAAATCCATCGTCTCCTGGTCGACGGTGATCCCGAGCTCGCTCTCGAGCTGGGCGACGACCGCCTCGTCGTAGGGGCTTCCGCCGGTGACGAGCGTGATCTTCGGGAACCCGTTGCCGCTCGGGTATCCAGCTTGCGCGAGCAGCGCGCGAGCTGCCGCGGGATCGTGGTGCGGCAGCATGTCGGCGTCGGATCGATCGGGGATGCCCGGCGGGACCATCGATGTCGCGACGGCCGCGGGATCGTCGACCGCGAGCTCGGCGATCCGCCGCCAGTCGACGGCCGCACCGAACGCCTGCCGCACGCGGACGTCGTCGAACGGCGCCTTCGTCGTATCGAACCCGTAGTAGTCCGTCGACATGCCCGGGACGGCGAGGAGCCGCGGCCCGAGGGTGCGGTCGTACGCGATCCAGCGGGCATCGGCGCTATCGATCGAGACATAGTCGAGAGCTTTGGCCTCGAAACGGTCGACCGGGCTCGCGCCCTGGAGCGTGGTCGTGACCGTGATGGTGCCGATCGCCGGTGGCCCCGCCCAGTAGTGCTGGTTCGCCACGAGCGTCATGTCCGTCGCGCCCTCGTCGATGAGGCGGTACCCGCCACTGCCCACGAAGTCCCGGCTCGCGGTCAGCGCATCGGCGCCGTCGATCGAGACTGGGACGACCGCGAACGTCGGGCTGGCGACGATCGCCGGGAAGTCGGCTGCCGCTCTTTCAAGGTCGACCGATACCTCGCGCGTCGCGTCGTCAGCGTGGATGCCGACGTCCTGCGCCTGGCCCTCGCGATCTGCGTACGCCAGCGCTCCTCGCACATCCGCGAGCAACGTCACGAGCGGCGAGGGAGCGTCGGGATCGATGACACGGAACCAGCTTCGGACCACGTCCGAGGCACGCAGCGGCGCCCCATCGCTGAACGTGAGGTCCGGTCGAAGCCGGAAGACGACGCGACGCCCGTCGTCCTGGACCTTCCAGGACTCCGCGAGCGCGGGTCGAAGCTCGAGGTCCGCGTCGAACGTCGTGAGCGTCTCGAAGAGCTGCGCGATGACCGCCGAGCTCTCGGCGTCGCCGGTCCGCGCCGGGTCGAGTTCCGAGGGCGCGCCTAACGAGATCCGGGCGGATGCGTCGGAAGGGCCGCCGATGGAAGGTCCCCCGCACGCGCCGACCAGCAGGGCCAGGACCAGGACGGACACCCCGCGGCGCATCGGGCGGAGTATAGGGGCGGTCCCCGCGAACGCCCGCCGGGCGGGTCGGACGGTCGGGTGGGGCTTCCCGGTCGGAGCGGCGCTCGGGGGCCCCGACCGGCGAACCCATGATGAGACCCCGCAGGACCACACCGCCGGGGGAACGATGTCTGAACCGCGGGGCCTCTGACTGCATAACGAGGAATGGCCGCGCTCGTTAGGGCCCGGATGGGCCGGAGCAGGGCCGGATCAGCCCAGAGTGGTGCGCCTCTACGATGTCAGCATGACGCTCCGGATCCGGAACACCCTGACGCGATCCGTCGAGCAGGTCGAGCCGCTTGAGGCCGGCCGCGTCCGGATGTACACGTGTGGCCCGACCGTCTACCGATTCGCTCACGTCGGCAACCTCCGCTCGTACGTGCTCGCGGACCTCATCCGACGTGTCCTTCTGTACCACGGGCTCGAGGTCGTCCACGTGAAGAACATCACGGACGTCGGGCATCTACGGGAGGACGAGTTCGACCGCGGCGAGGACCGGATGCTGGTCCAGGCCGGCCTGGAGAACAAGACCTCCGCGGAGATCGCCGACGCCTATGAAGCCGCGTTCCACGCCGACGAGGCACTCGTGAACATCCTCCCGGCGCATGTCTTCCCACGCGCGACCGAGCACATCTCCGAGATGGTCAAGCTTGCGGAGGAGCTCGAAGACCGAGGCCATGCCTACACGAGTGATCTCGGCAACGTGTACTACGCGGTCGGGTCGTTCCCGGGGTACGGGAGCCTCTCGGGGAATTCCCTCGACGACCTGCGAGCCGGCCATCGAGGCGAGGTCGAGGCGGACAAGCGCGACCCGGCCGATTTCGCGCTGTGGAAGGCGGCAGGCCCGCGCCGCTCGTTGAAATGGTCCACGGAGCGCTGGGGTGACGGGTTCCCGGGCTGGCACCTCGAATGCTCGGCGATGGCGCGGCGCTACCTCGGCGACCGATTCGACCTGCATACGGGCGGCATCGACAACATCTTCCCGCACCACGAGGACGAGATCGCCCAGTCGGCGCCGCTCGTCGGCGGACCACCGGCTGCGATCTGGGTCCACGGGGAGCATCTGCTGATGGCCGGCCGGAAGATGGCGAAGTCCGCCGGCAATTTCCAGCGGGTGACCGAGCTCCGCGACGACGGGATCGACCCGCTCGCGTTCCGATATCTCGTCCTCACGTCCCGCTACGCGCACAAGCTCAACTACTCCGACGCCTCGATCGCGGCGGCCGCCGCGGCGCTCGCGTCACTCCGAACCCGGCTCGCGAAGCTCGGTCCGCCGTCGGACAGCGGTCCGTGGGCGGCGCCGGAGGTCCTCACGGCGGGCGCGGCGCCGGATCGGCCCGAGGGTGAGGCCGGTGGCGCGAGCGGCTTCGGCGGCGGCCAGTACACGATCACCGACCGGGCACACGCGCCGACGGTGCCACTCTCGGACGGCGGCCGCGCTCTCCACGACCGGTTCGTGGCCGCGCTCGATGACGACCTGGACCTGCCGTCCGCCCTCGTGTGCGTCCGCGAGATCCTGCGCGCCGACCTGTCCGGGGACGAGCGTCGATGGCTCGTGCTCGATGCCGACGCCGTGCTTGGGCTCGACCTGCATCGGGTCTGGGACACGCCAGCGGACGGCGATGAGATCCCGAACGAGGTGACCGAGCTGCTTCGCCAGCGCGACGAGGCTCGAACCGCTCGAGACTACGGTCGAGCGGATGCCCTTCGCGACGAGATCGCTGCAGTGGGCTTCGATGTCATCGACGGTCCGCAGGGATCTACAGCAAGTCGTCGCCGGCGATGACAGGGAACCGGCTCGTCGCTCACTTGGCCCGTTCGCTGACGAGGAGATCGCGCCGTGACCCGAACCGGTCGATGATCCGGTAGAAGTTGCGCTTCGACTGCCGCGTCCGCTCGTCCTCGGGCAGGCTCTCCCAGCCGCGGTGCTCGTGGCGGATCGCGGGGATGTCAGCGATACGGACCCCACGTCGCGGTGCGGTTCCCTCCCCCGCGTCGCGCAGGACGAGGCTCCACCAGATGTCGAGGTTCCGATAGAAGTGGAACCGCTCGTCGAGTGGCCCGCGCTCGGCGGCGTCGGAGCGTCGGAACGCGAGTAGATAGCCCTCGATCGCGTCGACGTCGCCGGCCGGCGCATCCTCGAAGTTCCGCAAGTCGCCCGACGTGATGCCCCAACCGCCCGCGACTGCCACCGTCTGATCGTCGAGGGCCGCCACAAGCGGCGTGATGACGTCGCCCGTCGCCTCCACGCTCGGGTCCATCAGCACGACGACGGGCGCCGATGCACGTCGCATCCCGATGTTGGCCGCGGCCCCTTGGCCGAGCCGCTCGCTCGTCCAGACGACTTCGACGGCGTCCCGGTCGAGGGCGTCGAGCGCTGACGCCGCCTCGTCCGAGGGGTCGTCGGCGACCACGACGATCGACGTGCCGTCTGGCGAGGTCCTCCGAAGTGCTCGAACTGCCCGCTCGATGTCCTCGGGCCAGTCGGTCGCGATCAGGACGACGGTCGCGAGGCCGACGGCGGGCTCATCGAGGCGGGAAGGGACGTTGCGAGAAGCGCCATAGCGGACGCGCTCGCCCTCGTCGACATCTGCGGGCGCGGACGGTGACAGGGCGAAATCCGTACCGCGGTCGACGATCGTCCAGCCCGCGGCCTCGATCTCGCCGCGAAGCCGATCGGCCGTCGCCCAGTCACGCTCAGCGCGCGCCTTCGCGCGCTCGTGCGCGGCGGTGAGCACGTCGTCGGGGATCCGCTGGCGGTTCACTTCGAGGGCTTGGCCGGGAACCCTGAGCCTTAGTTGCGCCGCGCCAACGTGATGTAGTAGAGCAGCGTCAGGATCGCCGTCACCGCGGCCGCCACGTACGTCAGCGCAGCCGCCGTGAGCATCGATCGAGCGCCGTCGCGCTCCTTCTGCGACGTGATGATGCCCGTGTCCGTGAGCATCCCGAGCGCCTTCTGGCTTGCCTGGATCTCGACCGGCAGCGTCGCGACGGAGAACAGGACGGCGATCCCGAACAGCAGGATGCCCAGCGTGAACAGGCCGGCCAGGTTGAGGATCAGGCCGCCGATGATGAACAGGTAGGCGATCTGCGGGCCGACCATCGCAGCGGGGACGAGGAGCGAACGGATCTGCATCCAGGCGCTGCCCTCAGCGAGCTGCGCCGCGTGTCCGACCTCGTGGGCCGCGACAGCCATGGAAGCGATCGACGGCCGGCTCGCCACGCCCTGCGACAGCGTCAACGAGCGGTCGCGTGGGTCGAAGTGGTCGGACAGGTCGCCCGGGACGACCTTGATCGCAGTGATCGCCTGCGTACCCGGGACGTTCCCGAAGCGCGCCCGTTCACGGAGGACCTCAGCGACCTGCGCACCGGTGAGGCCGGCGGCGTTCGGCACGCGGCTCCAGCGCGCATACGTCGAGCGGATGTAGAGCTGCGCGCCGCCCGAGATCACGAGCGTCGCGACGATGATCACGATGTAGAGGGGGTCGAACAAGAACACGTGCTGGTGCTCCACGGTGCGGCTGCGAGGGCGCCACCTGACGTGACGCTCACCACATCCTAGGGCCTCCTCGATGGGAGCCCCATCAAGTCGACGTGACGAAGTGGGAACCGAAGCGCCGGGACGACCGCCAAGTATGGTGAAAGGGTCCGGGGGACCGTCACAAGGAGGACGCCATGCGCAGGGCACGGATCGGGGCGGTCATCGGGATGGTAGGGGCGCTGATCGCGGCGCCGTCGGCATCAGCCGCGCCGACGGCAACGACGATCTCGATCCACATCGTGTTCGGCAACCCTGCCACCGAAACGTTCACCACGACCGGCGGGCTGCTGTGTCTGTCTGGCACGGCGATCTCGGACCCGTTCTTCCAGACGTTCGGCGGCCGGCAGAATCGCGGCAATTTCACGTTCCACCTGGTCAAGACCCTGACCTGCGATGACGACAGCGGCACGTTCAAGCTCCTCGTCGACGCGGCGTCGACCCGGACGGGCACCGTCGGGAACTTCGCCGCCGGCCGAGGCACGGATGACTACGTGGGCATCCATGGTGGCGGCCACCTCGTCGGCACAGGCTTCAACGGCGGGCTCGACGACTTCTACACGGGGATGGTGACGATCGCCCCGTAGCGCTCTACGCGGGTGGTCGCTCTCCGGCGGCCACCTTCGCGACGATCCAGCGGATGCCGTCCTCCCAGCTCTCGGCGCTCGGCTCGAGGCCTCGGCGGGCGGCTTCCGATTCCCATGCATCGCACCAGCGCCCCACCGCATAGGCGGGTACCTGCAGGGTCAACAGTCGCGCCTTCGTGAGCAGGCGCAGGGCCGTCTCGACCCGCGGGCTGTCGTCGGACATGCGCGCGATGGTACGGCGAGCGGGTACGCTCGGACCGTGAACACCGTCGATGTCCTCATGTACGGCCAGCGGACGATCCGCTCCACCATCGATCGATTCCAGCCGGACGATTGGGAGCGCGTCGCGCTCGGCGTCTGGACGGCGAAGGACCTGCTCGGTCATCTCGGTGCCTTCGAAGTCCGCTTTGCCGACGTCCTCGCCGGGTTCGTCGGTGCGCCGACCGAGAGCGAGCTGATGGCCGCGGATCGCGGCACGTTCAACGACGACCAGGCAGCCATCCGCAAGGACTGGCCGATCGACAGGGTCCGTGCGGAGTTCCTCGGCGCGCACGAGCGCGTCATGCGCCACGCGGCGGCTATCACACCTGAGACTTGGCGCGAGGTCGGGACCATCCCCTGGTACGGGTCCGAGTACAGCCTCGACGACCTCGTCGTCTACCAGATGTACGGCCACAAGCGCGAGCACGACCCGCAGCTGAGCGCCGTGCTGGAGAAGCGCTAGGTGCTCGCAGCGCGCTCATGCGGCAGGTCGCGTTCGACCTTCGATAGCGCATCGAGGATCGCCGTGATGACCTCGGTGGTCGATGCGGCCGGGAGGTCGAGCCGGATGGTCGCGGACTGCGCCATCATCGGGTTGTACGTCCCAGCCTTGCCGGCCATGTCGCGGAAGTCGGTGCGAACCAGCACGATCGGCTTCTGCGAGCGGTAGGCGTAGCCGACCTCCCAACACGTCCCGGAGTCGGGATCCGGTCCATCCATGATCGCGACAAGCCCGTCGGCCCAGTCGATACCGCCCACGTCGGTCGCGAAGATCCCAGCGGCGTCCTTGCCGGGCTCCTGCTCCTGGGGCAGGAAGATATCGTGCCCCGCAGCGCGAAGCTCGGCGACGACCTCGGCGTTCCAGGTCCGCTCCGGCGTCGTGAACAGGGGCCCGGCGAAATACAGCTTCATGCGCCGAGTATCGCGGAGTCAGGCACCCCCGAGCCGGTCCCTCAGGAACGCAACGGTTCGATCGAACGCGAGGTCGGCAGCGTCAGGGCGGTACTCCGGGCGCGACGGTTCGGCGAACCAGTGACCCGTCCCCGGGTAGCGGTACGTCACGATCTCACGACCGGCACGCTCATACGCGCCCTCCAGCACCCGGATGTCGTCCCCCGACGTGAATGGATCCTCTTCGGCGAAGTGGCCGATCAGCGGCGCGTCGGACTCGCCGATGAAGTCGCCGATCCATGACCCGTAGTACGCGACGGTCGCCCGCACGCGCGGACGCAGCGACGGCGCCCAGATCGCGTACGACGCCCCGAACGACCAGCCGAGCGTGGCCAGCGGCGCCTCCGGGAGCTCAGTCGCGAGTCGGTCGATGGCTGCCCACGCGACCTCGCCGGCGATCCCGTCGTCGCCCTCCTGAGAGAGGCGCTCGGCGTGCTCCGGTTCCGTGGCGACCTGACCTCGGAACATGTCGGGCGCGATCACCGCGAAGCCGGCATCGACCAGCCGGTCCGCGTATCGGATCACATCGTCGTTGAGGCCCCACCAGGCGTGGAGTACGACCACCCCGGTGCGGGGGTCCTCAGGGACGCGGAGGTATGCGCGCGCCGTCTCCTCGCCGACGGTGAGTCGCTGGTAGTCAGTCAAGGTCACGCGTCCTCTCAGGTCGACGTCGAGTGTGACAGGGATCCTGGCCATCACCGGTCACATCCATCCCGGTGTGCCGGTAACGGTGTGCGCTAACCTGATGTCTCCGATGACGACCGCCGAACGCACCGACACGCCCGCGTCGGCGCACATCGCCGACAGCCACGACCTCATCCGAGTCCGGGGCGCCCGCGAGAACAACCTCAAGGACATCAGCGTCGAGCTGCCCAAGCGCCGTTTGACGGTATTCACGGGAGTGTCTGGCTCGGGTAAGAGCTCGCTGGTGTTCGACACGATCGCCGCTGAGTCACAGCGGATGATCAACGAGACCTACAGCACGTTCGTCCAGAACTTCATGCCGACGCTCGCCCGCCCGGACGTCGATGTCCTCGAGGGTCTGACGACCGCGATCATCGTCGACCAGGAGCGGATGGGCGCCAACGTGCGCTCGACCGTCGGCACGGCGACGGACGCCAACGCGGTGCTCCGGATCCTCTTCAGCCGTTTGGGCAAGCCGCACGTCGGCTCGCCGCAGGCGTTCTCGTTCAACATCCCGTCGGTCAAGGGCGCCGGAGCGGTCGTGATCCAGCGTGGCGCCGGGAAGCCCGTCAAGGAGAGCCGTACCTTCGAGCTCACCGGCGGGATGTGCCCGCGCTGCGAGGGCATCGGCAGCGTCACCGACATCGATCTGACCGAGCTCTACGACGCGACCAGGTCGCTGTCCGAGGGGGCGATCAAGGTTCCCGGCTACACCGCCGATGGTTGGGCAACGCGCATCTTCGTCGCGGCTGGTCTCGACCCGAACAAGAAGATCGCCGACTACTCCGACGCCGAGCTCGACCGCTTCCTCCGCCAGGAGGCCACCAAGGTCAAGGTCGAAGGCATCAACCTGACCTACGAAGGCCTGGTCCCGAAGGTCCAGAAGACGATGCTGTCCAAGGACCGCGAAGCGATGCAGCCGCACATCCGCGCCTTCGCCGACCGGGCGGTCACGTTCATGCCCTGCCCCGACTGCGGCGGCACCCGGCTGAACGAGGGCGCTCGCTCTTCCCGGATCGGAGACACCAACATCGCCGATGCGTGCGCGATGCAGATCAGCGACCTTGCGGACTGGGTCCGCGGGATCGATCAGCCGTCCGTCGCGCCGCTGCTGAACAACATGCGCGACCTGCTGGACTCGTTCGTCGAGATCGGCCTCGGGTACCTGTCGCTCGATCGTTCCGCCGGGACGCTCTCGGGTGGCGAGGCACAGCGCACGAAGATGATCCGCCATCTCGGGTCGTCGCTGACCGACGTCACGTACGTCTTCGACGAACCCACCATCGGCCTGCACCCGCACGACATCCAGCGGATGAACGATCTGCTCCGGCAGCTCCGCGACAAGGGCAACACCGTCCTCGTCGTCGAGCACAAGCCGGAGGTGATCGAGATCGCGGATCACGTCGTCGACCTCGGCCCGGGCGCGGGTGCCGGAGGCGGCGAGGTCGTCTTCGAAGGTACTGTCGAGCGGCTGCGGTCCAGCGGGACGCTGACGGGCCGGCATCTGGACGACCGGGCCTCGCTGAAGCCGTCGGTGCGCACGTCAAAGGAACGCCTCGAGATCCGCGGCGCCAGCACGAACAATCTCCAGGACGTCGATGTCGACATCCCGCTCGGCGTCCTGGTCGTCGTCACGGGCGTTGCCGGCTCCGGCAAGAGCTCGCTCATCCACGGCTCGGTGTCGCCGCGCCAAGGCGTCGTGTCGATCGACCAAGGCGCCATCCACGGGTCACGCCGCAGCAATCCCGCGACGTACACCGGTCTGCTCGAGCCGATCCGAAAGGCGTTCGCCAAGGCGAATGGCGTGAAGGCGGCACTGTTCAGCGCCAACTCCGAAGGCGCCTGCCCGAACTGCAACGGTGCTGGCGTGATCTACACCGAGCTCGGGATCATGGCGACGGTCGAAACGGTCTGCGAGGTGTGCGGCGGCAAGCGCTTCCAAGCAGACGTGCTCGACTACCTCCTCGCCGGACGCGATATCAGCGAGGTCCTCGCGATGTCGGTAACGGAGGCGGAGGCGTTCTTCGCCTCGGGTGACGCGAAGACGCCGGCCGCCCACGCGATCCTCGAGCGACTCGCTGACGTCGGCCTGGGTTATCTCACGATAGGCCAGCCGTTGACGACCCTCTCCGGCGGCGAGCGCCAGCGGCTCAAGCTGGCGACGCACATGGCGGAGAGCGGCGGGATCTACATCCTCGACGAGCCGACATCGGGTCTCCACCTGGCCGACGTCGAGCAGCTCCTGCGTCTGCTCGACCGACTGGTCGACTCAGGGAAATCCGTCATCGTCATCGAGCACCATCAGGCGGTGATGGCACATGCCGACTGGATCATCGACCTCGGGCCCGGCGCCGGCCACGACGGTGGCAGGATCGTGTTCGAAGGGACGCCCGCCAACCTCGTCGCGGACCGATCCACGCTCACGGGTCAGCACCTCGCGGCGTACATCGGAGCCTGACGGACCGAGCCCGAAACGGGCGTTGCGCGAACGAAACGGGGGACGACTTTACCGGGCGCGACCTGACCATCAGCCCGGTTGAACAGCGCTCATTCGCCGGTAGGTTGGGGAGGTCGGGTCCCGTCGGCTCAGCGCCGCGGTCCCGGGGACGAGCATCCGGGGGAGGATTTCGGGCTCGTCCTGCACCCACTGCCATCGGCAGGGAGGATCCTATGAGACGAGCTCGTCTTGGCGTCGCGCTGGGCTTCATCGCCGCCCTCGCGTTCACGGGTAGCACCCAGGCGTTCACCGGAGCTGCCAACGGCAGCTTCGAAGACCTCAGCGCTACGTACGTCGATGGTGGCGGCGGCTTCCAGCAGCTCGATGCCCCGAACACGAGCATCGACGGCTGGAGTGTCGACTCCGGCAGCGTCGACTGGGTCGGCACGTACTGGACCGCTCCGGACGGCGCCATGAGCCTCGACTTGAGCGGCGCCGACGCCGGTTCGATCAGCCAGACGTTCGACACGACGATCGGGAACACCTACACCGTCGCGTTCATGTTGTCCGGCAACCCCGCGGGGCCGCCCTCGCTGAAGACGCTCGAGGTCAGAGCGACGGGTGGAAGCACCGACTTGTACAGCCATGACACCACCGGCAGCGACCTCACCAGCATGGTGTGGACACCGGAGACCTACACGTTCCTCGCGACGAGCGCGAGCACGACGATCACGTTCCAGAGCACCACGTCGGGGCCCTATGGCCCTGCGCTGGACAACGTCGTCGTGACCGAGACCGTCCCGACCAAGGATGAGTGCAAGGACGGCGGCTGGCAGTCGATGATCGATAACGCCGGCAACAGCTTCAAGAACCAAGGCGATTGCGTCAGCTACTTCGCGACGAAGGGCAAGAACCTCGGTGCAGTGCCGCCGGCCGCCCCGACGGAGGCGGCGAGCACGACGGACGCCGGGACGACCCCCGCGAAGCACACGACCAAGCATGTTGCGAAGTCGACGACCAAGGCCGACCGACATGCCGACAAGTCAACGAGCAAGGGCGAAACCAAGAAGTCGACCGCCAAGAGCCACGCTCATGGTGGAAAGAAGCACAAGTAGCTTCTCGCCGCTCGAGACCACTCGACCCCCTCGGTCACGACCGAGGGGGTCTATCTACTTCTTGGCGCCGGATCAGACGGCAGCCAGCGTTGCCGAAAGTCGCGCGTCAAAGCCACCGACGGACCCGCCGCGTGTAGTCGTCATACGCGCCACCGAAGCGGTCGCGGAGGAAACGCTCCTCCGGTCGGATCGCGCCCCAGTAGACGAGCACGACGGCCGCCGGGAACAGCACGAGACCCCAGAACGTCGGCGCCAGCAACGCCAGCCCGAGGTACAGCGCCAGCAGGCCCACGTACAGCGGGTTCCGAGAGATGCGATACGGCCCGTCCTCGATCAGCGCCTCGGTCGCTTGTCCTGGCAGTAGCCCTGTCCGATGTCGGGCGAACATCCACAGCGCCCAGCCGTTCCACACGATGAAGAGGAGCACGAGCGCCCAGCCGAACGGGCCGCGCCAGGTGCCGAGGTCGACGGGATCACCCCACGACGACGTCAGCAGCCATCCGAC
>DASSZA010000171.1:0-23735 GCA_035703005.1 Candidatus Limnocylindrales bacterium | reverse complement strand
CCACTCCGACCACCGCCGTACCGCTCGCGCTCGATCGCCGACTGGTATGCGGAGCGGCCGCCACGCGGACCGCGGCCGCCGCCACGGTTGCTCGTGCCCTTGCCGCGTCGCTGCTCGGCGATCAGATACTCGGGGATCTCGGGCTCATCGAAATCCTCGTCCTCGGGGCTCGGCGGGTTGAGGTTCGTCGGCGCAGCCGACGTGCCCAGCTGGGAATCCCACACCGAACCGAACGGCGTGCTCCGCGGGCGGGGCGCCTCGATCGGCGCCTGGTCCTCCTCGTCCTCGTCCTCGTCCTCGTCGAACGAGTCGGTGACCGGCGCCCCGGACACGACCGGAGTCTCGTCGCGGCCGCGGCCTCGGCCTCGGCCTCGTCCGCCCCGTCGTCGGCGGCGGCGTCCGCCGTCTTCGCGCGACTCGCCGACGTCCCCGTCGGGGGCCTCTGGCGCATCGGGGCTTGATGCGGTTGCGTCGAGGTCGTCGAGCGTAAAGACCTCGGCGGAGGCGAGATCAGCTTCCGAGAGGTCGCCCGAACGGCCGCTGAGGCGTTCCCCGGGCAGGACCGTCGACTTCACGGAACCGTTGGTCGATGTGCTCCCGCGACGCCCACGGCCCGATCCGCTGGTCGCGGCCGCCGGCTCGCCCTCGGAGCGGCTTCGGCCGCGCCCACGCCCGCCGCGCGTCCCGCGACCGACGCCCGTGCCTTCGGTCTGCTTGTCCGGGACCTCGGTCATGGACAGGTCGGCATCGTCGTCCGCGACGCGTCGGCCCGACCGGCTGCCCTTTTCGACTCGTGCGAGCTGGGTGATGTCGGTGAACTGGTCCGCTACCTCGATCAGGTCCGAGCTCGTGTTGCCCCGGAAGCTGATGACCTCGACGCGTACGCCCATCTCCTGGACGGCGCGGATCGCCGGTGCGAAGTCGCCGTCACCCGACACGACGATCGCGATATCGAGGTTCCTGGCGGTCTTCATCATGTCGACGACGAGCTCGATGTCGAGGTTCGCCTTGACCTTCCCGTCGCCGTACTTGCGGATGTCCTTGCTCACGACCTTGTAGCCGTGCCGGCGCAGGAAGTCGTGGAAGTTCCGCTGGTTCTCGTTCTCGGGGTCGAGCCCCGTATAGGCATACGCGCGGACGAGGTCTCGCCCCGCACTGGCCGACTTGAGGAGCGTGACGTAATCGATGTCGACGCCCGCGGCCTTCGCCGCGTAGAAGATGTTCGCCACGTCCACGTAGACGGCGACGTTCTTGCCCAACTGTGACTCCTTGGATTCGCTATGTGGTTGATGCCCGGCCGGCGCGGTCTCGCTGCTCGGCGGGCCGATGGTCAGAAGCGGCGCGAGGTGGAACCCACCGCGGCCACGGTTCGTTGGATGCGAGGACCGGCCGGGGCGAACCCCATGGCCTTCCAGCGGCTCAGTGCCGCGTCATCCTCGGGACGGGCCGCCTCGACGAGCGTGCAGCCCTTGTTGCTTGCCGAGCGGACGACCTCTTCGATGAGGGCGTCTGCTACCCGGTCGGCATCGTGGTCGGGGTCGACGACCAGGAGATCGATCGTCCCGACGAAGCCGCCCGCACGGACCGATGGTCGCAGCGCAAGGACGGCGCCGCCGACGACGTGCCGTTGGGACTCGGCGACGAAGATGCTCGCCTGCGGTAGGTAGACGAGCTGGCGGAGCAGATCAGCCGCGTCGAGCGGACTCGCATCACGACCGACACGCAGCTCCGCGTCGCTCAGGGCGACGAGACGGTCGATATCCGTGATGCGCGCGGGCCGGACCAGATATTCCACGCCGAAGGTCGTACCTCGCAGGACGGCGACACCACTTCGCGCCCCTCGACCGGGGTCAGCCCGACCGTGAGATCGGACCGGCAGGCCTGCGATCCGTCCGGCGCGATGCGCTGCGGAGGGATGCGACCGACCGGTATTGCATTCAGGTCGCCAGTGCATATGATACGGCATCGTTTCGGCGGTCACCTGCGCGCCGCTCGAGACCGGTCTGCGTCGCCTCCGTCACGCACCGCCCCCAGGCCCCCATCGACGCTCCAAGGGAGGGCACGTCGTCGGGTCAGGCGAAGGGCGGGACGGGGTGTCTTCGCATCTCCCGGATCGGGTTTGGGCGGGGTGCCACGATCGACGGTCGTCCCGGTTACGGACCGGCGACCCGGCCATCCAGGAGGAGAGTGAATGGACAAGCGCAAGATCGGGACGCTTGCTGCCGTCGCCGCGCTGGCTCTAGCAGCGTGCAGCGGCGGTGGTGGCGGCGGCGGAAGCAAGGGCGAGATCGAGATCTGGTCCTCGCTGCCGCGGCAGGGCTCGAGCAAGGGCCAGACCGATACGATCGTCAACGCCATCAACATGGCGCTCGCAGAGAAGAACAACACGGCCGGCGGCTACACGATCAAGTACAGCGACAAGGACGACTCGACCGCTGCTGCCGGCAAGTGGGACGAGGCCACCGAGATCAAGAACGCCAACGATGCCGTCGCCGACGACAAGCTCGTCGCGTACATCGGCACGTTCAACTCGGGCGCGGCGAAGCTGTCGATCCCCATCCTCTGCGGGAAGGGCATCGCGATGGTCAGCCCCGCGAACACGTACCCCGGTCTGACCAAGGCCGGCAAGGGCGAGGCCGACGAGCCGGACAAGTACTACCCGAACGGCTGCACCCGCAACTACTTCCGCGTCGTGGCGGCTGACGACCTCCAGGGTCTCGCCGGTGCGAAGTGGGCCGCCAAGCTCGGCGCCAAGAACGTGTACGTCCTCGACGACACCGAGCTCTACGGCAAGGGCATCGCCGACGTCTTCAACAAGGAAGCGCCGGGCCAGGGCCTTACGGTCCTCGGCCGCGACGGCATCGACGGGAAGGCGACCGACTACAAGGCGCTCGCCGAGAAGATCAAGGCGACCAACCCTGACCTCGTGTACTTCGGTGGGATCACCCAGAACAACGCCGGCCAGCTGTGGCGCGACCTGCGCGACGCGATGCCGAGCGTGAAGCTGATGGGCCCGGACGGCATCCTCGAGGATGCGTGGATCCAGGCCGCCGGCGAGGCAGCGGAAGGCACGTACATCACGTTCGGCGGCCTGCCGGCTGACAAGCTCACCGGCAAGGGCGCGGACTTCGTGAAGAACTACAACGCGAAGTACCCGAACAACCCGCCGCAGGCCTATACGGCCTACGGGTACGAGGCCGCTGGCACCGTGCTCGCGGCGATCGAAAAGGCCGCGGCGACGAACCCGGCCGATACCACCGCGCTTCGCGCGGCCGTCCTCAAGGCCATCGCCGAGACGAAGGACTACGAGGGCGCGCTGGGTAAGTGGAGCTTCAACCAGGAAGGTGACACTTCCCTGACGGCGATGTCCGGAAACATCGTCAAGGACGGGAAGTTCGCGTTCGACAGCGTCGTCGAGTAGCGGGTCACCCCCACTCGACGCCGTCCAGCCGGCCGCCCGGGTCTTCCCGATCGGCCGGCTGGGTGCTCCCCCAGATCCGCGACTGCCTTAAGGAGAGGGCGTGGAGGAACTGGTCAAGGCGCTGACGATCGGCGTCACGAACGGCCTGATCATCGCGCTGATCGCGATCGGTTACACCCTCGTCTACGGGATCCTCGAACTCATCAACTTCGCCCATGCCGACGTGTTCATGCTCGGCACCGCGTTCACCTATTTCGCCACCGAGCTGATCGTCCGCGGGATCGGCATCCCCGCATCGAGCACCCTGGCTCTGGTCGTGACGCTCATGGCCCTGCCCATCATCATGCTGATGACGGCGACCATCAACGCCAGCATCGAGCGTCTCGCGTACCGACCATTACGTAACGCCCCCAGACTTGCGCCGCTGATCAGCGCCATCGGGATGTCATTCGTGCTGCAGAACGTCGGGCTCTTGCTGCTCGGACCATCCCAGAAGGCTGTCGAGCCGGTCCTGCCGCGGACCGATTTGGTGTTCTTCCCGAGCGGCGCAGCTTGGTTCGGCGTCGACGAGATCATCGTGCTCGGCGTCACGATCCCGTTGTTGCTCACCCTCCGTTGGTTCGTCGCGAATACCCGTCAGGGCAAAGCGATGCGAGCCACGGCCCAGGACCGCGAGGCGTCGGGTCTCATGGGCATCGACGTGAACCGGACCATCTCGCTGACCTTCCTCATCGCCGGTGGGCTTGCCGGCGCGGCCGGTCTCGTCGTGGCGCTCTACTACGGGCAGACGTTCTTCCAGTACGGCCTCCAGTTCGGCCTGCTGTCGTTCACCGCCGCCGTGATGGGCGGGATCGGCAACCTCACCGGCGCGACGCTCGGCGGCCTGTTCGTCGGGATCGTCGCGGCGATGTCCGACCGCTTCATCGAGGCCAAATGGACGAGCGTCATCGTCTTCTCGCTGCTGATCCTCGTCCTTATCTTCCGGCCGACCGGGCTCCTGGCGGAAGCACAGACGGAGCGCGCTTGACATGACGGAGGCCGTCAGGGCGCCGCGCCGGTCGATCCCCAACCCACTCGCAGGGATGGAGGAGCGCCGCCGGCAGACCGTCATCCTTCTGATCGTCGTCGCGCTCGCGCTGATCTATCCGCTCATCTACCGGCCGCTCTCGAATGCCATCCCTGCCGTCCCGTGGCCGGGCACCGCAGTTCTCGTCGTGTGCGCGACGTTCGCGATCCTCGCCCTTGGACTGAACATCGTCATGGGCTTCGCAGGCCTGCTCGACCTTGGCTACGTCGCCTTCTACGCCATCGGCGCGTATACGACGGCGTTCCTCGCCTCGAGCCATTTCGGGATCCACATCAGCTGGTGGATCGTGCTTTGGATCGCTGTCGCCGCGGCGGCGATCTTCGGGGTGATGCTCGGGGCACCGACGCTCAAGCTCCGCGGCGACTACCTCGCCATCGTCACGCTCGGGTTCGGCGAGATCGTCCGTCTCGTGTTCCGGAACCTCGGCGACATCACGATCGCCCTGCCCGCATTCCTGGGCGGCGCGTATCTGCTCGGCTCGGCGGAGGGTGGCGCGAACCTGACGGGCGGCAACGTCGGCATCAACCCGATCGACCCCCCGATCATCCCGATCCCGGGGCCATGGGGTGCCTCGATCGTGTTCTCGAACCAGAACGTGATCGCGTCCTGGTATCTGGTCCTCGCGTTGCTGGCCATCACGTTCTTCATCTGCCGACGACTGCGCGACTCGAAGCTCGGGCGAGCGTGGATGGCGATCCGTGAGGACGAAACGGCAGCCGCCGCGATGGGCATCAACACGGTCACGACGAAACTGCTCGCGTTCTCGCTCGGTGCCAGCTTCTCAGGCTTCGCGGGCGCGTTCACCGGCGCCTACAACACCGCGATCTTCGCGGAGACATTCAGCTACAACGTCTCGATCCTCGTCGTGATCATCATCATCGTGGGTGGGATCGGCTCGCTGCGCGGCGTCGTCATCGGCGCCTTCGCGCTGCTCTACGTCGACCGCACACTGCTGCCGTGGCTCGGTGACCACATCGTCAATGAACCGATCCATAACCTCGGCGTTGCGACAGGCCAGCAGGTCCTGGCCGACTTCAAGCTGACGACCTACAACTACCTCCTCTTCGGGATCGTCCTGGTGATCATGATGATCCGCAGGCCGGAGGGCCTCTTCCCCGACGCCGGCGCGAAGGCTGAGATGCATGGCGTCGGCATCGCGGCCGAAGTGACGGGCGCGACGGGCGACGAGCTGACCGCCCTGGGCGAGCTCGAGGAAGTCGACCTGGACGACGCGCCGATCCCCGACCCGAACGCGCCGCCTCCCGAACAACCGCCGACTGCGACGGGGCCGGAGGCCGCCACATGACGGCGATGCCCGCAGCGACGCGGGAACCCGCCGATGATCTGCTCGTCGCGACGGGCTGCACGAAGCGCTTCGGCGGCCTGATCGCCGTCAGCGACGTCGATTTCACGATCCCCCGCGGATCGATCGTCAGCCTCATCGGGCCGAACGGTGCGGGCAAGACCACCTTCTTCAACATGATCACGGGTCTGTACGTCCCGACCGAGGGCAGGATCACCTTCGACGGGATCGACATCACCGGCGACAAGCCGCATGAGGTCGTCCGCGTGGGTATCGCCCGGACGTTCCAGAACATCCGTCTGTTCGGCAACATGTCGGCCGAGAGCAACGTGTTGGTCGGGCTCCACCATCGGCTCAAGGGTCGCTGGTTCGGGGCGATCCTGAAGCCGCCCTCCATCATCCGCGAGGAAGAAGAGGCGCATGCCCGGGCCCGGGAGCTGCTGGACCTCGTCGGCCTAGGCCGGCGCAAGGACACGCTCGCGCGCAACCTGCCGTATGGCGATCAGCGGCGACTCGAGATCGCCCGGGCTCTCGCGACGGGGCCGAAGCTGCTGCTCCTCGACGAACCGACGGCCGGCATGAACCCGGAAGAGACGCGCCGTCTGACGGATTTCGTTCGCGAACTCCGCACGCGCCTCGGACTCACGGTGCTGCTCATCGAGCACGACATGAAGGTCGTCATGGGCATCAGCGACCGGGTCACGGTCCTCGACCACGGCGAGAAGATCGCCGAGGGTTCGCCGGCGGAGGTCCGAGCCGATCCCCGTGTCGTCGAGGCGTACCTCGGCCGCGGCGCGGCCAGTGAGGGCTGACCGATGGCCCTCCTGGAGCTTCGCGACGTCCACACTTACTACGGCAACATCCACGCCCTCAAGGGCATCTCGCTGACCATCGATCAGGGCGAGATCGTGACGCTGATCGGCTCGAATGGGGCCGGCAAGTCGACGACGCTCAAGACGATCAGCGGTCTGCTCCGTCCGCGCGAGGGAGAGATCTGGTTCGATGGGAAGCGGCTCGACGGGGTCCCAGCCCACGAGGTCGTGGTCCTCGGCATCTCCCAGTCGCCCGAGGGCCGACGGATCTTCCCGCGCATGACCGTCCGTGAGAATCTCGAGATGGGCGCCTTCCACCGCCAGAGCGGCGCCGATCGGGATGCCGATTTCGAGCGCGTCTACGCGCTGTTCCCACGGCTCAAGGAACGCCTCGGCCAGAAGGGCGGGACGCTTTCAGGCGGCGAGCAGCAGATGCTCGCGATCGGCCGGGCGCTCATGGCCCGTCCCAAGGTCTTGCTCCTCGACGAGCCGTCGATGGGCCTTGCCCCGATCCTCGTCGAGCAGATCTTCGAGATCGTGAAGGACATCAACGCGTCGGGGACGACCGTGCTCCTGGTCGAGCAGAACGCCCTGATGGCACTCGGCATCGCTCAGCGCGGCTACATCCTGCAGACCGGCGAGATCGTCCTCCAGGACGTCGCCGAACGGCTGATGACGAACCCGGAGGTCCAGAAGGCCTACCTCGGCGGCTAGGTCCTTCCGTCCGCCGCAGCTGGCCCACGGCGATGACGGCCGACGCGCATCCGGTTGCCGCACACCGCCGCCTCGCACCAGATCCGGTTCTGCTTGCGCGAGCGGTCGACGAAAAGCCAGCGACAGCGCGGGTTGCCGCAGCGCCGCAATCGGTCGCGCTCCTCGGCCAGCGCCAGCGAGGCCGGCAGGAGATCGTCGGTGACAGCGTCCCAGCCGTGCGCCGCCGACCGAACGGAGCCATCCGCGTGGAGCCGGTAGTCGACCCGATCGAGCTCGCGATCCATCGCTTCGCGCCAGCTGACGGGATCGAAGGCCGGGTCGTCAGCCAGCGAGCGGATCGCGTTGCGGATCGAGCGCAGCCGCGCGAGCTGGCGGAAGGTGGGCGGCTGGCCCGGGTCCGGGATCGCGTGGGTCGTCAGGAACTCGACGGCTCGTTCCGGGGTATCGAGATGGTCGTGTGGCGGTTCGCCGTCCCGGGCCCGTCGACGGTAATGGGCGCCCGGGCCATGCAGGCTGTTGGCCAGCCCCAGCGCCGCGTCGGTCCCGAGCTGCCATGTAACGGTATCCATCGGCGTTGATACGTTACCATCCGCGGATGGCCCCGATCGCGTCGCTGGTCCTCGCGCGCCTCCGCCGGCGGGGGGCGACCGCGCTGATCTCGATGGCCGCCGTCGGCACCGCGGCGGCGCTGATCGCGATCGTCAGTGGCATCGGACTGGTCGCCGCGGACGCGACGGTTTCCCGAACGCTGGCCGGTCGGGGCGTGGATCAGCCGCTCGTCCGCATCTCGCGCTTCGCCGCGACCCGGACCGACTACGACACGATCATGGCGCGAACCGACGCAGGGATCCGGGAGCACCTCAGCGGGCTGACCACCGCGCCGGTGCGCGGCGTCATCACACGCGAGCTGCGCGACCTCGACCAGCCGCTGTTCGAGCTTGTCGTGGGGGTGGACAAGCCGGATCCGCTCGTCACGATCCTCGACGGCCGTCTGCCGAGGCCGTGCGTCGACGGCACGGCGTGTGAAGCGATGCTCCTGTCCGAGACCGCGCCAGATGTCGACTTCTCGGCGGCGCATCCCTCGGAGGATCTGCGCTTGACCGTCGTCGGTCGCGGGGTCATCGATCCGGCGGTACCGTTCGGCGACGTCGACCAGCGGGGGCCGTTCGGTGAGGCGACGATCGGCGGCGGCGACTACCAGACCGGCCGCCGTAGCCCGGCAGTCCTCTTGGTCAACGGCGTCGACGCCGTCTCGCACGCACCGGCTCTGGATCTCACCGGCCGGACGTACGTCTGGACGGCCCCGGTCGACGTGGCGGCGATCCACCCCTGGACGGCCGGCAGGTTCCACCATGCCGTGGAGGGGATGACCCGCGAGCTTCTCGCGGGGGACGAGGCATACACCGTCGAGAGCCCGCTCACGCAGATCGCCGCGGCGATGAGCCTTGCCGATGCGTCGTCGGCACGCCTGCTGCTCATCGGCTCCCTCGGCGTCGCGATCCTCCTCGCGTTCGCCGTCTTCCTTGCGCTCGTCGTCCGCGACGACGTTGCGGCGGAAGTCACCCGCCTTACGGCCGTCGGTGCTCGGCGCCGCGACCGCGTCGCGTTCCTCGTCCTCGAGGCGGGTATCCCGGCGCTCATCGGCGGCGTCATCGGCTGGATCGGCGGGGCGTTCGTCATCGCGCTCCTCGCGGGCTGGGCCGCGGCTGATCCTGTCGCGATCGTCTCCGGCGCGACGCTGGCGCCCGGCCCACTGGCGGCGGCCTTCCTTGTGATCCTCGTCGCGGTCATCACGACCGTGCTGGCCACCGCCCCGGGACGGTCGTGGGGCGGCGGGATCCGGACGGTCGTCGCGGTCGTCATGACGGCGATCGTCATCCTGGCCTGGCAGCTCGCGTCCACCGGTCCGCTCGACGCGGCCGCACTCGCCCGCTCGGTGAGCAGTCCGATCGTCGTGCTGCTGCCACCGGCACTCGCGTTCGTCGCAGCCCTGCTCCTGGCGACTGCGATGCCGCCGCTGCTCCGCGCTATCACGCGTCGCTCGCGGCGGGCTCCGCTCGCGCTCCGGCTGTCACTGCTCTCCCTGTCACGTGATCCCGGACGCCCGGCCGCGACCGTGGTGCTGCTGGCGTTCAGCATCGGTGCGATCGTGTTCGCCGCCTGCTGGTCGGCCACGCTCCGTGCGGGGATCGACGACGCCGCCGCATATCGGTCAGGGCTGGACCTTCGTGTCACGGAACTCGGCACCGGGCTCTCGATCGCGCCGTCTGTCGTGCCGGTCGACCGGTACGCCAAGCTCGGATCGGACGTCGCGGCCGTGCCGGTCTTTCGCGAGGCGAGTACATCGGGACCGGGTGGCCGGGTCGACATCGTCGGCCTCGACCCGAACCTCCTGCCTTCGCTTCCCGGCTGGCGGTCCGACTTCGCGGCGACCCCCGTCAAGGGACTGGCCGAGCGTCTGCACGTCGACGAGCCGCCCGGTGGCTGGGTCGTCACGGGTCACCGGTTGCCCGCGGGAAAGCCAGAGCTCGATCTGCAGTTCCGCTACGCGGGCGAGCCTCTCCGCCTCGATGCGGTCGTCTGGACCGACGAGGGAGACAGCGTCCGTATCCCGCTCGGCACCATCGAAGACGGCATGACCCACGCGGGCGCGCCGCTCCCGAACAGCGCGATCGGCGGCCGCCTGATATCGCTGGTCTTCTACAACGCCCAGCTCGTCGCAGGGTCCGGCCACGAGTTCGGCGTATACCGCTCGACCGTCAGCTTCCAGGGCCTCGATGGGCTCGTCGATGAGCGTCAGATCCCGCTCGAGATCTTCACGGTGGCGGCGGACATCATCAGAGCGCCACAAGCGACCGACGGCCTGATCCTGCCAGCGATCGTGAGTCCCGACGTGGCGGCCGAGGCCAAGCCGGACGGAACGCTCGATCTGCACGTCGGGAGCGGCACGATCCCGCTCCGCGTGGTTGCCACCGCAGACCGCGCTCCGACGGTCGTCGACGCCCACCCGCGCTTCGTGATGGTGCCGCTCGACCCGTTCATCGTCGCGCTCGCCTCAGCCGTTCCCGGCTCGGGCCGTCCGTCCGAGATGTGGCTCAGCGTCCCCGATCCGCAACGCCAGGCCGAGGTCCGCGCTGCCCTCGCGAAGCCGCCGTTCAGGTTCGCCCAGGTGACGGCCCGGTCCGACCTCGTGGCCCAGGGGACGAGCGACCCCCTGACCCAGGCGATCGTCTGGGCGCAGATCGTCGCGGCATTGGCGGGTCTGACGCTATCCATCGGTGCGCTCGTGATGGGCGCGATCACCGATCTCCGCGACGAACGCGGCGAGCTTGCCGACCTCGAGGCACAGGGGGTGCCTCCCTCGGCGCTCCGTTGGCACGCCCTGGCGAGAACGGCATGGCTCGCCATCGGCGGCTGTATCGCCGGCCTCATCGCCGGGCTGGCGTTGGCGGTGGCCGTGACCGGCGCGCTCGCGATCGACGCCGAGGGACGGCTACCGATCCCGCCGCTGATCGTCGTGCTGCCGCCGCTCCAGATCGGGGCGGTCGTGGCCGGCGTGCTGGTCGTCGTCCTCGGCACGGTCGCCGTGCTGGCGGCGCGCACCTACGGACGATCGACGCTCGGCGAACGACGCGGTGGACGGGCCAGGCGCCGGAAGGCGGCGTGGACGGCCGGCACGGAGCGGGTCGATGGCTGACGCGATCGTCGGGAGCGGTCTCATCCGGATCCACCCGACACCGGGCGGACCGGTCGCCGCCCTGCGTGGTCTCGACATCGCCGTCGGCGTGGGTGAGGTCGCGGCGGTGATCGGCCCGTCGGGTTCCGGCAAGTCCACGCTCCTGCGGCTGATCGCCGGTCTCGATCGGCCGTCTGCCGGTCGTCTCACCGTCCTTGGCGCGGACCTGACCGACGCGTCCGACCGCGATCTCGATCGGCACCGGCGCGAACGCGTCGGCGTCGTCGAGCAGCACTACCGCCGGGCACTGTCGCCGTACCTGCGTGTCGCCGACGCGATCTCCCTCCCGCTGGGGCTTCGCGGTGTGGCGGCCGCCGACCGGCGACGGCGGGTCGACGAGCTGCTGGACCGGATCGGACTCCCGGGCCGCGGCGACGCCCTCCGGCATCAGCTGTCGGGCGGCGAGCAACAGCGCGTCGCGTTCGCCGTGGCACTCGCCACACGACCGCCGCTCCTGCTCGCCGACGAGCCGACGGGCGAGCTCGACGCGACCACTGCCGAGACCATCCTCGGAGTGCTGCGCGACCTCGTCCGCGCGGAGGGCACGACGTGCGTCGTCGTGACCCACGACGAACTCGTCGAACGCGTAGCGGACCGCGTCTTCCACGTCGCGGATGGCAGGGCGGTCGCCGAACGGATCGGCGGACCCGGCGCCCCGTCTGTCCAGATCCGCGATGCGCAAGGCTGGCTGGCGCCACCACTGCCGGAGCCGTCGACCCCGCTATCGCCCGCCATCCGGCCTGACGACGGGGAGGACGCCGTCGTCCTCGAGCGCGCAGCGCGACGCTATGACGCCGGCGCGACGTCCATGCTCGGGTTGCCGCCCACGAGCGTGGCCTTCGGCGCGCGTCGATTCCACGTCGTCACCGGGCCATCGGGGAGCGGCAAGTCGACGTTGCTCCGCCTGGTCTCCGGTCTCGACCGCCCGACGGAGGGCCGCGTCGTCACACTCGGCAAGGACCTCTCGACGCTCGACCGCGATGGACTCGCGCGTTTGCGCGCGGAACGGATCGGGATCGTCGACCAGGTGCGCGACCTCGTCCCGTTCCTGACCGCACGCGAGAACGTCGAGCTCGGGCTCGCTATCCGTGGCGTGGACCCGGATGACGCGCGGCCTCAGGCTGTCGAGGCCCTCGAGGCGGTCGGCCTTGGCGAGCACCTGGAGCGATCACCAGATGGGTTGTCCGCCGGGGAGCGGCTGCGCGTCGCCCTCGCGCGCGCCCTAGCCGCGGGACCCGATCTGCTGATCCTCGACGAGCCGACCGCTGCGCTCGACCGCGCGGGCGCTCGCGCCGTCGCTCGCCTGCTCGCCGGTCTCGAAGGGCGGGTCACGGTCCTCGCGACGACCCACGATCCCGCGCTGATCGAGGCTGCGAGCGATCGGCTGGATCTGGTCGTGGCCTCGGGCCGCGAGGTGGCCGCCGCGCGCTAGGCGAGGCCCGTCAGCGGAGGCTCAGCGGTAGTGCGGCTCCCGCGTCATCACGAATGCGGCGCGTGACAGGATCGCCAGCCCGATCCCGGTGATCCAGAGGCCGGGGCCGTTCGTGAAGATGTCGAGCGGGGCACCGAACCGGAACGCGCCCAGACCAAGCAGGTCGACGACTCGCCAGGCAAGGCCGACCCAGCCGACGACGGCGAGGAACGCGAAGGCCTCCCATCGGTCGATGGGCGTGGGTCGATCGCCGACGGCGTACGGCAGCGCGACGAGGAGCAAGGTCGCGACACCCGCGAGCAGCGCGAGGATCCCGCTCGCCTCGAGGCCGTTGCCGGACAGCGGCGGGAGCCCGCCACCTGGCTGCTCGAGTTGCCACCACGGCAGCACGCAGCCGACGAGGATGACCAGGCCGCCGATCGCGGCCATGGTCCGACCCCCACCCAGGGGCCGCCGGTGCATCGTCACGCTTCGACGGCCTCCCCCGGCTCCATCGCCGCGCCGTACACCTCGGGCTTGAGCACGCCCACGAATCGGAGATTCCGGTACACCTCGCCGTAGTCGAGCCCGTAGCCGATCACGAACTGGTCCGGGATCTCGAAGCCGATGTAGTCGACCGGGATCTCGACGAGGCGCCGAGCGGGCTTGTCGAGCAGCGTGCAGATCCGCAATGTCGCCGGATTCTTGCCGCGGAGGTAGCGGATCAGGTAGTTGAGCGTGAGGCCGGTATCGATGATGTCTTCGACGATCAGGACGTCATCGCCGGCGATGCTCGCGGACAGGTCCTTGAGGATCCGGACGAGGCCCGATGACTCCGTCGTCGCGCCACCGTACGAGCTGACCTCCATCAGATCGATCCGCAGCGGCAGATCGATCGCGCGCATCAGATCCGCCATGAACGGCAGGGAGCCCTTGAGCACCGAGACGAGCGTCAGCGTGCGGCCCTGATAGTCCGCGCTGATCCGCGCGCCGAGCTCGGCGACCCGGGCTGAGATCTGCTCCTCGGTGAGGAGGACCTCTGCGACGTCCTCGTGAAGGTCGACCACGCGCTGCGTCATCGATTGGGCGTCTCAGGTTCGACGGCGGACATCGTCGCCGGGGCGTGATGCCGTCGCCGCCGCCCGGTCCCGATGCTTGCCGCCGCCAGCGGGGATGCTGCGCTCGGCCGCGGCGAAGGCTCCGGCTCGTCCGGCACGCCGGCATTCCCGTACGGTGCGGCGACCTGACCGGACGAACCGGACAGGCCATCGACCAGTGCGACCTTGCCGTACTTGAGCATCAGCGCTCGGAAGTCACGTGCATAGAAGAGCTTGATGTTGATCGACGGGTACAGCTCGCGCAGACGCCGCAGCTTGCGGTTCTTCTTGCGCACGAGCTTCTGACGCAGCGTCGTCATCTCGAGATAGAGATCGAGGTCGGGCAGGTAGAAGTCGGGCGAGAAGCTTTCGACGACGGCCCCGTCGAGGTTCCACAGGATCGGGAACGTGTGGGGCTCGTACTCCCAACGGACCTCGTAGAAATCCAGGATACGAGCCATCTCCGCTTCGCTGGCATGGGCGAATGGGGTAGCGGAGTCCATGTAGCGGCAGTCTACCCGAGCGACCGTGGAGCCGGCAGCGGGTGACGCTCCACCGACCTCGCGGACGCGTTGCGACCGATACCCCCTAGGGGTATCATCCCGATCATGCCGACGACCGCGCGACGCACGCCGCCGCCCGACCCGAGCCATTTCCGCCACAGCTATGCCAAGGACACCGCGCAGCTCATGCGCCGCCTGTCGCGGATGGAGGGCCAGGTCCGCGGGATCGCGCGGATGATCGAGCGCGAGGAGTACTGCGTCGACATCCTTCAGCAGACGGCCGCGCTCCGAGCCGCCGTCGACGCACTGTCGATCCTGATCCTGGAGGACCATGTGCAGGGGTGTGTCCGGACGGCCGCGGAGCGCGGTGAGGCCGATCAGTACGTCGACGAGGTCGTCGACGTGGTTCGCCGGACGCTTGGTCGGCCGGTCCGGAGCGGCAGTCGCACCACTTAGCCCATCGTGCGCCGGTACCTTCGGCCGTTCCGGTGCGGTCGCTCGGGGGATGTCGCTTCCACGCACCACCACGGACCATCCTGACCACATGACCGATCCCCGCCACACGGAGCCTTCCCCGGCTCCGCACCCGCTTCCGGCACTGGGTCCCACCATCAGTAGACCGCGACCGTTCGTCGACCGCCGGCGCGCGTCGCGCCGCGCCGAGGACCGCGTAGCCGATGCCGAGCGGCGCCTCCTGGCGATGGCCCTCGACATCCTGGCGTCCGGTGACCCTGCAGAGACACGTCTTGCCGCGCTCCTCGATCTGGTCGCGCGGATCGCCGGTGCACAGCGAGCTGCCGTCGTCGCCGATGGCGACCAGCGTCGTGTCGCGGTCACGGCATCCGGGCCCGACGACACACCGGCCGCCCTCGAGCTTGCCCGCTGGCTCGACACAGCCGCACCGCGAACCCGCGCCCAGCGAGCTGCCGCCGCTCCAGCTGACATCGTCGTCGCCGTCCGGAACGGCGCCTCGCGACAACGCGAGCGATCGGCAGCAGGAGCGCCCTACCGCGCGTGGCTGCCGGTCCCGTCGGCCGGCCCCGTGACCCTCGGATTCGCCTTCGCTCGCGCCCGCGACGTCGAGGGGCTTCGCGACCGACTGCCGGCTGCGCTCACACGGCACGCCGCGGTCGCCCTGGCGCTCGTGACCGAGTCGATGGCAACGGAACGTGAGCTTGCCGCGCGCCGGGCGGCCGAGACGGAGCAGGCGACCTATGTCTCGACCGTCGCGCACGAACTTCGGACGCCGTTGACCGGGCTGTCCGGGTATCTCGACCTGATCCTCGGCGGCCAGGTCGACGACGAAGCCGTCGTCCGGGAATTCCTCGAGCGAGGGCGGTCGATCGTCGGCTCGATGGCCGACCTGATCGGCGACCTCCTGGAGCTGGCGCGGATCGAGTCAGGTTCGCTCGTGCTCGAGACCGAGCCGTTCTCGGTCGCTGAGGCACTCCATGCTGTCGAGGCCGCGCTGATGCCCGTCGCACTCGACCGCGGTCTTCCCCTCGTCACGACGCCTCCGCCTCGCATCGCGACGGCCGTCGGAGACCGACGCCGAGTGGAACAGATCGTCACGAACCTCGCGTCGAATGCGCTGAAGTTCGGGGGCGATGGTGTCGAGGTCGAGCTTGCCGGCTGGTTCGACGGCCCGGTCGCGATCATCGCAGTCCGCGACGAGGGACCCGGTATCGGCGCGGAAGACCGGACGCACGTCTTCGAGCGCTTCTATCGGATGGCCGACCACGAACGCGTGACGGGTACCGGGCTCGGCTTGTCGATCGCCCGTGACCTCGCCCGACGCATGGGCGGGAATCTCGACGTAGCGAGCAGGCTCGGCGTCGGCTCGTCGTTCGTGCTCGTCCTCCCGGGACCCGCGCCCCGTGTCGATCCCGACGTCATCGCCGCCGCGATGACCCTCGCGCTCCAGCACGAGGACGATCGGCTCGAGGCGGTCGGGGCCGTCCGGGCGGGTGGCTCGCGCGCCGCTTCATCCGGTCGAGCACCGACGTCGTCGACCCGCCGATCGATGGCGACGGCGAGCACCACAGGCCGCTAGCCAGCCGACTTATCCACCAATCCCCTGGCCGTCGGGAGGTTCGTGGATAACCCGGTTGACGGTCGAGCGTCCCGGCTCGTACGGTCCCATCCCGCACTACGGCGACGCGAGGGTAACGCGGTCCACGAGGGGCACGGGGAGACCCGGCCACGAAACCGGATGGATCGGGGAAGACCGGACGATCATCGCCCGAAGTGCGAGACGAGTCGACGCCGGGAGCGGTGACGCGCCGCGTGGTACGCCAAGCCAAGGAGGCGTGCCGTTGGATCGCAGGCGCGAGCCGCTCCCGACGCGCGTCAAGGACACCCCACCGTTGCCGGAGGCGTACGACGCCGCGCTGCATCACGGGCTCGCCGCGCTCGCTATGGCGCTCAGCCGGGACGCGCGCATCGCGATCGATGGCCACGTCCGGCTCCTGCTCGCGTGGACGGAAGCCATCAACCTCACTGCGATCCGAGAACCGGCCGCGGTCGCTGTCGGTCACGTCGTCGACAGCCTGACCGGGCGCGACCTGATCGCCGACGTCGCGCCACGGCGCCTCCTCGACCTCGGATCCGGCGGCGGCTTCCCGGGCATCCCGCTCGCGGCAAGCCTGCGCGACGATCAGCGGAACGTCGACGTCACCCTCCTCGAGCCGATCAGCAAGAAGGCGCGCTTCCTGCAGACCGTAGTCGAGGCGACCGGCCTCCAGCGGACGGTCCGTGTCGAGACCGCCCGAGCGGAGGACCTCGCCGGCCGCCCGGATCGATCCACATGGGACGTCGTCACCGCGCGCGCCGTCGCGACCGCGGCCGACCTCGTCGAGCTCGCTTTTCCGCTGCTGGCGCCCGGCGGGACGCTGATCGCCTGGAAGCGTGGAGACATCACGGATGAAGTGACGGCCGCGCGACGAGCGGTGGACGCGCTCGGCGGCGGGTCCGTTCGCCTCGTCGACGTGGCGGCCCCCGGCCTCGATCGGCACCGACTTGTCGCGATCACGCGATCGACCACGGGGACCGTTCCGAGCGCCTACCCACGCGACCCCGCGGTCCGCAAGCGACGGCCATGGTGAGGATGTCTCGGTACTCGGTCACCGGCTGCTACGCTCACGCCGATGCGCGTGGCCGTGCTATCCGATATCCACAGCAACATCGTGGCCCTCGACGCGGTCCTCTCCCACGCCGGCGATGTCGATGCCATCTGGCACCTCGGTGACGTGGTCGGTTACGGTCCGCACCCGGACGCGGTCGTGGCGCGCCTCGACGAACGCGGTGCGACCGGCGTCCGCGGGAACCATGACGCCGCGGCCGTGGGAGGGCCCGAGATCGATTGGTTCAACCCGGAGGCGCGCGCCGCAGCCGAATGGACACGCGACACGATGTCGCAGGCGACCCGGGCGTGGCTCGGCGCCTTGCCCGAGCGACGCATCGTCGACGATGTCCTGCTCGTTCACGGCAGTCCGCGTGATCCCCTCCGCGAATACGTGACCGACCGCGCCTCCGCCGAGGACAACATGGCCGTCCAGGAGACCCAGCACGCGCTGCACGGCCATACCCACGTCCCTGCCGCCTGGTCCGCTACGCCCGACCGCGTGGCGCTGATCCAGCCCGAGGCCTCCGACGCGCTCGAGCTTGGTACATACCGGACGTTGCTGAACCCAGGCAGCGTCGGTCAGCCGCGGGACGGCGATGCCCGAGCGTCGTACCTCGTGCTCGACCGGGAGCTGGGGCGCGTGACGTGGCACCGAGTCGCATACGACATCGACCGGGTGCAGGCCGACATGCGCGCAGCCGGGCTACCGGAACGGCTCGCCGCGCGGCTGTCCCACGGCCTGTGACCGATCCATCGCGGAGGACCGCCGCGTGATCGGCGGTCGACGATCGCTCCAAGGCCGCAAGCCCGGGGACAAACGGGTCCGCGTCGAGCGCCCCCACGCACCGTACTTCCGCTACACGGGTAAGGGCCAGCTCACCGCGAAGGAAGCGGCAAGCGTCCCGACGACGCCGACCGGACGGCTCATCGCCAAGGTGCGCGGGATCGTGCTCGGGCGTCCGCTCCACCAGGACGAGGAGATCGGTGAGCGGCTCTCGAAGACGAAAGCGCTCGCGATCTTCAGCTCTGACGCGATCAGCTCCTCGGCCTACGCGACCGAGGAGATCATCCTCGCGTTCATCCTCGGGGGCGCAGCGCTGGCGGCCCTCCAGTGGTCGCTGCCGGTTTCGATCGCGATCGCAGGTCTCCTGGCTGTGGTCGCCTTCAGCTACCGCCAGGTCTGTATCGCGTATCCGACCGGGGGTGGCTCCTACTCGGTGTCGAAGGCGAACTTCGGCCGCAACGCGTCGCTCGTCGCGGCCTCGGCCCTGCTCATCGACTACAACCTGACGGCCGCCGTCTCGACATCGTCCGCGGTCGAACAGATCGTGTCGGCATTTCCCGCGCTCGGGGATGTCCGCGTCCTGATCGGCGTCGGGGCGCTTGGGCTGATCACGCTCGCCAACCTCCGTGGCGTCCGCGAGGCAGGCAACATCTTCGCGGTCCCGACCTACCTCTTCATGTTCAGCGCCTTCGCGATGATCGCCATCGGCGCGTACCGGATCATCGTGCTCGGCGAGCACCATGCGCCGCCGCCGGAGGTCGTCGCCGCGACCGCGAGCACCGCCGGGACCGTTTCGGTCTTCCTGCTGCTCCGTGCCTTCGCATCGGGTGCAGTCGCCCTGACCGGTACCGAGGCGATCGCGACGGGCGTGCCCGCGTTCAAGCCGCCGGAGTCGAAGAACGCCGCGACGACGCTGCTGGTCATGGCCGGCGTCCTGGCGATCCTGTTCATCGGCGTCACGTTCCTGGCGACGAACTTCGCCATCTACCCGACCGTCCCGGAGATCTTCGGCCCGAACGTCGAGCACAAGACGGTCATCGCGCAGGTGGCGGAGACCGTGTTCGGCTCGGGGTCCCTGCCGTTCTACCTGTTCCAGGCGTTCACGGCCTTGCTGCTGTTCCTTGCCGCGAACACGAGCTTCGCCGCCTTCCCGCGCCTGGCCGCGGTCCTGGGCGAGGACGGGTTCTTCCCGCGGCAGTTCGCGCTCCGCGGCGACCGGCTCGCGTTCTCGATGGGTATCGTGCTGCTCGGACTCATCGCTGCATCGCTGGTCGTCATCGCGGGCGGCCGCACGCATGCGTTGATCCCGCTGTACGCGGTCGGCGTGTTCATCGATTTCACGATCAGCCAGGCGGGGATGATCCGGCACTGGCTGCGGACCCGCGATCGCGGCTGGCGCTATCGACTCGTGATCAATGCGATCGGATGCGCCGCGACCGCGGTCGTGGCGGTCGTCGTCACGAGCGTCAAGTTCGTCGACGGCGCGTGGTTCGTCGTGGTGCTGATCCCGATCCTCGTCAGCATGATGCTGTTCATCCGGCGCGAATACGACGGCCAGGAGCGCGAGCTGCACGTCCGCGAGGACCTGGTCGTCGAAGGGCCGCATCGCGAGCAGCGCGTCGTGATCCCGGTGAACGGCATCAACCGCGCCGTGATCCAGGCGGTGAACTTCGGGCGGACGATGAGTCCGGATGTCCGCGCGGTCTACGTCACGGAAGATCCAGAGCGCGGCGAGGAGATCAGGACTCGCTGGGAGCGGCAGATCCCGGGCGTCCCCTTGGTCATCGTCGAGTCGCCGTACCGGGCGGTCATCTCGCCGGTGTTGGCGTACCTCGACGTGCTCGACCAGGCGTGGCCACCCGAGAAGCCGGCGCCGATCACGATCGTCGTGCTGCCCGAATACGTAGCGCGTCATTGGTGGGAACGGCTCCTGTACAACCAGACGGCCAGGCGCCTGAAGCAGGCGATCCTCGGTCGTGAGCACACCGTCATCGCCGACGTTCCCTACCGCCGCGACTGACGCTCGCCAGCGGACGACGTGGTGTCCTGACGCCCCAGCCATCGGGGCACGCGGTGGTATCGTGGCCGTCCATGCCGGAGAACGAGACCGCACAGTTCCACCGCGCGGTCCTTGCCCTCAACGGCGGCGCCAGCGACGCGCGGATCGTCCGGCTCGTGGCGAGCATGGCAGCCAAGACCAAGATCGAGTTGATCGCGGTCCACGTCGTCGAGATCGACTGGACGCTCCCGCTCGATGCCGATATCGCCGGCCGCTCGGAGGACGTGCAGCGAGTGCTGGACTCGGCCGAGGAGATCGCAGAGGCGTTCAAGGTGAAGCTCGAACCGGTGCTCCTGCAGGCGCGCGACGTCGCAGCCGCGATCGTCGACGAAGCGACCGAGCGGGGTGCCGACCTGCTCGTCGTCGGTCTGCCGTATCGAAAGCGTTTCGGCGGGGAGTTCGCCATCGGCCGGACGATCCCGTACATCCTCCAGAACGCGCCGTGCTCCGTGTGGGTCGTGCGCGAGCCGATGAACGAGGGAGTCGAATGAAGATCGTGATCGTCGGCTGCGGCCGCGTCGGCTCGTCGGCGGCCGAGCTCTGGGACCGCGCCGGACACGAGGTCATCATCCTCGACGAGGCGACGCGCTCGTTCGAGCGTCTGCCCGCGAGCTTCGGCGGCCACGCTGTGCGCGGCGATGGCACCGACGAGGATGTCCTGCGGCGAGCCGGCATCGAAGGGGCCGACATCTTCCTTGCCCTGACGGAGGGCGATAACCGCAACGTGATGGCCGCCCAGCTGGCCGTCGAGGCGTTCGAGGTTCCGCGGGTGATCGCAAAGATCAACGACCCGGTGCGTGCCGCCGCGTATGCCGAGCTGGGCATCGCGACGGTGTGCCGGACCGGGCTGATGATCGATGCGATGAACGCCCATCTCGGGTTCCCGCCCTCGGGGCTGGCGGGGATGCTCGCGCCGAGCGGTCATCACCCAGGCGGTGAGGACCACCTGCTGCCCGAGTCCCAGGAAGTCGTGACGACGACCGCCCCCGGCCCGACGCCGGCGGCACCCGGTTCGTCGATGGAGGCCTGATCGTGTTCGTATTGGTCGTCGGCGGGGGGAAGGTCGGGTATTACCTGGCCAAGGAGCTGCTCGACTCGGGCCACGAAGTGGCACTGATGGAGAAAGACGAGGGTCGCGCTCGCCAGATCGCGGACGAGATCGGCTCGATCGTGATCCCGCATGACGGCTGCGAGGGCAAGTACCTCGGTGAGGCCGGTGCGAACCGTGCCGACGCTGTCGCCGCGGTGACCGGTGACGACGAGGACAACCTCGTGATCTGCCAGATGGCGAAGCACCACTTCGACGTCCCGCGCACGATCGCCCGCGTCAACAACCCGAAGAACGAGGCGCTGTTCCGCCATCTCGGGGTCGACGAGCTCATCAGTCCGACCCGGATGATCCTCGGCTCGATCGAGCAGGACATCCCGGTCCACGAGCTGCTCCACCTGGCGGCGCTCGGCGAGGGCGAGCTCGAGCTGATCGAGGCGCATCTCCAGACCGGCTCGCCCGCGATCGGTCGGGCGCCGCGCGAGCTCGACATCCCGGACGGCTGTTCGCTGTTCGCGGTCATCCGCGACGGCGTGGCATCGCCGCTACGCCCGGACACGGTCCTGCGCGAAGGCGACAAGGTCATCGCCATCGGCAGGCAAGAGTGCGAGGACCTGCTCCACAGCCAGCTCATCGGCGATCCCGAGGCGGCGGCCGCGGGCTGACGTCGCCCCGAGGCGCCGGGCGGCTTGCGCCGCCGCCGGCCGTGCCTCAGAGAGAGTTTTGAACGGATGGCCCTCCCCTAGAGTCTGCATGGGTGGACGCCGCTCCCGATGAGCGGCCGATAGGGCGGGTCGTGGATCCTCAGCTAGTCGTCGCAGCCCAGGGCGGTGACCGGGAGGCGTTCGCCACCCTGGCGCGCTCGAGCGGCGACCGGCTGTTCGGGATCGCACGACGGATCCTCCGAGACCACGAACGAGCCGAGGACGCGGTCCAGAACGCGCTGGTGATCGCCTGGCGTGAGCTGCCCCGCCTCCGCGATCCGGATCGGTTCGAGGCCTGGCTGACCCGACTTCTCGTCAACGACTGCTACGAGGACTACCGCCGCACCCGACGACACGATGCGCACGTTCGGACCCTGCCGGTCGACGGACCGGTGGGGCCCGACGAGACCCAGCGTGTCCTCGACCGTGATCAACTCGACCGCGGCTTCGGCCGCCTGCAACCCGATCAGCGCGCCGTCCTGGTCCTTCGCCACTACCTGGGGCTCGACCCGGTCGAGATCGCGCGCACGCTCGACATCCCGGAAGGGACCGTTCGGTCCCGATTGCACTACGCCTACCGCGCGATGCGGGCCGCCATCGAGGCGGACCTGCGCCCGGCGACCGAAGAAGGTGGCTCGGCATGATCGGCGACATGGACATCGAGCGCGAACTGGACCGCTGGCTTGGACCCGGCGACGACGTCCTTCCCGCGCGCGCCATGGATGCCGCTCTCGCGCGGATCGACCTGACCCCACAACGGCGTGCACGCTCCGTGCCGTCGCGGAGGACCGATCCGATGACATTGCTCCGACTCGCGGCCGCGGCCGCGCTCATCGCCCTCGTCACGGCAGGCCTGTTCGTGGCCGGCGGCGGCCCGCGACCCGACGACGGTCGGTCGAGCGCACCCGCCGTGTCCGCTCCCGTCCAGGCGCCCGCCGCGACCGCGTCCCCGTCGCCGACGTCGACCGCCACCGCCTCGCCCCCGGGGCCGACCCCGACGCCGATCTGGACCAGCCCGCCGCTCAGCGCTCGCTTTACGTCGCCGTCAGTCGGCTATTCGATGCCGTTACCCGCCGGGTACGACACGGAGGCGGGCAAGGGCGAGTGGAACTACTACGCGCCGCCGCAGGACGCCGCCCCGTGGCAGGACACGATCTCGTCGCCTGATCACCTGCTCATCATGACCGCCCGCTCCGCCAAGTTGGGTCGTGCGATGACCACCGATGAGTGGCTCGAGGCGTTCCTCGCGTCGCCGAACGCGCCGTACTCGGCCGATGACTGCAAGGTCGTCGAGTGGGAGCAGATCCCGATCGGGGGAACGACCGGTCGTTACTACCACGAGCCGTGCGGTCTCCTGTGGGCTGTCGTCGCCGACGGCGACCGTGGTTACGTGTTCACGCTGCTCTTCAACGTCTATGACACGCCGTACCTCGCCGACCCCTTCGAGGCGGCGTTCAAGGCGATGCTCGCAGGGACCGAACTCACTCCGGGGACAGCGACCGACTGACCGGGCACCGGTCCACAGCGACAGGCCCGGGCGGCGGCTCCCGCCGACCCGGGGTACCTGTTGCCAAAACTTCATAAAATGCCGCGCCCCGGAGTCTTGACAACGGTATTGTCAGGGTTCTAGCATCCCGTCATGTTCCGCACGAGCAGCTCGAACGGTGTCCCCGTCGAGTCCGCTACCACTGACGAAAGCACACGACATGGCCGCGTTACCTCGTCCTGAACGCGACCCGGAACGGCCCGTCTACGTGATCAGCGTGGCGGCGAGCATCGTGAGCGTGCATCCGCGGACACTGCGGATCTACGAAGACGAGGGCTTGCTCTGCCCGGCGCGGACCCCGACCAACATCCGGCTCTATAGCGAGAACGACATCCGCCGGATCCTCTGGATCCGGCACCTCACCCGCGAGCGAGGCGTCAACCTCG
>DASSZA010000073.1:0-9921 GCA_035703005.1 Candidatus Limnocylindrales bacterium | reverse complement strand
GCTATCGGCGCCCCGCTCACGTGGTATCTCGCCTCGCCGATCTGGATCCGGACCTCGCTGGTAGAGGCGGGTCCGACGGCCGCCCCGACCTTCGTCTCGACCCAGGCGCCGTCGGTCGCGTCCGCGCCGACGGCGCCTCCGACGCTCGATCCGGCTTCGGCCGTCACGCCGACGCCCCTCCCGAGCCCGACTCCCTTTATGGCTCACACCCGCGCGAGTGGCCGGTTCGCTGGCACCGACGACTTCCACTTCGGCCGCGGGACGGCGTCCTTGATCGAGGTGAGTCCCGGGCGGTTCCATCTTCGACTCGAGGACTTCAGCGTCCGGAACGGGCCTGACCTGTACGTCTACCTATCGACCGCGGCCGACGACTACGCGAGGGGTTCGCTCGAGCTCGGCCGATTGAAGGCGACGGATGGCTCGTTCGGTTACGACGTGCCAAAGGGCACCGACATCCGGTCGTTCCGGAGCGCCATCATCTGGTGCAAACAGTTCAGCCACCTGTTCGCAGTGGCCGCGTTCTGACGGCAAAGTCGGGGCTGTACAACCCCACATCTTGCGCGTACCATCCCGCCGGTAAACGCCACGGCGCGGCCGTGGCCAGAACGTAGCTCGACGCACTCGGACTCCTCTCACGGCTGACGCGAGAAACCCGATGGGATCGCGCCGGCTACCGAGAGGAGTTTCGTTCTTTGTACAGCGACAAGAACCTGACCTGTGCGGACTGTGGACAGGAATTCGTGTTCACGGCGTCCGAGCAGGACTTCTATGCGCAGCGGGGGTTCACGGAACCGCGCCGGTGCGCATCGTGCCGCGCGAGCCGCAAGGCCGCGCGTAACGCCGACTCCGGCGGAGGGTCGTCCTACGGTAGCTACGGCGCCGGCGGCGGCTATTCGGCCGGTGGCACCGGTGGGTACGGTGGCGGTGGTGGTGGCGGTGGCTACCGCGATCGCGGCCCCCGCGAGATGTTCACGGCCACGTGCTCGAACTGCGGCCGCGAGGCGCAGGTCCCGTTCCGCCCGACAAGCGGCAAGCCCGTCTACTGCAGCGACTGCTTCCGCAGCATCCGCGGCGCCTAACCCGTCCTCTCGGCGCGGGCCGACCAACGACCCGCCGAACCAGCGTGATCCCCGACCCGGGTCGTCAGCCGACCCGGGTCGAACGATTCCCGGAGGTTTCCCTCACGTCGCTGTAGCGCGCCTGTTGCGGGGCAGCCGCTAGCCTCGGTTACTTGATGAAGATCGGTCTGATGCTGCCGATCGGCGACCCGGGACTGCTGCGCGGACCGGATAGGTGGACGCCGATCCGCGAGATGGTGCGTGCCGCGGAGGCGAGCGGACTCGATTCCGTCTGGTGCGCCGACCACCTCATCACGCGCCGCCATGGTTTGCGCCGCGACGAGGGACCCCACGAGTCGTGGACGACCCTGTCCGCGATCGCCGCGATGACCGAGCGGGTCGAGCTGGGCCCCCTCGTGCTGTGCGTCCCGTTCCGCAACCCTGGCCTTACGGCGAAGATGGCGACGACGCTCGACGAGATCAGCGGAGGGCGGCTGATCCTGGGCCTCGGCTGCGGCTGGCAGCAACCCGAGTTCGATGCGTTCGGGTACGAGTTCGACCATCGGGTGAGCCAGTTCGATGAGGCGATACGGATCATCCGACCGTTGCTCCGCGGCGAGACCGTGACGTTCGACGGGGAGTGGCAGCACGCCCACGAGGCCCGGGTCGTGCCACCCGGCCCGCGACGTGCCGGTCCGCCGATCCTCATCGCGGGTCGAGGCCCGCGGATGCTCGGGCTCGTCGCTCGGTATGCCGATGCCTGGAATGCAGCCTGGTACGGCCGCCCCGAGGGCACCCACGAGCTGCGCGATCGGATCGGCAAGCTGCATGAGGCGCTCGATGCCGCCGGCCGGCCGCGCGCATCGATCGAGATCACGGCGGGCGTTTTCGTCATGACCGGACCAGGGGGCGGCGATCGACCGCGCGAGGCGATCGACGGGAGCGTCGACGACATCGCCCATTCGCTGGCCGGCTATGCGGCGCTCGGCATCTCCCATCTCGTGGCCCACGTGTGGCCCCGGACGCCGGACGCGGTGCACACGCTAGGCGAGGCGGCGGTCCGCGCCCGTGGCCTCCTCGCCGACGCGGGCGCGCCGGCGCCGATCCTCGTCAGCTCTCGGTAGGGTGTTTCCCGCCGAGTAGCGCCAGGTCGAACTTGCGTTCCTCGCCCTTGAGGAGTCGCTCGATGTTGTCGGCGTGCGCGAGCCAGATGAGCGCGGTCCCGACCGCGGTGTAGATGACGTACGGCAACGGCGTTTCGGGCACGACGAGCAGCACCAGGAGCATCGCCGGGATCATCGCGGCTGAGCCCAGGAGCGACCCGAGCGACACATACCGCGTCAGCAGGATCACGACGACGAACACCGGCGCCGACAGCAGCACAGCCACCGGCTGGATGACGAGCATCGTCCCCACACCGGTCCCGACGCCGCGGCCTGATCGGAAGCCGGCGAACACGCTCCAGATCGCGCCCGCGACCGCCGAAATGCCGCAGAGCACTTCGACCAGGGGGTCGCCGGTGACGTAGCGGGCGAGCAGGACCGGGAGCGCGCCCTTGAGCAGGTCGCCGAGGACGACGACCGCGGCCCATTTCCGACCGAGGGCGCGGATGGCGTTGGTGCCGCCGGTCCGACCGGAACCGATCGAGCGGAGATCCGGGCCCCCGACCAGCCGAGCCACGATCACGCCGACGGGGATCGAGCCCGCCAGATAGGCGATGAGCATGAGGACGACCGTTCGCGCGAGATCCGGTCCCACGGATGCTCCAGCTGCGGTTGCGAGGGCTCGAGGAGCCCGAGCATAGCACCGGGCGCCGCCGGGGCCGCGATGGAGACGAATGGCCCAGGGCCAGAGCCGTTTGCGCCCCTTGCGACGCCGCGCGTACTCTCTCGATGATGGCTGTCGGCTCCTCCAACGACTTCGACCTCGTGGTCCTCGGCGCCGGCACAGGCGGCTATACGGCCGCGTTCCGTGCGGCCCAGCTGGGGTTGAAGGTCGCCCTCGTCGATGAGGACAAGATCGGCGGGACGTGTCTTCACCGCGGCTGCATCCCGACCAAGGCGCTGCTCGAATCGGCCGGCTTCGTCGACCGCGTGCGCCATGCCAAGGACTTCGGTCTGAACCTACCCGGCGAGCCCGAGATCGATTACGCGCAGTTCGCCGCGCGACGCGATGCCGTGGTCAAGCGCATGTGGACGGGCCTCAAGTCGTTGATCACGAAGAACAAGGTGACCTGGATCGAGGGCCGGGGCCGCCTCGACGGCCCGAACAAGATCCGGGTCAGCCAGCCCGGGGAGGACGGGACACCAGGCAAGGGTGGCGAGCGCATCCTGCAGGCGACCGATGTGATCCTCGCCACAGGATCAAGGGTCAAGTCGCTGCCGGGCCTCGAGCCGGACGGGAAGCGCATCGTCACGAGCGACGACGTCCTCAAGATGTCGACGCTGCCCAAGGACATCGTGATCGTGGGGGCGGGCGCCGTCGGCGTCGAGTTCGCCAGCATGTACCACGACATCGGCGTCAAGGTGACCGTGCTCGAGTACCTCCCGAACATCGTCCCGCTCGAGGACCTCGAGGTCAGCAAGGTCGTCCAGCGCAGTTTCGAGAAGCGCGGCATCACGGTCATGACGAACGCGAGGTTCGACGCCAAGGCCGTCTCGAAGGAGAAGGACGGGATCTGCGTCATGGTCGGGCCGGAGGGCAAGGAACAGTCCGAGCTGCGCGCCGAGATGATGCTCGTCGCGACCGGCCGTGCCGCCAACATCGAGGACATCGGGCTCGAGACGACGAAGGTCGAGACGGATCGAGGCGTCATCAAGGTCAACGGCCACATGCGGACCAAGGAGCCGCATGTCTACGCGATCGGTGACATCGTCGGCGGACTGTGGCTCGCGCACGTCGCGGCCCACGAGGGGATCACCGCGGCGCACACGATCGCCGGCGAGTCGGACGTCCACGAGATGGACTACGACGCGCAGCCCCGGGCGACGTACTGCCGGCCCGAGATCGCGTCCATCGGCAAGACCGAGGAGCAGGTCAAGGCCGCGGGTACGCCGTACAAGGTCGGCAAGGTCCCGTTCCAGGCGATCGCCAAGGCGATCATCTACGGCGAGTACGAGGGCTTCGCGAAGGTCATCTCGAACCCCGACACACAGGACACGCTCGGCGTCCACGTCGTCGGCCCGCACGCGACGGACCTCATCGCCGAGGCGTCGCTCGCCTTCACGCTCGACGCGACGCCATGGGAGATCGGCCAGGCGACACACGCCCACCCGACGCTCTCCGAGGTGATCGGCGAAGCGGCGATGGCCGTCGACGGACGGTCGATCAACTTCTGATCGACCGATGGCGGTGACGAAGGCGACCGACTCGAGCCTCGCCACCGGCGTCGGTCTGACCGACGACGACCTCATCGCGATGTACCGGCTCGTCGCGCTCGCGCGAGCGCTCGACGAGCGGATGTGGGTGTTGAACCGCGCCGGGCGTATCCCGTTCGTGATCTCCGGACAGGGTCATGAGGGCGCCCAGGTCGGCATCACCTGGCCCCTCACGAAGGGCCACGACTGGATCGCGCCCTTCTACCGCTCGATCGCGACGTGTCTGACGTTCGGGATGAGCCCGCGCGACATCCTCACCGCGCAGTACGCGACGGCCAGCGACCCGTCATCGGGCGGCCGCCAGATGCCCGGGCACTATGGCTCGCACGAGCACAACCTCGTGTCGGTGTCGTCGCCTGTGGCCACCCAGCTGCTCCATGCGGTCGGGATCGCGCTCGCCGCCAAGATCCGCAAGACCGGTCAGGTCGCGATGACCACGATGGGCGAGGGGAGCAGCAACCAGGGCGACGTCCACGAAGGGCTCAATTTCGCGGCGATCCACAAGCTGCCGTTCATCTTCGTGGTCGAGAACAACGGCTACGCGATCAGCGTCCCGCTCGCCCGCCAGGTCGCCGGCTCGAGCGTCGCCGACCGGGCCGCCGGATACGGGATCCCGGGCGTGGTGGTCGATGGGAACGACGTCCTGGCGTGCTATGTCGCAGCCCGCGATGCGGTCGAGCGCGCGCGTGCGGGTGAGGGCCCGACCCTCATCGAGGCGATGGTCCATCGCCTGACGGCTCACTCGTCCGACGACCAGCAGACCAAATACCGCTCCGAGGAGGAGCTGGCCGAGGAGCGCGCGAAGGACTGCGTGCCCGGCTTCCGGACGCAACTGCGCGACGCGGGCGTACTCACCGATGCCATCGAGGACAAGCTCAACGCCGAGATCAAGGGCATCGTCGACGAGGCGACCGATTACGCCGAGGCGCAGCCCGACCCCGACCCGGCGACAGCACTTCGCTACGTCTACGCCGAGGACGTCGACTGATGGCGACCAGGACGTTCATCGAGTCGATCCGCGAGACGCTCGCCGACGAGATGCGGCGCGACGAGTCGGTGATCGTGCTCGGCGAGGACGTCGGCAAGAAGGGCGGCGTCTTCCTCGCGACCGATGGGCTGTGGGCGGAGTTCGGGGATGACCGCGTCATCGATACGCCGCTGACCGAGTCGATGATCGTCGGCGCGTCGATCGGGGCAGCGGTCAACGGCCTGCGCCCCGTC
Source organism: Candidatus Limnocylindrales bacterium (assembly GCA_035703005.1). Taxonomy (GTDB): domain Bacteria; phylum Chloroflexota; class Limnocylindria; order Limnocylindrales; family CSP1-4; genus SPCO01. The sequence continues at coordinate 4,265 of DASSZA010000073.1, read as the reverse complement.
GCCGAGATCCAGTTCGCGGACTTCATCTTCCCGGCGTTCAACCAGCTCGTGTCTGAGGCCGCGCGGATGCGCTACCGGTCCAACAACGGGTATGGCGTGCCGATGGTGGTCCGCGCGCCCTACGGCGGCGGCGTCCACGGGGCGCTGTACCACTCCCAAAGCGTCGAGGCGTTCTTCACGCATGTGCCAGGGCTGAAGGTGGTCGTGCCGTCGACCCCGTATGACGCCCGGGGATTACTGCGCTCGTCGATCCGGAACGACGACCCGGTGCTCTTCTTCGAGCACAAGAAGATGTATCGGTCGGTGCGCGGCGACGTCCCTGACACGGATTACACGGTGCCTTTGGGGAAGGCGGCGGTGACCCATCCTGGGACGCAGATATCGGTGTTCGCGTACGGGCTGATGGCGCACTACGCGCTCGAGGCAGCCGACCGCGTCGCCGAGGACGGCATCAGCGTCGAGGTGGTCGACCTGCGGACGCTCCGGCCACTCGACGAAGAGACCGTGCTCGAGTCGGTCCGCAAGACGGGCAAGTGCTTGATCGTCTACGAGGACAACCGCTTCGGCGGCTACGGAGCGGAGGTCGCGGCGCTCGTCGCGGAGGAGGCGTTCGACTACCTGGATGGGCCGGTCACGCGCATCGCCGGCCCGGACGTCCCGGGCGTGCCGTACAACCATGCACTCGAGGACTGGTTCATGGTGAACCCGGAGAAGATCGAGGCAGCGATCCGCAAGCTCGCGGCGTACTGAGGGGAAGCTACTGATGGCGGACTTTGCGGCCGTGCACGCGCGCCTGCGCGAGATCCTGTTGCGGTACGACGGTGAGTACACGATCACGCGCGACTCGCCTGAGGGCGTGACGCTCGAGGTACCCGGGCTCGAGGGCAAGCCGTGGGGCTACGTGGCAGGTACCCGCGTCGGCAAGCGCTACGTCAGCTTCTACCTGATGCCGGTGTATGCATCAGCTGAGCTCAGCGACGGCATCTCGCCGGCACTCGCGAAGCGCCGCCAGGGCAAGTCCTGCTTCAACTTCACGGCGATCGATGAGCCGCTGTTCGCGGAGCTCGAGGGCCTCGCGGCTGCCGGGATCCCAGGGTTTCGGGCGCAGGCCGAGGCGATCGACGCCGAGCGATCGCGCCCGCGGCGCACCCAGTAGGCGCTCGGGCCCTCCCACCCGTTTCCTGCCATATGCCCACCGCACGAGCCTTAGGCAGGATCGTCGGGGATCCGACCGCATCCTTATGCACCCTGGGCCGCGCTCGAGGACAGACTCGCCGGTCGCGTGAGGATCCATGCGCGGTTGGTGCATCTCGATGCACGGCAAGGCGCGGACAACCGGACTAACGCTCGCCACGTGGACATCTGACAGAAACGGCCAGCTGCACAGCCTGCCTGCCCGACAACCTGCGACCCCGACACGCCGTGACGGCCAAGATGGAACCTTTCCATCCTCGACGCCGGACATATCAGTCGACCGCGGCAGATGTCCGCGTCGGATCAGGCGGCAGGGATGGATCCAGAGCTCGTGATCCTGGCGAGGGGAGGCGATCATGACGCCTTCGCGCGCCTCGTCGCGGGCTCGATCGGCCGTCTCAACGCGATCGCCCGACTGATCCTTCGCGACTACACCATGGCCGAAGACGCGGTCCAGGACGCCTTCGTCGACGCGTGGCGGAGTCTTCCCGGGCTGCGTGACCCTGAACGTTTCCAGGCTTGGATGACCCGATTGCTGATCCGGTCATGCCAGGACTCTCGTCGGCGAGCCCGCCGGCGGACCATCGAGATGCCCTTACCGTCGATCGACGAACCGAAGGTCGCCGATCATCAGGCGACCTTCGCCGTCATCGACCAGATCGAACGGGGCCTCAACGGCCTGACAGTCGATCAGCGTACGGTCCTCGTGCTCACCTACTACCTCGACCTACCCATCGCCGAGGGTGCGTCCGTCCTCGGCATCCCGACCGGGACGATGAAGTCCCGCGTGCACAGGGCACTGTTGGCGCTGCGCGCCACGGTCGATGCGGACGACCGACCGATCCCCACGCCCGCGGAGCGAACGATATGAACGCCCAACGAGACGTCGAGCTGTTCCTCCGCGCCCAGTTCGAAGCCACGGCGGATGCGACCGTCCTCGACGGCCAGATCGATGCCGTCCTCAGCGCGACCGCCGGTCGGCGGCAGCAGCCTGCGTGGCTGGCGGCGCTAAGGAGCTACCCGATGACTACGACGACGCGGTCGTTCGGACGACCGCTCTCGACGCCCGCCTGGGCGCTGCTCATGATCCTCGCGTTGCTGTTCGTCATCACCGCGGTCGGCGTCACGACGGGCACGTTCCGGCTACCGCCGGCGCCGGTCGTGAACGGCCCGATCGTGTTCGGGCGGTACGTCGCCGCCGCCGACGACACGGCGGTATTCACCGTCCGACCCGACGGATCGGGCGAACACCTCGTCATCCCCGCGCCGATCGAGTGCCCGCAGCTGTCCCCGGACGGCAGGAAGATCGCCGTCGCATTCGGCGTCGTGAATGTCGACGGGTCGGATCGTCGGATGTTCCCGGGGACCTTCCAAGGCGCGACGCTCGGCTGCAACACGTGGTCGCCGGACGGGCGACGGCTCGCTGTCGAGGGGTTCAACGACAAAGATCGCACCGTGAACGGCATCTATCTCGCGGATTCGGCTGATGGAGCAAATGTCGTTCGGCTGACGACCAACGGCAACGATGGCAACGACATCCCTGGCGACTGGTCACCAGACGGTCAGCACATCGCGTTCGTGCGTGATACGCCGAGCGGGTCCGAGTTGTGGATCGTCGACGTAGCGGATGGCGCGACCCGACGTCTCGCTAGTGTGCCCTTCGGTGGTCCGGGATCGTGGTCGCCAGACGGCCAGTGGATCGCGATTGTCGTCGGCCGGGACTTCGTCATGGTTCATCCCGATGGGACCGGATACCGCACGGTCAGGATCCCCGTGACGCTGATCAATGGCGCGGGCGGACCTTCCTTCTCGCCGGATGGCACACGGTTCGTCTTCAACATGACGCTCCCTGAGAGCGACAAGGGCGAGAACGCGGATATCTACACGATGAAGGTCGACGGGACGGACCTCGTCCAGATCACGAACACCCCGAGCGAGAACGAGTACTTCGTCGATTGGGGGATCGATCCGAAGTAGGTCGACCCCCTTTCCCGATACCTAGGAGCGGCGCCTTCGGGCGCCGCTCTCGCCCATTCCTGCCAGATATTCGCCCCGTGAATGTTAGGCAGGTCCACTGGTCCATTCTCGTCTCGCACCAAGCATGGTCGTGCGAGAACGGGTCGTCGAACGAGGATTCCGCCCGGACGTCGCGTACCGAGACCAAGCCTAATAACCGCCGGGCGAATATCTGGCATGAAGACGCGCGCCTGAGGCAGCCCGCCGCTTAATCGCGGTAGCGCCAGCTCGACGTTTGGGGCTCCAGATGTGACGTCCTGTGGATCCGGATCATCCAGATGACACCGACCCCGTAGACCGTCCAGCCCACCCAAGGCACGATCGTTGAGTACCACGGTTCGACCCACGGGCCCCCCGTGAACCCGGGCTGCGCGACCCACCAGAACACGGCGAGCACCGGTATCAGCAGGACCAGCGCGATCAACTGTCGTCCCTGCGCCCGCGCAGACCGTACGTCCTCACGCATGGCGGCAGCCTACGCCTGGCGTCAACCTGGACCCCACGCCTCCTCCTGGATACCGACCGCGAGCGCGACGGCTTCGTCGAGCGTCATCTGGCTGCCTTCGGCGAATGCCTCCCCGTAGCGCTCCTTGCCGAGCATCACTTCCGAGATCGACGCGGGATTGCTGTTGTGAAGCAGCTGGCTGAGACCGAGCGGCGCTTTGACGCCATACAGCTCACACAGATGCTCGGACGCTCCCATCAGCCGCGCGGCATCCTCGGGTCGACCGGCCTCGATGGCCATCAACGCGGCGAGCGGGATCGCGATGGTCGTCCCCGTCACGTCGCGGAGCGCATACGAGGTCTGGAACGCCCGCACGAACCAGCGGGTCGCGGCGGGGAAGTCGCCGCTCTCGATCTCGACCCAGGCGAGGCTCATCATCGTCTGACACGCGTACCAGGTGTCGCCGTTCCGTTCGAAGCGCGCAAGGAGGTCGATGAGCCCTGCCTTGCTCTTCGGGTTCGGATGGTCACCGGGCACCACGGTGATCAACGACCATTTCACACGTGCTGCGCCAAGCTCGTCGCCGATCTGTTCGTACAGCCGCTGCGAT
>DASSZA010000295.1:0-12126 GCA_035703005.1 Candidatus Limnocylindrales bacterium | reverse complement strand
TCGGAGCATGACAAGGAGCGGGAATCCCGCATAGGTGTAGCCGATCAAGCCGCACGCGAGCCAGAAGAGGAACGCGCTCATGCCGCGGGCGCCTGGGCTTCCGCGTTGGTCGTCGTGTCGCTCGGGCCACCGTCCGGTTCTCGCGAAACGCGGCGGATCCGGTCGGCGAGCCTCGCGGCGTTGCGGTCGACATCGAAGTCGTCGAGCACCGTGTCGCGACCGGCGGCGCCGAGGCGTCGTCGAAGGTCAGGATCGCCGGCGAGCGTCGCGAGCGCGTCCGCGAGGGCCGTCGCGTCGCTGGGTGGGACGAGCAGCCCGCTGACGCCATCGGTCACGAGCTCCGGGATACCGGACAGGCGGCTGGCGACGACCGGCAGACCACTCGCCATCGCCTCCATCAGGACGACGGGGATACCTTCGCGCTTACCGCCCTTGGTCGGCACGCTCGGCGCGACGAGCACGTCGGCGGACGCGAGCTCAGCGGCGACGGCGTCGGTGGTCATCCGCCCGGCGAGTACGACACGCTCGCCGAGCTCGTACTCGTCGATCTTCGCCTGCAGCATCTGCCGATCCGGGCCATCGCCGATGAACCGGCAGCGGATGTCGACGCCGTGGTCGGTGAGGAGGCGGCACGCCTCGATCAGATGGATCTGGCCCTTGACCTCGTGCAGCGTCCCCACCGCCACGATCCGCAACGGCCCGATCGCCGGCCGCTCGACCGGCGCGAACGCGGCCGGATCGACGCCGCAATGGATGATCGTGATCTTGGGCTGGGCGCTCGGACCCGCGGCGGCTTCGATGACGCTCCGGTTGTCACGCGAGATCGTCGCGACGAACGCTGCCTCGTCCACCTTCGTCGGGAGCATCGTGCGGTCGACGTGGAGATCCGAGCCGTGCGCCGTGAAGCTGTATGGGATCCCGACCAGCCGATGGATGAGCCAACCGGCGAGCGCGGGGTGGTTCGCGAAGTGGCAGTGGACGTGCTCGACACCCAGGTCCCGCATATCGATCGCCATCCTCACGACCTTCGGGAAGATGCCCAGGCCGCCCAGGAAGAAGTTGGGGCTCCGCCAGGTGCCGCCGAGCATGTCGAAGAACGCCCGGAGGTAGCGCCGTCGACGCTGGCGGTCGCGGAGGAACCACCACTGCGCGCGCAGGATCGGCAGCGAGATGAACGGCAGGTAGTGCGCGCGTTCGACCCAGCGGACCGCGGCCGGCTGGACGGGTTCACCCGTCTGCCGAATCAATGGGAACAGCTCGATCCGGACGCCGGCGCGGTCCATCGCCTCGAGCTCCGCGAGGATGAACGTCTCCGTGAGCTTCGGGAAGCGGGACATCACGTAGGCGATGGTCAGGTCGTCGTACCTGCTCATCCGACCGCCTCCAGCGGTCGTCCTGGGAGATCGTCGCCGTAGCCGTCGGGATGACTCGTGTGCCACCGCCACGCGGTCGTCACGATGTCCTCGAGGGTGCGCGTCGCGCGCCAGCCAAGCAGCTCGCCCGCACGCGTCGTGTCGGCCCAGACGGCAGGTGGGTCTCCGACACGCCGAGGCGCTTCGTCCGCCGGGATCGGCCGGCCGGTCACGCGCCGTGCCGTCTCCAGCACCTCGAACACGGAGGCGCCGACGCCCGTCCCGACGTTCACCGTCAGCGACATGGCGCGCGTATCGATCGCCTCGAGCGCGCACCGATGCGCCTCCGCGAGGTCGAGGACGTGGATGTAATCGCGGACCGCGGTGCCATCCGGCGTCGGGTGGTCCGTGCCGAAGATCCGCAGCGACGGCTGCCGCCCGGCCGCGGTGCGAAGGACGACCGGGACGAGGTTCTGCGCCTCTGACCAGTCCTCGCCGACCGAGCCATCCTCGGCGGCGCCGGCGGCGTTGAAGTAACGCAGTGCCGCGTAGCGGATGCCCTCGGTCGACTCGAACCACGGCAGCATCCGTTCCGAGAGCGCCTTGGACTCGCCGTACGGGTTCATCGGCTGGATCGGCGACGACTCCGTGACCGGCAGTGAGGCCGGCATCCCGTAGACGGCACAGGAGGACGAGAACACGATCCGGCGGACGCCGGTCCGCGCCATCGCCCGCAACACGCCGAGCGTGCCCCCGACGTTGTCATCGAAATACGCGCCGGGATCCGCGACCGAGTCCTCGACCGACTTCAACGCCGCGAAGTGCATCACGGCGTCGATGGCGTGCCGCTCGAGCGTCGCAGCGACGAGATCGACATCGCGGACGTCGCCGACCACGAGCGGGAGCGGACCGACCGCCGCGCGATGTCCGTTTCGCAGGTCATCGAGGACGATCGGGGTATGGCCCGACGCTGCGAGGTGGCGCGCGGTGAGGGAGCCGATATAGCCGGCGCCCCCCGTGATCAGGATGCGCATCGCCAGGGCAGGAGCGCCGACTAGGTGTTCGGCTGCGGGTCGGTCCGCCGGCGGGGCGAGCGGCGGGTGGTCGTCCTGACCGGCGGAGGCGGCGGCGCCTCCTCCGGCTCAGGCTCCGGGTCCATGTCCATGTCCGACGTAGACGCGCTGCTGTACGGATCCGGCACGACCTCGGGCCGGTACTGCGGCATCGGCTCTGGCTGCGGCGAGTAATCGCGAACCGGCTCAGGTGCGGGCGCCGGCGAGTAGTCCCGTACCGGTTCGGGGGCCGGGGTCGGCCGGTAGGACGACATCGGCTCCGGTGCCGTCCGGTAGTCGCGGATCGGTTCGGGTTCGGGATACGTGGGGCGAGGCGTGTCGCGGATCGGCCGCAACGGTTCGACAGGCGGCTGCGTCGCGGCTGCTGCCCTGGCCCGATCCCGGTCGCTCGTGCGCTGTCGGCCACGACCGAGCCCGCGCTTGCGCTCCGCGAGGACCGTCCCCGCTTCCACGCCGACGAGTCGGAGGCTCTCGGCGGCGTACTCGACGTCGTCGCGCCGGGCCTGGTCACGGACCGCGACGAGGATCGACGTATCGGCCGCCTGTGCCCAGGCGAGGGCTCCAGCTGACAGGTGGAGGACACCGCCGTTGATCATGACGAGATCGGCGCTCTCGGCGAGGGCCTTGAGGATGACCGACGCACGTTCGGCGTCGATCGTGTCGCCTTCGTCAGAAAGGCTGTAGGGCAGGACGCGGAGGTTCGGTGAGACGCGCACGAGGCGGCTCGACACGTCCGCGGGCGAGGCGTCGATGAGATCCGTGACGCCGGACCGGTCGCCCAGTTTGTAGATGCGGGTCACAGAGCCATCGCTGCCGTCGTTGTCGATGAGGACGACCTGGCGTCCGCTCCTCGCGGTGATCCCGGCGAGGTTCGCGGCGACCTGACTGCTGGCGCTGTCCGAGCCAGCCCCGACGACGACGATCGAGCGAGCGGCGCGTCCTCGTTCGAGGAACGCGGCCTTGGCCTGGACGAGGCGGTACGCGGCGGCGGCAGCCGATTCTGGCGCCTTGTCCAGCAAACCGCGTTCGGCCGACGGCAGCGACCGACTGATGTCGACATTGCCGAGATGCGGCATCCCGGTCAGGCGGGTGAGCTCGTCCTCGGATCGGACGGCCGCGCTGAGGTACTCGACGAGCATGACGAGCACCATCGCGCCGATGAGCGCGGCCAACGCTGCGAGGCCCACGATCAGTGACTTCTGCGGCGCGATCGGGTCGGTCGGCGGGACGGCGAACTGGACGGGCTGGATCTGGCCTTCGGGACGGCTCGTGCCGCGCGATGCCAGCTGCGTGATCTCGTCAGCGAGCTTGTTGGCGAGGGTCGCGGCCATCTTTGGATCCGTGTTCTGGACACGGATCGACAGGAAGCGCGTCGTGTCGTTCGCAGTGACCCGTGTGGCGAGCGCGAGATCAGCGGGCGTGATGTTCGCGCCCGACTCGCTGATCGCGGACTCGAGCAGCGGCGTCGTCGTGACGAGCTGCGAGTAGGTCTGCACCAGATCGCCGGCCGCCGCAAGTGTGTCGCGGTCCGTGTTGTACGGCCCGACGAGGAGCTGCGTCTCCGCCTCGTACGTCGGCGGGATCTGCGAGGCGACCACGTAGCCGGAGACGCCCGCGACCCACGTCGCGACGAGTAGCGTCCACCACCAGCGACGCGCGACCGCCAGATATCCGGAAAGTTCCACGCCACCCCCTTTGGCAACCCCACAGGGCTGATCGGGCAAAGGATACCCGTTACTACCCGGTACTGGACCGGATGGGGTAGGACCATGGTGCGGGCCGACAACGGCCGCCGCATGGAACACGTGCGGGACTGCGCATGTCAGCGACCGAGCAAACGGCGGGGGTCAGCGCCGGGCGAGCCGGTACCCCGTGCCGATGATCAATACGGCCGAGACGACCACGATCGACAGCAACCACAGGTTCTGCTCGAGGTCGTCGGGGACCATGTCGAAACGGTTGATGAGGACGACTGAGACGGCGACCGCGGCCGGGATCAGACCGAGCAGGAGCCGTACGGCGATGTGGTCGGTCGATCCGCGCGACCGGGCCTGGGCGGCGATATAGGCGGCTGAGAGGATCACCCCCGCAGCGACGAGGATGAGCTCGATCTCCTGCACGCGGGCATGGTAGCGGCCCGGCGCCTCGCGCGCGGACCATCTCGCCGGATCGGTCGGATCGCCTCGTCCGACTGGTCGGATCGCCGCTTGATGTACTGTCCCTCGTCGTCGGGGCCGGTGGCCGCGGCGGCTCGCCGTGACTCGAGCTGTGGCCGAAGAGACGCTCGACCCGAGGAGGACACGACCCTGCAGGCAGGACGCGCTCGACGATGCCCGAGCCGTTGACCATGGACTTCGACCTGCATGGTCTGGCCGGTGTCCGCCTCGTGGACGCCTCCCCTGCGGATGCCCGCGCGGTCGAGCGGCAGCTCGGCCCGTTGCGCACGTCGCTCGACCGCCCCGCCGACATCACGATCCGATTCGTCGATCGCGCGGTCGACCCGGCGGCCCTGCGGTACCTGGGCGCTCGTGAGGCCGGCTGGACGGACGACGGCTTCTTCGTCCTGAAGAGCAAGAAGACGCCGGTCGTGGTGCGCATCCCGATGGAGGAGGTCGGCGGTCGCTGCGAGATCGTCGCCGAACACGGCCTCCCGGCGGTCCCCTTCCTGATCGCGATCCTCAATCTCACGGTGCTCGGGAATGGCGCCTTGCCGCTCCATGCCGCGGCGTTCGAGCTCGACGGTGTCGGGACGCTCGTGACGGGCTGGTCGAAGGGCGGCAAGACCGAGCTGCTGATGGCAGCCGCGCGCTCCGGTGCGCGCTACATCGGCGACGAGTGGGTCTACCTCTCGACCGACGGCCGGATGGCCGGCATCCCCGAGCCGATCCGGCTCTGGGACTGGCATCTCAAGCAGCTGCCCGAGGTGCGTTCCGCGCTCGGCTTCACCGATCGCGCCAAGCTCCGCGGGATCCCGGCGGTCGGCGGCGTCGAACGAGCGATGCCCGGTCGGATCCGCCGCTCGGCGCCGGGCCGCACCGTCCGCCGCGCGATGCCGATCCTCGAGGATCAGATGCGCGTCGATCTCGCGCCCGAGAAGCTGTTCGGCGCGATCGGCGACATGGAAGGACGCCTCGATCGCATCCTGTTCGTCGTGAGTGCGGCCGGGACGGAGACGACGCTCGCGCCGATCGATCCGCTTGCCGTCGCCGAGCGCATGGTCGCGTCGTTGATGTACGAGCGACGCGAGTTCCTCGCCCTCTGGCAGCAGGCGCGATTCGCGCATCCCGGGATCCGGAACGAGCACATCGAGACCTTCGAGGCGCGCCAACGCGATCTCCTCCACGCGATCTTCGCCGGACGTCCCGCGTGTGTCGTCACACACCCGTATCCGGTCGACATCCATGCGCTCCTCGAGGCGGTCCGGCCCGCCATCGCGCGTTCATGACGACCGTCGCGTTGATCGGCCCGGACGGCGCGGGCAAGACGACCGTCGCGCGCCGCCTGCCCGAACTACTACCCGTCCCCGTTCGTTACCTGTACATGGGTGTCTCCACCGATTCGAGCAACGTGATGCTGCCGACCACCCGCATCGCGCGGCGGATCAAGCGTGCTACCGGCGCTCCGCCCGATACCGCTGGACCGCCATCGCATGGTCCGCGGCGTGCGCGTTCTCGTTCGTGGGTGAAGCGGCGAGCTGCGGACGTTCGGGCGGCGCTCCGGGTCGGGAACCGCCTGGCCGAGGAGTGGTACCGCCAGTGGCTGGCCTGGCGCTGGGAACGATCAGGGGCCGTCGTCGTGTTCGACCGCCACTTCTTCGTCGACTACCACGCCTACGACGTCGATGATGCCGCGACCTCCGAGGAGCGCTCCTGGTCGCAGCGACTCCATGGCGCGATCCTGGGCCGGTTCTACCCGCGGCCCGATCTCGTCGTCTACCTCGACGCGCCAGGCGACGTGCTGCTCGCTCGGAAAGGGGAGGGGACCGTCGAGGCGCTCGAGCGTCGCCGCGGCGAATACCGCGCGATCGCGGAGCACGTTCCTGATTTCGTCGAGATCGACGCGACGGCTCCTGTCGACGAGGTCTCGCAGCGCGTCGCCGAGACGATCGCTGCGAGACTGCCCGGCCGGCCGTCCGTGCGGGCGGAGGCGCGATGACGCGGGCCACGGGCCGTCGGCACGTGCTCATCACGGACGCGGGCCGCGGAAGCGCCGTTGCCTTCATCCGGTCACTGGGCCGGCGAGGCTGGAAGGTCACAGCTGCAGACCACGACCCGGCGAGCGCCGGCTTCCACTCGCGCCACACCACCGACAAGTTGCTCTACCCCCGACCGTCCGAGCACCCGGATGCCGTCGTGGAGGCGATCCTCGCGCGCGTCGAGCGTGATGGCATCGATCTCGTCGTGCCGATCACCGACGAGCTCGGCCTCCCCCTCGCCGAGGCACGCGCGCGGTTCGCCGGGTTGACCACGCTCGCGATCCCCGAACCCGAGGCACTCGCCGCGACCCACGACAAGTCCGCGACGTTCGCGCTGGCGGAGCGTCTCGGCATCGCCGTGCCGGCTACCCGCGTGGTCGACGTGAGCGCGGATGCGGAAGCGCTGGGGACGGAACTCGGCTTCCCTGTCGTCGTGAAGCCGGTCGCCTCACGCGAAGTGCTGGCCGACCGGACCATTCGATCCAACGTCGTGTCCTACGCGGCCGACACGGCCGGGCTGCAGGCGCGATTGGCGTCGCTGCCGGCCGGCACGTCGGTCATGCTCCAGCGCTGGGTCCCAGGTGACGGCATCGGCGTCGAGCTCCTGATGGACCATGGTCGACCGCTGGTCGCCTTCGAGCACCGGCGCCTGCGCGAATTCCCGCCGACCGGCGGCGCCAGCTCGCTCCGGGAGAGCGTGGCCCTCGACGAAGACCTGCGCGACCAGGCCGTGCGGATGCTGGGTGAGCTCGGCTGGACGGGTCTGGCGATGGTCGAGTTCCGCCGCGGCAAGGATGGGGTCGGCTACCTCATGGAGATCAACGGCCGCGTCTGGGGCTCCTTGCCGCTGGCGGTCCGCGCCGGGGTCGACTTCCCGGGCCGCCTCGCGGATCTCCTGTTGGACGGCACCCCGGGTATCGGAACGGCGGACACCGAGTATCGGCGTGGCGTCCGAGCACGGAACCTGCGGCTCGATATCGCCTGGATCGGGAGCGTGCTGTCTGGCCGCCGACGACAGCGCGGGATGCCGTGGCCCTCTCGACGCCAGGCTGTCGGGGCGATGGTCGGCCTGCTCGATCCACGCATCGGCGATGACCTCATGAGTTGGCGGGATCCCGCCCCCGGTCTCGCCCAGCTCGGGACGATCGTTCGTGACGGGTTGCGGGACCAGCGGCGGTCGGATGCCTGACCGCCTCCGGCGGATCGCCGCGGCCGCCGGACGTGGACCGGTCGCTGATGTGGCCGCGCGGGTCGTGGATCGGGCTCTTCCGAGGCGCCGCGGCAGCCTCTCGATCCTGACGTACCACCGCGTCGACGAACCGTCGGCCCGTCCCGACCTGATGCCGAGCCTCATCTCGGCGATCCCCGCGGACTTCGAGGCCCAGGTGGCCCTCATCGCACGCGATTTCGATGCGGTGTCACTCGGCGATGTCCTTGACGCGCTCGACGATCCGCGCCGGCTGCCGCGGCGAGCCGTGCTGGTGACGTTCGACGACGGGTACCGCGACTTCGCGACCAACGCATGGCCGATCCTCCGCGCCGCGTCGGTGCCCGCGACCCTCTTCGTCGCCACGGCGTTCAGCGCCGATCCGCACCGCCCGTTCTGGTGGGATCGCCTGTGGTCGGCGGTCGCGGGCGCGCAGGCGGGGACGATCGAGACGCCGGTCGGGACCTTGCCCGTCGGCAGGGACGCGGCGAAGTCGACCGTGGCGCGACTGCGGACATGGCTGAAGGACCTCGATCACGACGCGGTGCTGCACGAAGTCGACCGCCTGGTGGCCCGGCTCGACAGCGACCGTGCCGACCGCGGAGCCACGGCGGAAGGCGCGACGCGGCGTGCGGCGATCCTCGACTGGGACGAGCTCCGGCGACTGGCCGGCGAGGGCGTCACGCTCGCGCCGCACACGCGCCACCACCCGCTGCTCGACCGGGTCGCCCTGGACCGCGCGGTGGACGAGATCCGCGGTTCGCTGGCCGATCTCGAGCGCGAGACCGGGGCGATCGCGCCCGTACCGGCGGTGCTTGCCTACCCCAGCGGAGCGGCCGGCGAGTCCGCGGTCGAGGCGGCCCGCCGCTCCGAGATGCGCCTCGCGATGACCACGAAGCGGGGTGGCAACGATCTACGGCGCGACGACTTTCTCACGCTCAAACGAATCAACGTCGGCGGCCGCTCGAGCGTCCCGTTGATCCGTGCCCAGCTCGCCTGGGCGGGATCCCTCGACGTGGTGCGCTGACGCATCACCCCGCGGCTCACCGCCGGGAGCACCGTCGTACACTCCGCGACCTAGGTCTGAGATTCGCACCGCGCTGACTTGGGGAAGGAGCCGCCACGAACGGGATGCTTCGCCCCTTGGTCGCGCTCGGTGCGCTCGTGCTCGTCGTCGTGGTGTCGATCGTGGCGGTGATGGCGCTTGCCCGTCCGCCGGCCCCGTCCCCGACGCCGTCACGACCGCCGGCAAGCGGCGGACCGTCGCCATCGGCCAGCACCGCTCCCAGCGACGGCTCCGTTGCGCCACCGACAGGGATCACCTTCCCGGACTTCGTCGTCGATCCGACAGCCGTTCGGTCCCCGACCACCAGCACCGCGCAGTCGAAGCTGTGGTACGCCGACGGCCGGTGGTGGGCAGCCATGTTCGGTCCGACGACGAACCGGCTCGGCATCTTCACGCTGGATCCGAGGACACAGGTCTGGAGCGACACGGGCACGCTCATCGACGAGCGCCCGATCGCTGACACCGACATGCTCTCGGCAGGTTCGACACTGTGGGCCGTCTCTGGTGGCTCCCGCGCCACCGACAACCACGCCATCCGCGTCCGCCGGTTCAGCTACGACGCGAAGGCGAAACGGTACTCGCTCGACCCGGATTTCCCGGTCACGATCCGCCCGACCGGCGCGAGCCCCGCGGTCATCGCGCTCGACTCGAAGGGGACCGCCTGGGTCGCCTACGCGGCCGACGGCAAGGTGTGGATCACGCACACGCTCGCCAGCCCGACGTCGTGGAGCGCCCCGGTCGCATTCACCGCCCAGGAGGCCGCGATCGATGTGACCGACGTTGCGTCGATCGTCGCGTACGGGCCAGGCCGGATCGGCGTGGCATGGACGAACCAGCGCTCAGGTATCTATTTCGCGAGCCACGACGACTCGACCCCGGACGACCAGTGGTCCACTGTCGAAAGCATCCTGCCGGGGGCCCGGCCGGATCCGCAGCTCAACCTGACCACGTATCCGCTCACTGACGGCGGGACCGATGTCGCGGCGGCCGTGTCGACGACGAACGACCAGTCTGCCGTGGGCCGGACGCTCGACGCGCTGACCCTCGTCGCGACGCGCGATCCGTCCGGTGAATGGCGGACGGCCGTCGCGGGCCTGGTCCGTGACCGGCACACGCGCCCGATCGTCCTCGTCGATCCGACGAACCGGACGATCGCGATCGCGGCGACATCACCGGGCGGTGGCGGCGTCATCTACTACAAGCGGGCGTCGCTCGACCAGATCGAATTCGACACAGGTCTCGGCGTGCCGCTCATCGCCAGCACCCAACAGACCACCGTCGACAACGTGACCTCGACGAAGGGTCCCCTGACGCCGGAATCCGGCCTGCTCGTGCTCGCCCACGACCGGACGTCGGGGATGTATCTCCATGGCGTCGTCCCCCTCGGCGGTGCCCCGCCCACCGCTGACCCGGCCGACGCCTCCCGACCGAAACTTCCGACCCCACCGCCGAAGGCCACGACGACGACGCTCATGCACGACACGTTCGAGCCGTCGCCGGTCGGCACGACCGTGCCCGCGGCGTGGTACACGCGCCCCGAAGACCCGAAGGGCCGGATGTCGATCGTCGCGGGGCCGGCGGCTCGTGCGCTTCGCGTAGCAAGCGCTGCGCGGACCAACGTCCGCGCCTGCCGAGACTTCTCCGACGTCCCGGGCACCACACTCTCGGTCGACATCCTCGTCAAGCTGTCGCGCGTGGCTCTCGAGGACGCCACGATCCTGTCGATGCGCGGCAGTGGCGGCGAATCTGCGAGCATCAGGGTCACCAGCAAGTCCGTCTTCGCCTGGTTCAACGGTCCGGTCAAGATCCGGACGACAGCGGCATTCAAAGCCGGTGCGTGGTACCGGGTCCGGACCACCATCGATCAGACTCGGAAGACCTACAGCGTCCGGATCGACAACACCGGTGGCCGACTCATCGCTCGAGCCAGCGGTCTGCGCTGGCGAGCACGAGCGGTCCCATCCGTGAAGTCCATTTGTGTCGAGACGGCACCAGCCCCACCCAGCCAGACCATCGATATCGCAGAGGTGCGTGTGACCCAGGTCGTGACCCCATGAGGATCGTCGTCACCGGCTCGGCCGGCTTCATCGGATCGACCCTCTCCGAGGCGCTCATCGGCGCCGGCCATGAGGTCGTCGGTCTGGACGCCTTCATCGACTACTACCCGCGACCCATGAAGGAGGCGAACCTCGCAGGGCTTGCTGACGCCAGTGCGTTCCGCTTCGGGGAGATCGACCTGCGGACCGATGACCTTGAGCCGTGGCTCGACGGCGCCGACGCGGTCGTCCACGAGGCCGCGATGGCCGGTCTGATGCGGAGCTGGACGGACCTCGAGCTCTACACGTCGTGCAACATCCTGGCGACGAACCGGCTGATCGACGCCGCACGCCGCGCCGGCGTCAAGCGATTCGTGCTCGCGTCGACGTCATCCGTGTACGGGACGGAGGCGGTCGGCAACGAGGACCGGCCGCTCGAGCCGTCCTCGCCGTATGGCATCACGAAGCTCGCCGCCGAGAAGCTCGTGCTCGCGAATGTCGCGCTCCATGGCTTCCCGGCGACGATCATCCGCTACTTCTCGATCTATGGGCCACGGCAGCGGCCCGACATGGCCTACCACCTGTTCACGGAGGCGATGCTGGACGGCCGGCCGATCACGGTGTTCGGCGACGGCGAGCAAACGCGGTCGAACACGTACATCGATGACGCCGTGAACGGCACCATGCTCGCCCTCGAACGCGGAGCCGTGGGCGGTATCTACAACCTCGGCGGCGGCCGCACGATCTCGCTGAACGACGCCATCGCGCTCATCGCCGAGCACCTCGGCGTCGAGCCGATCATCGAGCGCAAACCGGCGCGGCCCGGTGATCAGCGGCACACGAGCGCAGATGTCTCGCGAGCACGCGAAGCGCTGGGCTACGCCCCGACGGTCGAGCCGCGTGAGGGTCTTGGTCGGCAGGTCGCCTGGCATCTCGCCAGGCGCGGCATGGCGGTCGCGCGCGGTCGCTGACGAGGGCTAGACGCCCGACCCCTTGAAGACGGCCAGGGCCGTCTCGGCGATCAGCCGCAGGTCGAGCATCGTCGAACGCCGCTCGATGTATTCGATGTCGAGCCGGAGCCGCTCATCGAACGTCATGGTGCCGCGGCCCTTGATCTGCCAAAGGCCGGTGATGCCCGGGACGACCTCGAGTCGCTCCGAGTGCCACAGGTCGTAGGTGCTCGCCGCGAACGACGTC
>DASSZA010000235.1:0-16008 GCA_035703005.1 Candidatus Limnocylindrales bacterium | reverse complement strand
GACCCCGTCATAGAACCCACATGCCGCCAGAGCGACGAAATTGCCCGCTGCGATCGGCGATAGGTCCGCCTCCACCTTGATCGCGATCTTCCCCTTGGGGGTATCGATCGTTACCGTCCGCGTCTCGCCGGCGGGCAGGGGCGCGGGTTGTGCGCTCGGGCACGCGTCATTCCCGCCGCCGCCGGCTGCGGACGCGACCGGAGCGGGCGTCGGCGGCGTCGACGTTCCCGGGAGCATCGAACAGCCGATGGTCCCGAGCGCGACTGCCGCGAGCAGCGCGAGCGGGCGGATGTGACGGGGGATCATGCAGCGGCCTCCAGGGCGGTCGGTAGATCGATGGCGCCGGACAGGACAGCCTCGCCGAGGATGAGCCCGGTGGCGCCCGTGTCGCGTACGCGCCGAACGGCGTCGAGATCGCGGACGCCGCCCGCGACGAGGACCTCGGCATCGTACGACCGAACGACGGAGCGCACCCGTTCGAGGTCGGGATCCGTCCCGCCATGGGCAAGCACGAACCGGGCGACGCCGGCCCCGACGAGTTCGCCCACCAGTGCCTCCACCGTCGGTGGTGCCGGCCGGCGCCAGGGGAACGCGGCCAGTCGGTCCGGGCGCGGATCCAGCCCGACGGCCAGCCAATCGCCCGCGACCGCGAGGCACGCGCGGAGGTCATCGGGCCTGTCTGCGATCGCCGTGGTCAGGACGACGCGGGTCGCGCCCGCCGCGAACGCGAGCTGGATCGCCTCGGGCGAATCGACGCCGCCGGCGAGCTGGACCGGGACCGCTGAGCGCGAAGCCACCGCGCCGACGGCCTCGAGGTTGGCGGGTGCGCCGCTCCTCGCCCCATCGAAGTCGATCAGGTGGACCAGCTTCGCGCCCTGCGCGACGAGCTGTTCGACGATGCGCTCGGGTCGGTCCGTGGGTGCGCCGATGCCGGCCGCCGCGCCGGGCCAGTAGACGACGCGCGATCGACCCGCCTCAAGGTCGATCGAGGGGATGACCAGCACTCCGTCAGGCGCCCTCGCCGGCGAGCAGCCGTCGGTGGAAGCTGATCGGCAGCGAACCGTTGTGGAGCAGCGTGTCGTGGAACGCGCGGATCGAGAAATCCGCGCCCAGCCGGCGCTCCTCGCTCGCGCGCAGCTCCAGCAGGAGCGTCCGCCCGACCAGATACGACAGGGGGTAGGTCGGCCGATACGTGTACCACTCGACCTCGGAGCGGGCGTTGTCACGCTCGAACCGCGTCTGCTCGACCATGAAGTCGACGGCCTCGTCGACGCCGATCTCGCCGCGATGCAGGCGGACGTCGAGGATGATCCGGCAGGCTCGCCAGATCGCGTCGGTGTGGAGCATGACCCGGTATTCCGGGCCGTCGTCGAAGCCGTGCTCGCGCATCATCAGCTGCGAGTACATCCCCCACCCCTCGACGAACTCCGGGGCATCGGCGAGAAGGCGGGTGAGCGACGGGTGACGCCTCGCCGCATCGAGCTGGAGATGGTGGCCCGGGTACGCCTCGTGGATGCTCGTGTTGCTGATCGAGGCGCGGTTGTGCTCGCGCATCGCGTTCGGGTCACCGTGGACGGACGGGGTGACGATGTAGATCCCCTTCGAATGGCGATCGAACGCGGCGGGCGAGAAATACGCCGCGAACGGGATGACGTTGCGCAGGTACTCGGGTGTCTCGATGACATCGATCCGTTCGTCGTCGGGGACCGAGGCGAGATCCTTCTCGATGAGATAGGTCCGCGCTCGGCGCATCGCGTCGCGGTATTGCTCGAGCGCCTCGTCGAAGGATGCCGCGTGCTCGGACTTCACCCGTGCCACGACGTCGTTGACGTCGACGTCCGGGTCGATCTCCCTCGCGGCCGCGCGGCGCGCCTCGATCTCGTCGGCGAGCTTCTGCTCGCCGAGGGCCAGGATGGCGTCGGCGTCGAGACCGTCGAACGCTCGCAGTTCGACCATCCGATCGTGCAGCTCGCGACCGACGCCTGACGCATCGATGCCGTTCGCCAGCGTGCCTTCGAGCCATGTCGTGAACAAGTCGACCGCGACTGCAGCCGTCGAAGCGGCGCGCTCGAGGCGGCGTTGCTCCGCCGGCCCGAGGACGCCGCGACCCGCAGCGACGAGCTCGTCGAAGAACGCCGGTAGTTGCCCGGCCGATTCGATCTCGATGCGCTGCCAGAGGCGCACCTGGGGGAGGCTCGAGCGGTGCCTCGCCTCCTCGAGATGCGTCGGCACCGCCTCCAGTCGGCTCGTGATCGCGTCCAGTCGCTCCGCGAGCGGGGCATGATCCCGGGCGAACAGCAGGAACAGCCCATCGCCGACCGTGTCGAGGGCGAGCGACCGGCGCTCCCAGATGCGCAGCTCGTCCGCTTCGAAGATCGACCGTCGGACGTTATGCAGCTCCAGGTCCCGTTCGAACCGGACCGGCGAGGAAAGGGCGTCGTCATCGAGCCGTTCGATCGCTGCAAGGTGCTCGCGGTCGGCTGCGATGTCGGCCAGGATCGTGTCGCGGCCGCCATCACCGAGACGATCGTCGTACCCGTGGAAGCCGAAGTACGTGGCGGCGATGGGCTCATTCCGCAAGAGGCGTCGGAACCGTCCCTCGACGAGGTCGTAGAACGCCGTGTCGAGGGGGCCGACGTCCGCCGCTGGGGCCGGGCGCGGCAGGGTGGGCTGTGCGGTTCCCTCGGTGACCGTCAAACGGTGTTGCTCCTGGATCTGACCGGGCGCGACTGCGCCGTGGGCCCGGATCGGCTCAGCTGCTCGCCCCGACCGGTTCCTGAGCGCGCTGGCCTCGTGACAGGGACGGCGTGTCGGCCAATGCCCCGCGCGCGGCCTCGATGACGATGTCGATGTCGGCAGCGGACACGTCATCGTGGGTGACCGCGCGGACCTGCCCGTGCGAGTACGCGACCATCCAGACGCCGCGGGCCGCCAGGGCGTCGAGGAAGGCGCGCCGGTCACGGTCGACGGTGAACAGCACGAAGTTGGACGCGACCCGTCGCGGATCCAGAGGGCCCGGAGCGGGTTGGGCGATCCCACCCGGACTCTGGATGCCGTCCATGTCCGCGAGGGCCTCGGCGAGACGACGAGCGTTGGCATGGTCGTCAGCCAGCCGGTCGATCATGCCGTCCGGACCGTCGGACAGCGCTACCAGTCCGGCGGCGGCCAGGATCCCGGCCTGCCGCATGCCGCCGCCGACCATCTTCCGAGCACGCCGTGCACGGGCGATGAACTCCCGTGATCCGACGACGACCGACCCGACCGGACAGCCGAGCGCCTTCGACAGACAGAACGTCACCGAGTCGGCCGGGTCCGCCAGGTCGCGACCCGTCACGCCGTCCTCGCGCTGGGCGACGACCGCGTTCCACAAGCGCGCCCCGTCGATGTGGAGGGGGACGCCATGGCGGCGCGCGATCGCGGCAACCTCGCGTTCGTACGACGGCGTCAACGGTCGACCCATCGAGTGCGCGTGTGTGTTCTCGAGCGTGATGAGACCCGACAGCGGCTCATGGACGTCGGTCGGGTCGCGGAATGCGGCGTCGATCGCTTGGAGGTCGAGCGTCCCGTCGGGCTGATCCTCGAGCGTGCGGGCGCTCGCGCCGACGATCACCGCGTGACCGGCGGCCTCGTCGATGACGAGGTGGTGCTCCTTGCCGGCGATGACCTCCTGGCCACGGTCGAGGTGCGCCATCATCGAGACGAGATTGCCCATCGTCCCTGACGCGACGAAGAGGCCGGCGTCCTTGCCGAGCAGGTCCGCGGCGCGTTCTTCAAGAGCGATGACCGTCGGGTCGTCACCGAAGACGTCGTCGCCGACGTCGGCGTTCGCCATGGCCCGGCGCATCGCATCGGTCGGCCGCGTGACGGTGTCGCTGCGA
The DNA here is from genome assembly GCA_035703005.1 of Candidatus Limnocylindrales bacterium. Taxonomy (GTDB): domain Bacteria; phylum Chloroflexota; class Limnocylindria; order Limnocylindrales; family CSP1-4; genus SPCO01. Next base: position 12,130 of record DASSZA010000235.1, on the reverse strand, counting down.
AGGTCGATGGGTCGCTGTGGCATGGGCGGCGAGTATAGGCGCGCACGGAGTCGAAGGCGGTCGGTCCGTCTGACAAGGGGGGTAGCCTCTGCTATGCTCCGCCATCGCCGCCGAACGGACCCGTGGTGTAGCGGCCCAACATGCCAGCCTGTCACGCTGGAGATCGCCGGTTCGAATCCGGTCGGGTCCGCCATCACCGAATCCACCTACGCCCCGTCCGCCCGCCCGGACGGGGCGTCCCTCTGTCCGCGGGCGCTCTGGCAGAATGCCGCCGATGCCGCGTCCCCCGGTGAATCGCCTCCCACTCCTGGTCGTGGCCGGGTTGCTCGCGATCGGCATCGCCGTGCCGATCAGCGAGGGGGAACTCGGGTTCGGCGCGGCGTCGACCGCGAGCCCGTCGGCCGTCGCGTCGGCGTCCGGGTCGGCCGCGGCCGCAGTCTCGCCGACGCCGACCCAGGGCGGCTCGCCGTCCGCGGCGGCGACACCGACGCCCGGACCGTCGTCGCCGGCCCCGCCCCCGTCTCTCGTCGCGACCGCGATCGTGCCGGTCGCCCAGTTCCGGTCGCCGGTCACAGCCACCAATCGGGCCGAGCTCGCGTCGGTCCTCGCCGGGACCAGCAGCCGCTATGAGGCGCTGACGCTCGTCGACGACGAGGCCGACGCGATCCTGGCTGCGCTCGGCGTGGAACGCCCGTCGGACCCGGCTCGGCTCGTCCTCGCCAAGGACGCGGCGAGCCTGTCCCGCGACCTCGCCAAGCATCGCAAGCGCCTCGGGTTCATGCGCGCAGAGGACGTCTCACCGGCCGTCCGCGCGCTCGCCTGGGGCGACCGGTCGCTGTTCGGCGTCGACCGGGTCAAGAAGGCGGCGGACTGGCGGCTGAACGCCGAACTGCCACGTCGCGGGGACGAACCGGGGTTCGATCCAGCGGCGACCTGGACGCTCTTCGCCGGTGGCGACATCCTGCTCGACCGCGGCGTCTACGAGACCCTCCGCGTCAAGGGCCGCGGACCGAACTTCCCATTCGCTGGCGGCACCGCGGAGATCACCTCACGCTGCAAGGACTGCTCCCCGCTCGGGTGGGACCTGCCGCGAACGCGGCGGACCGGCAATGCGGGGGCAGTCCGCAAGGTCATCTCGGGCGCTGACATCGCGATCGCGAACTTCGAGAACCCGGCGCCGAACAGCTTCTCGTGGCACAGGTCGAAGACGGTGTTCACCGCCGACCCGACGCTCATCGACGGCCTGGTCAATGCGGGCCTCGACTACGTCGGGATCGCCAACAATCACATCGGCGACGCGGGCAATAAGGGGATCCTGCAGACGATCACGAACCTCAAGAAGCGCGGGCTCAAATACTCGGGCGCCGGCAAGGACCTGGCAGCGGCACAGAAGCCGGCGATCCTCGGCGCCAACGGCACGAAGGTCGCGATCCTCGCGTACGACGCGATCGCCCCCGGCTACCACGCCGCGAAGGGCGAGCCAGGCAGTTCGAAGCTGACGATCAAGGCGGTCCAAGCCGGCGTGAAGGCCGCCCGAAAGGCGGGGGCGAAGGTCGTCATCGTGTTCCCGCACTGGGGCACCGAGTACAAGTACAGCCCGTTCCAGAACCAGCAGCGGCTGGCGCGCCAGATCATCGATGCCGGCGCCGACATGATCATCGGCAACCACGCCCACTACGCCGCGGCGGTCGAGATCTACAAGGGCAAGCCGATCTGGTATGCGCTCGGCAACTTCGTGTTCGACCAGACCTGGTCCGAGCCGACCATGGAGGGGATCACGCTCGAGCTGACGTTCCAGGGAGCGGAGCTACGCCAGATCCGGATGCGGCCGCACATCATCCTCGACAAGGCGCAACCGAACTTCATGGATCCGGCCAAGGACGGCCGGTTCGTGCTCGGACCGATCTACGACGCCTCGAAGGGGTTGCTGCCCTACTAAGGCTGAGGGCGAGCCGATCAGGCGAGCCCGGCGAAGAGGTCGTCCTCCGGCTTGGGCGTGTCGACGGTCGACTCCCGCAGGATGAACGCCTCCCTGGCCCAGAACTCGCGCCACCCGTCGAGCCCGAACGCCATGAACGGCGAGTCCGCGGCGATCTGGGTCACGTGCTCCTGCATCGCCCCCCACTTCTGCTCGACCGGTCGGCCGGAGACGTCGATCCAGGTCGTGATCGACTCATCGGGTACGAGCATCCTTGCCTGGAAGGCCTCGAACTCAGCCAGCTGCTCCGGCGTCGCGTCCGGTGGCGGCGCCCACGGGTTGGGCCTGTCCTGGGCCTCCATCGCGTCACGCATCGCGGTCCGGACCGAGGCGGGGATCGCCTGCTCGTAGAGCTTCGATGGTGTCCACGGCGCGAGGCCGCCTTCCTCGACAGAGGGTCCGCTGCCGCCGTGCTCGGGCGCGATCTGTTCCGGGTACCACGCCACGTCGCCGGCGCGTGGGAACGCACGGACGGTCACGTCGTGGGTGCGGATGTGGTCCGGGTGCCCGTACCCGCCGAAGTCGTTGTAGGTCGTCACGACGTCGGGCTGGTAGCGACGGATGAGCCAAACCAGCCGTCGCGCGGCCTCGTCGAGGTCGGCCTGCCAGAAGCAACGCGGGTCGCGGTTCCCGGCGCGACCCATCATGTCGGAGTCGTGGTAGCCGAGGTTCTCCCACTCGGTCACGCCGAGTCGGCCCATGGCCCGCTCCAGCTCTCCGGCCCGGATCTCACCGAGCCGGCGGTGGTTGTCGGGAGTGTCCATGTCCGACACCACGATCTCGCCCATCTCGCCGCGCGTACACGTCACGAGGACGACGCGGCGCCCGGCGGCGACCGCTTTCGCCATGGTCCCGCCCGTCCCGATGGTCTCGTCGTCGGGGTGGGCATGGACGGTCATGAGGGTCGGGACGTGGTCGGTGCTCATGGGCCGATGCTAGCGCGGAACTCGGGGTCGGTACTTTCGGGTCATGCGGCGGGTGGGACGTGCGTCCGCGCACCGGTGTCGGCGGTCACCGCCTCGACCGTGCCGGTACCTCCGGGTCAGGCCCGGAACCCGGACCATCGGCCGACCATCCGGCCCATGATCCAAAGTCTCGGACGACGTCTCAGCCTCATCTTCGACCGCGGCGCCGACGACCCTGACCTGACCGGGGTGACGCCACCCGGCGCCGCGGTCCTCCCTCCGCTGGTCGACTTCGTCGCCTACGCCGACGACTACACGCTGTCGGGGCGGATCAGGCTCCGCTCGGACCGGTTGACCGACATGCTCAACGACCACGAGGAACTCCAGCTCGTCGATGTACTCGTGCAGTCGCTCGCGGGCCGCGAGGCCGCTGAGGCTCGCGAAGTGGTGATCCCGCGCCACGAACTGCTGCTCGTTCACGCGACCGGTCCTCGCGGTGACCAGGCGCGTCGGACCCGGACCCGCCCGACCCACGTCGAGATCATCGCCGGGCCCTACCAGGTCCGGGGATGCCTCCACACGCCGCCGTTCCTCGACGCGCTCATGGCACTCCCCCGGCGCGGCCCGATGGTGCCCCTGACCGAGGCGGTCATCGACTACCCGATCGGCGATGAGTGGCAGCGCGTCCGCGTCGGCACGCTGATCGTCAATCGCACGGCCATCGACCACATCCTCGAGACGCCCGAACACGACATCAACGTCGTAGACGAGCTCCCGTACGGACTCGTGGATCCCGCGGGCAGCAGCTCCTAGCCCCGCGTCGCGCGCGCTCGTAGTGCGCGTGCGCGGCGCTACCATCGCTGCGATGCCGGCCGAACCTGCCACGACCCGCGGACCCTTGACGGGGATCCGGGTCGTCGACCTGTCGACAGTCCTGGCCGGTCCGTACGCGACGATGATCCTCGGCGACCTCGGCGCCGACGTCGTGAAGGTCGAGCCGCCAGAGGGTGACTCGACGCGAGGCTGGGGCCCACCGTGGGTCGGTGAGGGACCGTCGCGTACGGCTGCGTATTACCTCGCGGTGAATCGCAACAAGCGTTCGCTCCGCGTCGATCTCAAGTCGGCTGAGGGCGCGGACGTCCTGCGACGGCTGCTCATCGGCGGCGACGTCCTGGTGGAGAACCTGCGCGCGGGGTCGCTCGACCGGTTGGGGTTCGATGAGTCGACGATCCACTCTCTGAACCCGGAGCTTATCCATCTCTCGATCAGCGGCTACGGCACGACGGGCGCGGCGGCGACGCGCCCCGGCTACGACTTCATCATCCAGGCCGTGGGTGGCCTGATGTCGATCACCGGCGACCGCGACGAGGACGGCGGCCACCCCACCAAGGTCGGCGTCGCGATCAGTGACGTCGTCACCGGGCTGTACGCCGCGATCGGGATCCTCGCGGCGCTGATCGCCCGGCCCGACACGGGCGGGCAACGGGTCGACGTGTCGCTCCTCGGATCGACGCTCGCGGTGCTCATCAACCAGGCGCAGAACGCATTCGTCGCGGGCAACGCGCCGCGCCGGCTCGGCAACGCCCACCCGAACATCGTGCCGTACGAGACCTTCGCGACCGCCGATGGCGAGCTGGCCGTCGGGGTCGGGTCGGACCGGCAATGGCCACGGTTCTGTGAAGCCATCGGGCGACCCGAGCTGGTCGCCGATCCCCGGTTCGCAACGAACGGCGACCGCGTCGTCCATCGCGATGCGCTTCGGCCGCTCATCGCCGAGCGGCTGGCCACGCGCACGAGTGCAGAATGGGTCGCGGCCCTCGAGCGCGCCGATGTGCCGAACGGAGCCGTCGCCGACGTGCTCCAGGCATTCGCTTCGCCGGAAGCGTCGGCGCTCGGCATGGCGACCGAGGTCGAGCATCCGTCGCTTGGTGTCATCCGCCAGGCCGGGATCCCCCTCGGGTTCGCCTCGACCCCCGGCGCGATCAGGACAGCCCCGCCACTACTCGGCGAGCACTCGGAAGAGATCCTCGATGAGCTCGGCTACAGCCGCGAGGAGATCGCCCACCTGCGCGAGACCGGCGCCGTCTGAGGGGTCGACATCTGTCCATGGACGGTTCCGGTCGTTCGTACGTGGGCCCAGGCTCGTGGCTCTCCTACCGTCAGCGGCGTCCAACCGAACCGAACGGTCGTTGCTCCACGTGGCGGCCCAGGAGGTCGCTGATGTCGTTCCATCCCGAGCAGACCGTCGGGTTCCTGCCGCTCCTCATCCTCGACGTCTCGATGGAGCATTCGCACCGCCGCACCGCCGTCGTCGTCGACGGGACCTCGGCGGAGAGCGAAGCACCGAAGTCCGGTACGCCGCGCCGGCTCGTCGGCTACTTCTTCACGAAGGCGCTCGCGCCGCTTCGCCTCGCCGGAGCACGCTAGGCGACGTTCGCCGACGACGCCAACACCTCACGACCCGGCCGTGCAGAGCTGCACGCGTCCGGGTCGTCCGCACATGACCCGCTGCTAGACTCGGCCGGCCCCGACCCGTTCCCACCTGGAGGCCCGCCCGACATGACCGACGACCGCGAGCGCTGGGCGCTGATCCTCGGCGCATCCTCCGGCATGGGGGAGGCGACGGCCCTGACGCTGGCGAAGGCGGGCTACAAGATCTGCGGCATCCATCTGGACTTCCGGGCAGGCCTGAGCCACGTCGAGGAGGTCAAGGGCGGGATCGAGGGGGCGGGGTCTGAGGCGCTGTTCATCAATATGAACGCCGCCGACGACGAGAAGCGAGCCGCCGCGCTCACGACCCTCCGCGAGCGCTTCGATCAGTCGAAGGCTGACGGGCGTGAACCGTACGTGCGCGTCGTGATGCACTCGCTCGCCTTCGGCTCGCTCGTGCCGTTCCTGACCGAGGACCCGAAAGCCGGCGTCGATCGCAAGAAGATGGAGATGACCCAGGACGTGATGGCGAACAGCCTCGTGTACTGGGTCCAGGATCTCTGGCGCGGTGGGTTCCTCGGGCAGGGGTCGAAGATCTACGCGATGACATCCGAGGGTTCGACGCGCGTCGTGCCGTCGTACGGCGTCGTCTCGTCGGCCAAGGCTGCGCTCGAATCGCATGTCCGCCAGTTGGCGATGGAGCTGGCACGGCAGGGGACCGGCGCGACCGCGAATTGCATCCGGGCCGGCGTGACCGTGACTCCCGCGTTGCTCAAGATCCCCGAGTCCCAGACCATGATCGACATCACGATGAAGCGGAACCCGACGGGCCGGATGACGACGCCGCAGGACGTCGCCAACGCGATCCTCGCGCTGTCCGGCGAGGGCACCGACTTCATCAACGGCGACATCATCAGCGTCGACGGCGGGGAGTTCGTCACCGGCTCATGACGGGCCGGGTGATCGTCGTCGGGTCGGTAAACATCGACCTCGTCGTTACCGTCCGCACGTTGCCCGCACCCGGCGAGACCGTCATCGGCGGACGATTCGCCCGGCATCACGGCGGAAAGGGCGGGAACCAGGCGGTCGCCGCAGCGCGACTGGGGGCCCCCACGTCGTTCGTCGGCGCCGTCGGCGACGACGACTTCGGCCGTTCGGCGCGATCGGCGCTGGAGGACGAGCACATCGACGTCTCGCAGCTCCGGACGTCGGTGGATCAGGCGACGGGTGTCGCGTTGATCCTCGTGGATGCCGATGGCGAGAACAGCATCGCGGTCGCCAGTGGCGCGAATGGAGCCGTCACGCCCGAGCAGGTCGCGGCGTCGATCTCGGCGCTCGCACCGGGGCCCGGCGATGTCGTGCTCGCCGGCCACGAGATCCCCACCCCTGCCGTCGCCGCGGCGCTGCGCTCAGCCCGCGAGCGCGGCGCGACGACGATCCTGAACCCTGCCCCCGCATCCGGGCTGGATGCCGAGACGGTCGCGCTCGCCGAGCTCGTCACGCCCAACGAGGGTGAGCTCGCCACTCTCCAGGCCGTGGGGGTGAGGGCTGAGCGACTCCTCGTGAGCCTGGGTCCTGATGGCGCGGAACTTCGTACGCCGGACGGGTCGGTACGGATCCCTGCGTTGCCCGTCGAGGCGGTCGATACCGTCGGTGCCGGCGACACGCTGAACGGCGCTCTCGCCGCCTCGCTCGCTGCCGGCTATCCGGTCGAGGAGGCGGCACGTCGGGCAGTGGCAGCCGCTTCACTAGCGGTCACGAGGGCCGGCGCCCGCGAGGGGATGCCGACCCTCGATGAGCTGGAGGCGGCGATCGCCCGCTCGTCCTGATCGCTGGGAGCTTCGTCGCGCACCCAGATCGTCGCGGACCGAGCAGCCGGCGTCATCTCCAACGTCCGACCGTCGCCGACCCACCAGGCCGCGAGTCCGCGACGGCGGGCCTCGACGGCGATATCCGTGCGCCCGGCGAGGAACAGCGTCTTCGACCAGACCTCGGCCCACGCCGGGTCGGTCGCGGCGACGGTGACGGCCAGCAGGCCATCCCACACCGGGGTCCCGGTCGTCGGATCGATCAGGTGATGCACCGGTCGACCCCCGTGACGCCATCGGCGTCTGGCGATCGACGAGGTCGCGATGGCCAGATCGTCGAGCTCGACGACCGCGAGCGGCGACCCGTTCGGCGTCGTCGGATCCTCGATCCCGATCCGCCAAGACCCGTGCTCTGGCCCATCGCCGCGGGCCACGACGTCACCACCGGCGTCGATCAGGAAGCCCGGAAGCCCGACGCGCTCCGATCGAGCGGCCGCCCAGCGCAGTGCGAGACCCTTGCCGATCCCGCCGAGGTCGATCGGTCGGTCGACACTCAGGTAGCCACGACCGACACGCCGTGTGATCGGTTCGTCGAGCCAGTGCCTGTCGTCGTCGGCCATCGCTGGCTGCGCTTCCAGGCCGATGTCGGCGCCGTGCTCGCCGATCGCCTCGAGGTCGCGCACGACCCTCGGATCGAAGCGGCCCGACGTCACGCGCCGGGCGCGCTCGGCGACGACGACAGCTCGCTCGAGGCGACGCCCGACCCGGATCGCCACACCGGTCCCCGCCAACCGATCCAGGGCGACGAGCTCGGCATCGTCACGGAACCGCGATAGCGCAAGATCCGCAGCGGCGAACTCGTCGACGACCTCCGCCCAAGCCGCCTCCGCGCGCGGTCCGAGGGCGATCAGGCCAAGTCGCGATCCCATCGATCGACCCTCGAACGAGGTGACGAGTCGCTCAGCGTCGTCAGGCACCGGAGGCGCGCGTCACTGCGTGGGTCCTCGGAGCGGTCGCCCGGCTGGGTGCCGAGCCCACAGCCGGTAGGGCGACGCGTGCCGGAAGGCGTGCGGCGGATGCCCCGACGCGCCGGGTCGTGGCCGCGAGCTGATCGAGCGCCAGCTCAAGGTCGTCGATGGCCGGTCCGAGGTGGGCGTAGCCGCCGGCGATCCCTGAGTACCGTTCCGTCGCCACGCCGAGTCGTCGTTCGATAGCGTCGTGGTCCGACGCCACCGACGCGACGGTACGCGCGATCGGATCTCGCGCTGCGATCAGCGCTCCGTCTGCCGCGGATTGCAGCGTGGTGACGGCCGCCAGCACCGCCGCGTACGCGGCTGTCGAGACTCCGACGAGTACGCCGATGTGCAGCCCGCGGCGCGTGTCAGTCGCCATGCTCGGCTTCCGACTCGTGCTCGCCACCCGAGACGTGCGCTGCCGTGGTCTGGGCCGGTGCGCCGGCCGTCGAACCCCGTGCCTGCCGTGCCCTGGCGAGCTGGGCTTCCAGCGTCGCGAGACGAGACTTCGCGGTCGCCAGTCGGTCCTTCAGCTTCGTGGCGCTCGCCGCGTCCGCGGCGACGCGGTCGCGCGCCTGTGCCAGCGCCGTGGCGAGGTCCTGCGATCGAGCGTCGAGTTCCTCGAGCTGGCGCGTCACTGCATCGGCACGTTCCCGCTCGTACGCCAGGTCCGCCGCGAGCTGGGTCGCCGACGCGGGTGCGACCGTCAGAGGTGCTGCGTCGGCGGCCCATGCGGCAGCGAGGCGGATCGCGCTCACCACGAGCACCAGCACGATCGCGATCCCGAAGACGACCGTCATCCGACGGCCGATCAAGCGAGCAGTCATGTCCGAGCGACCTCCATGGCTGAGCGCGCCCGGGCCGTGCGAGCGGCGCGGACGACCCAGTAGCGGTACGCGGCTGCGAGCGCGACGAGGATGCCCGCGGCGATGTAAGCGAGACGCAGGGTCGGCGTATCCGTGCCAGCGAGGACGCCGTGTGCCCAGGCCATCGCGAAAACGACGATCGAGAGACGATGGAGGCGAAGCCATACGCCTGGCGGGAGCAGCTTCGTGTAGCGAGCTGACAGGGCCGTGACGAGCAATGCGTAGAGGCCCAAGGTCCCGAGTGCGACAGGCACGCTCCTGTACTCGGACAGACCCGGGATGAAGGCGCCGATCAGCCCGACGTGCGACTTCGGGTCGGCGATCAGCGATAGGACGTGGACGGCGAGAAAGGCCGTCACGAAGACCCACAGATGATCGTGCCAGGGAAAGACCCGCTTCGATAGCTTCCAGGTCGACTTGTTCGTGGGATGACTGAGCAACAGCCCGATCAGTACCTGGAAGGTCAGGAGGCCGAAGGCGACGAGCCCGGTCGCCCGCGCCGCGAGCCAGAAGCGGAGCTCAGCCTGGCGATCGCTCGTCGCTGGCAGGACCTGGTCGGTCGCGACCACCAATGCGAGACCGAGGACGGCGAACAGCACAGCACTCGCGCGACCACTCAACCTGAAAGGGCCACTGGCGCCTGTCGGCCGGGGCGGCCGCTGGGGGTCTGGCAAGCTCATGATGATCTCCGGGCAGCAAGGCTCTACTCCCCTGAGACGACGAGGTCGGAAAAGGTTTCAGCTGCCCAGCGGGTCGATGGCCTCGGAGGCTTACCGCCTAGATCTCGACCCCGATCGCGCCCACGGCCAACGAGAACAGGTAGATCGCCACCGCGCCGCCAAGGGTCGCGGTCACCACAGCCACGGACCCGCCGCGGCGATGCGCCTCGGGCAGGAGCTCAGCGGCGCCGACGTACAGGAAGAACCCGGCGAAGAAGCCGAGCACCGCACCAAGTACCTCGTCGGGGACCGTGATGATGAGGCCGACCAACACACCGATCACCGGTGCGACCGCGATCAGGAAGACCCAGCGCCACGCAGTGTCCGTCGGGGCACGGCTCGCGAGCAGGAAGCTGACCACGCCGATCCCGTCGCTGAACCGGTGCACGATCACTACGGCCGCGATCACGATCCCGAGACCGCCGCCGACCGCCAGCGCCGCGGCCAGCGCGACACCGTCCAGGAAGCTGTGGATGCCCATGCCGGTCGCGCCGACGACGCCGGTGTGCTGATGGGTGGCAGCGTCGTGGTCCAGCTCGGCGGCCGTTTCGTGGCCGACGTGCAGCGTCGTCAGCTTGTCGACCGCGTAGAAGGCCAGGAATCCCGCGGCGATCACGAGCATCGCGGCGTCGATCGAGCCCAGATGGGCGATCGATTCCGGGATCAGGTCGAAGAACGCCGCCCCGATCCGGATGCCCGCCCCTGCCGCGATGATCACGCCGACGTACCGGACCGCGCGCAGCGCCAGCCAGCCACCGACAACGGCTGACGCGAACGCCCCGAACGAGACCGCGAGCGCGGCGATGGCGGCACCCGGCATCAGTCGATCGTCTTCCGGCAGGCGGGGCAGCGGCCGAACAGCTCGAGGCGGTGGTCGTCGATCCGATACCCAGTCGTCTGCTCGATCTCGCGCACGACAGCGCGCCACCCTGCGTCGTCGACGTCCTGACTCGCGCCGCAGTCCGAGCACACCACGTGGTGGTGGTGCACCGGCTCGCACGCAACGTACGCGTGCTCACCGCTCGGGAGGTCGAGCCGTTCGACCGCATGAAGGTCAGCGAGAACGTCCAGCGTCCGAAAGACGGTCGCGCGACCCACGCCCAACCGCTTCGATCGAGCATCTGCGACCAGATCGGCAGCGGTGAACGCGCCGTTCCTTGCGGCGATGAGATCCGTGATCGAGCGGCGCGCTCCGGTGCGGCGGTAGCCGGCATCGTCGAGGGCTGCCTGAACGGTCGTCGGTTCGGTCATGGAGGGCAGATGATACCGAGTCTCAGTTAGCGCGTCGAGACGGCGCCACGTGCACCGGACCGGTCCCGGTCCTCGCGGGACCATCGTCAGACTGGGATTCGGGCCGGTTCGCGGGAGACTCGTGCGGTCATGACGATCGACGCGCTCCATGGCTCGGTCGACCGGCCGCGCGATCCCGCGACCGATGGCCCTGCGATCGGCACGCCCGACGCGAACATCTTCCTGTGCCCTCGCTGCAGACGGCCGCTGGCGGTCGGCGTGTCGAAGTGCGCAGGTTGCGGGACCCGACTGGTCGCGGGCGTCCCGCTGCTGAAGGTGAGTGGCTTCATCGCTCTAGGACTGATCGTCGGGTTGGCGATCGGCGGCGGGATCTTCGGCGCGTTGACGCTCATCGGTGGCCGCTCTGCGGGCCCCGCCGTGGTCGCCCCGCCGGTCGGCGCGGTCCCCTCCGCTGTCGCCGCTCCGAGCACGGTCCCCGGCACGAGCGCCGTGCCACAGCCGAGCGTGGCGCCCGTCGATCCGGGCGTGCCGGCTGCCGCCCTGACGGCACTGCGCCGATCAACGAGCGTCAACCAGCGACTCCTCGCCGACGCAGAGCTCCTCGACAAGGCGCTGGCCGCCCACGATCCGTCGCCCGCGGACATCGCGCCGTTGCTCCGCAACCTCGCGTCGACCGCGTCCTTCGGCGACGGCATCGCCTCGACGGTCGGCACGTGGGACGACGCCGCCGACCTGTCCACCGCGCTCGCGTCGTTCTACGCCTCGATCGACCGCATCGCGCAGGACGCTCTCGCGGCGTCGATCACGAACGACCGCGCCTACCAGGACGCCGGGACGCGGATGCTCGCCGTGCTCGACCGCATCCCCAGGCTCGACGCGGATACGCGCGCCCTCGCGACGAGCGCCGGGGTCGACCTGCCACCGCTGAAGTCGGCGCCGAGCTGACCGGTCAGGGCGACGGAGCGGGAGCGCCCGAGACCGGTGCCGAGGAGGGTCCATATCCCGTCAGCTCGACGTATGCCTCACCGCCGATATCCACACCCCGGCCCGGGCCACGCCTGGCCGCGACCTTCTGCGACCCCTCCCAGTAGACGACGCCCGAGGTGGCGCGGGTATCGAGCTCCTGCCCTGCGACGGTCGGGCTCAGGTCGATCGTGAGC
>DASSZA010000012.1:0-5180 GCA_035703005.1 Candidatus Limnocylindrales bacterium | reverse complement strand
ATCGGCAAGCTCATCCCGGCCGGCTCCGGGGCACCCGCCAACGTCGCGGCCCGCAAGGCACGCGAGCGGCAGGCGGCCCTCGAGGCCCTCGCCGGCGAGGCCCTGGAGGGCCTCGGCGAGGCCGAGTACAACCCGTTCCTCGACGACGGGCGGACGGCCGAGCGCGACGACGAGACCGCCGGTCTGGCCCTCGCGGCGCAGATCGCCGGTGGCGATGGTGCGGGCGACGAGGATGGCGAGGTCAACCCGTTCGGGGCGGAGGGCGCGAGCCCGGCCGAGGACGGCGACGAGGCCAACCCGTTCCTCAGCGAGGAGGACAAGGCCGAGAAGGAGGACGCGCCGGCCTGATCGCCGTGCGACCTCCCAGCTGATCCGTGACCCCGGGGCGACCCGGGGTCACGTCATTCGTGGGCAGCCGCATGGTGGGCAACGAGGTTGGCCGGGCGGATCGTGCCTGCCAGTCTGCAGGGAGGGCTCGAAGGCGCCGGGATGCACGTCGTCCGCCGTCATCCGTGCCTGACAGGCGCGCCTCGTCCGCGTAGGGCGTCGGAAACCGGCGCTGGGCGTCTATCGGCAGACTGACAGGCACGTCGAGTGCCGCGTGCGCCCGGGCCAGCGCGCGCCCAACACAGCCGCGGTCGTTGAGTCTGCGTCCAGGTGTGCCAGATATTCGCGGCACGACTGCTTAGGCACCTCTTTCGGCGGACGAGACTGGCGGACATCACGATGGCGTGCGTGGGGTCCGCTTCTCTGGAGCGGCTGAGGGGCGTTCGACTGCCCTTTTCGTTGCCTGGTACTCGCTCCGCGGATATCTGGCATGGATCGCGGTCGTCGCCATGTGGACAAGCTCGGAGATCCTTGTCACGCACGTTTGACACTGATTCCGGGCCGCCGATATACTCCGCGTTCGTGGCCTCGGGAGGGGTCCGCCGTCGGCGTCCCGCGCCGACACCCACCCGCCACCAGATCCAACAGCACCGGTCCCGGCCGGATCGCCCACGGGCGTGTCCAGCAGTGGAGGAGGACCGGTCCCCGCGGTCGGGCAGACCGCCCCGTCATGACATAGAAGGAGCAGCGTCTTCGTGCCGACGATCAGCCAGCTCGTGCGCCACGGCCGCCAGACCAAGACGAAGAAGGTCAAGGCCCCTGCGATGCGCAAGAACTGGAACAGCCTGCGGCGCCGTCAGGTGTCGATCCCGGGCGCCCCGCAGAAGCGCGGCGTCTGTCTCCAGGTGCGCACGATGACGCCGAAGAAACCGAACTCGGCACTGCGCAAGATCGCCCGCGTTCGACTCTCGAACCAGATGGAGGTCACGGCCTACATCCCGGGCATCGGTCACAACCTGCAGGAGCACTCGGTCGTGCTCGTCCGGGGTGGCCGCGTGAAGGACCTTCCGTCGGTCAAGTACCACATCATCCGCGGCACGCTCGATGCCGCCGGTGTGCGCGACCGCAAGCAGGGTCGCAGCAAGTACGGCGCGAAGGCCAAGTAGCATGCCGCGACGTACGAGCATCCCGCGCAAGACCAAGTACGAGGTCGTTCCGGCAAATCGGATCACGGCCCGGTTCTCGGCCAAGCTCATGAAGGGCGGCAAGCAGAACCTCGCCGAGCGGATCCTTCGCCAGGCGCTCGCCCGAGCGGAGGCGCAGGCTAGCCGGCCCGGTCTCGAGATCCTCGAGGCGGCGATGCGCAACGCGACCCCGATCATCGAAGTCAAGCCGCGCCGGGTCGGTGGCGCGACCTATCAGGTCCCGGTGGAGATCCGGGGCGATCGCCGGCTTTCGCTCGGTGTCCGCTGGCTCGTCCAGGCGGCGCGCAAGCGGAGCGGCAAGAGCATGAGTGAGAAGCTCGCGGCGGAGTTCGTCGATGCCATGAACGGCCTCGGCGCAGCAGTCAAGCGTCGCGAGGACACGCACAAGATGGCCGAGGCGAACCGCGCCTTCAGCCATTTCAAGTGGTAGACCCAGGAGCCTAGGAAGACCGTGGCACGACAGGTTCCGCTCGCCAAGACGCGGAACATCGGAATCATCGCGCATATCGACGCCGGCAAGACGACCGTGACCGAGCGGATCCTCTTCTACACGAAGAAGATCTACAAGATCGGCGAGGTCCACGAGGGCGCCGCGACGATGGACTGGATGCCCCAGGAGCAAGAGCGGGGGATCACCATCACCGCGGCGGCTACGACTGCCTTTTGGGGCGACCATCGTATCAACATCAGCGATACGCCCGGGCACGTGGACTTCACGGTCGAGGTCGAGCGCAGCCTTCGCGTGCTCGACGGTGCGGTCGTCGTCTTCGATGGCGTCGCCGGGGTCGAGCCGCAGTCCGAGACGGTCTGGCGACAGGCAGATCGATATGGCGTGCCGCGCTTCTGCTTCATCAACAAGCTCGATCGCACGGGCGCTGACTTCTGGCGTGGGGTCGACTCGATCAAGGAGCGCCTCGGCGCGAATGCCGTCCCGATCCAGATCCCGATCGGCCGCGAGGACCAGTTCCAGGGCGTCATCGATCTGGTCGAGATGAAGGCGATCTACTACCGGGACGATCTCGGCAACAAGATCGACGTCGTCGACATCCCCGAGGAGCTGCGGGCCGAGGCCGAGCAGCATCGCCACACGATGATCGAAGCCGTCGCCGACATGGACGACGAGCTGACGCACAAGTACCTCGAGGGCGACGAGTTCACGGTCGCCGAGATCAAGCGCGGCCTGCGCCTCGGCACCCTGACCACCAAGATCATCCCGGTCGTCACCGGCTCGGCGCTCCGCAACAAGGGCATCCAGAAGATGCTCGACGCTGTGGTGGACTACCTGCCGTCGCCGCTCGACGTCCCGCCGATGATCGGCATCGACCCGAAGACCGGCGCCGAGGTCCTGCGCACCCCGGACGACAACGAGCCGTTCAGCGCGCTCGCGTTCAAGATCGCGGCCGACCCGTTCGTCGGCAAGCTCGCGTTCTTCCGCGTCTACTCGGGCACCCTCAAGGCAGGCTCCTACGTGCTCAACTCGACGAAGGGCAAGAAGGAGCGGATCGGCCGCGTGCTCCAGATGCACGCCAACCACCGCGAAGAGATCGACACCGTCTACGCGGGGGACATCGCCGCGGCGGTCGGGCTCAAGGACACCTTCACAGGTGACACCCTCAGCGATGAGAGTCATCCGGTGATCCTCGAGTCGATGACCTTCCCCGAGCCCGTCATCGAGGTGAAGATCGAGCCGAAGACCAAGGCGGACCAGGACAAGCTCGCGCTTGCGCTCCAGCGTCTCGCCGAAGAGGACCCGACGTTCCGCGTCCACACCGACCCGGAGTCGTCCGAGACGCTCATCGCCGGGATGGGCGAGCTCCATCTCGACGTGCTCGTCGACCGGATGATCCGCGAGTTCAAGGTCGCGGCGAACATCGGCAAGCCGCAGGTCTCCTATCGCGAGACCATCCGCCGCGAGGCGCAGGGCAACGGTCGCTTCGTCCGTCAGACGGGCGGCAAGGGCCAGTACGGCCACGCCGTCATCAAGCTCGAGCCCGCCGAGAAGGGTGCCGGCTACGAGTTCATCGACAAGATCGTCGGCGGGACGATCCCGCGCGAATACATCAAGTCGGTCGACGAGGGCATCCGCGAGACGCTCGAGACGGGCGTGTACGCCGGCTTTCCGGTCGTCGATGTCAAGGCGACCCTGTTCGATGGGTCGTACCACGAGGTCGACTCGTCCGAGATGGCGTTCAAGATCGCCGGTTCGATGGCGGTCAAGGACGCGTTCGGCAAGGCCGACCCCACGATCCTCGAGCCGATCATGCGCGTCGAGGTGACGATGCCCACGGAATTCATGGGCGACGTCATCGGCGACCTGAACAGCCGGCGCGGGCAGATCGAGGGGATCGAGTCACGGTCCGGTACGGAGGTCGTCCGGGCGTTCGTCCCGCTCGCCCAGATGTTCGGGTACGTCACGGACCTGCGCAGCATGTCGCAGGGCCGCGCGACCTCCGCGATGGAGTTCAGTCATTACGCCGAGGTGCCAGCCAACCTGGCCTCGGAACTCGTCCAGAAGTCCAAGGTCTAGGGAGCAGCACTGATGGCCAAGAAGAAGTTCGAGCGCACCAAGCCACACGTCAATATCGGCACGATCGGCCACATCGACCATGGCAAGACCAGCCTGACCGCGGCCATCACCAAGTACCTCGCCCTGAAGGGTGAGGCGGAGTACCGCGCGTTCGAGTCGATCGACAACGCGCCCGAGGAGCGCGAGCGCGGCATCACCATCGCCATCGCCCACGTCGAGTACGAGACCGACGCGCGCCACTACGCCCACGTCGACTGCCCGGGCCACGCCGACTACATCAAGAACATGATCACCGGAGCCGCCCAGATGGACGGCGCCATCCTGGTCGTCGCCGCGACCGACGGGCCGATGCCCCAGACCCGCGAGCACATCCTGCTCGCCCGCCAGGTCGAGGTGCCCTACATCGTGGTCTTCCTCAACAAGGTCGACATGGTCGACGACGAGGAGCTGTTGGACCTCGTCGAGCTCGAGGTGCGCGAGCTGCTGTCGCGCTACGAGTTCCCGGGCGACGACATCCCGGTCATCCGCGGCAGCGCGCTGAAGGCGCTCGAGGCACCCGACAACCCGGCCGATCCTGCGTACGGGCCGATCCAGGCCCTGATGGATGCCGTCGACTCGTACATCCCGACCCCTGAGCGGGCCATCGACAAGCCGTTCCTGATGCCGGTCGAGGACGTGTTCGGCATCAAGGGCCGGGGCACCGTCGCCACCGGGCGCATCGAGCGCGGCATCGTCAAGGTCGGCGACGAGGTCGAGCTGGTCGGCGTCAAGCCCACCCGCAAGATCGTCATCACCGGTGTCGAGATGTTCAAGAAGCTGCTCGACGAGGGCCAGGCCGGCGACAACGTGGGCTGCCTCATCCGGGGCATCGAGCGCGACGAGATCGAGCGCGGCCAGGTCCTGGCCAAGTCAGGCTCGATCAAGCCGCACACCAGGTTCTCCGCCCAGGTCTACGTGCTGACCAAGGAGGAGGGTGGGAGGCATACCCCCTTCTACAACGGCTATCGCCCGCAGTTCTACCTGCGCACGACCGACGTGACCGGCGCCATCGGGCTGCCCGAGGGGGCCGAGATGATCATGCCCGGCGACAACGTCGAGATGACCGTCGAGCTGATCACCCC
>DASSZA010000008.1:0-10577 GCA_035703005.1 Candidatus Limnocylindrales bacterium | reverse complement strand
CTACCCGGTCCTCGTCCAGGTCAACGTGGACGACGATCCATCCAAGGCGGGGTTCGCACCGGTCGAGCTCCGTGAGGCCATCGACGCGATGGCGAGCCTCGACGCGCTCGAGGTGCGTGGGCTCATGACGATCGGGCGGCTGGTCGGCGATCCCGACGCGGCCCGCCCGACCTTCCAGCATCTGCGCGCGATCTCGGAGGACCTTCGCTCGGTCGGTACGCCTTTGGGACCGGCCCTATCGATGGGCATGACCGACGACTTCGATGTCGCCGTGGAGGAGGGCGCGACGATCGTTCGCGTCGGGCGAGCGATCTTCGGCGAGCGACCGCACCGGCACGCCCCGGACGAACCCGAACATGTCCACGCCCCGGCTGGACGATGAACATCGGCTGGTAGACTCCAGCCGTGCCTGGGGCATTCCTCGCCAACTTCTTCCAGTTCCTGCTGATGGCGTTGTGGGCGCTCGTCTTCGGGCGGATGCTGATGTCGTGGGTTGATCCGGCAGGGCGAAATCGAGCGTCGGCCTTCCTCTACCAGACGACCGAGCCGCTACTCGCTCCGGTGCGGAGGATGCTGCCGCAGTCCGGGATGATCGACTGGTCGGGATTCGTCGTCATCATCATCATCAGCCTCCTGTTGCGCGTCGTCTGAGGTCTTGAGTCCGAGCGACGTCCGCTTCGCCGTCCGTCTCACGCCCAGGGCGGCGCTCGACCGTATCGATGGCGTCACCGATGGCGTCCTCCGCGCCCGGGTCGGCGCCCCCGCGGTCGAAGGCGCCGCGAACAACGCACTGATCCGCTTGATCGCCGAGGAGCTCGGCGTGGGGCGTACGTCGGTACGGATCGTGGCTGGCGCCTCGAGCCGGCAGAAGCTCGTGGTCGTGGACGGCGGAGACCCGGAAGCGATCGTTGCCCGGTGGCCGGGGCTGCGGGTATGATCGCGGTCGTCGGATGCCGCTTAGTGGCATCACGACTCCGTGGGCGATTGGCTCAGTGGTTAGAGCACGCGGTTCACATCCGCGGGGTCACTGGTTCGAATCCAGTATCGCCCACCACCTTCGCCCCTCCTCCTGACGACCGCCCCAGTGTGACGCTGCGCTCGGTCGCCTGACGCTGGTCCACAGTGGCCCGATGGCGACGCCGCCCGCAGCACCTACGCTCGACCCGGCAGCGTATCGTCGCGATGGCCCTCTGGATGCCCCGCTGAGCGTCATGCCTCGATGGGATCGGAGGCGGCGTGCCCGCGGCGGGCGAGGAGCACGAACGGGATCGCGCAGGCCTGGATCCCGGCCGTGACGACGTAGGCAGGACCGTAGCCGAAGACGTCCGACACTCGGCCGAGCGCGGGCTGGGACACGGCGCCCCCGATCGAGCCCATGAACGAGTCGAACGACAGGACGGTCGCGCGTTGCTCGGACGGGATGATCCCGTTGATGAACGCCTGGCGGAGCGGCGACGTCACCGCGAAGAGCATCGCCCACGCGGCGAGCAGCACGAGGGCGACCACGAAGTTGGTGGTGACGCCGATGACGACCATGATGCCGACTGTGCTCGTGACCTGGAGCAGGAGGCCATCGGTCCGCCGTCGGAAAAGTCGGCGCACGTACGGGACCGCCATGCCGCCGAGGATCTGGGCGCCCGCGAACACAGCGGCGGTGAGCCCGGCCACGCTGTATGCGGTGGGGTCGCCGTACAGCTGGAGGAGGTACGGCTGGCTCGCGTAGAACGCGAAGAAGGTCACGCCGCCGGTGAATAGCCCGCCCAGCATGAGGGACCGGACCGGCGGGTTGCGCCAACCCGCGTCGATCGAGCCCCGGAGCACGTTGCGAACCTCCGTCACCGGGTCGGCGCCACGTCGGGGGGTGAACCCGATGTCGTGCATGAAGCCGTACGCGACGACGAGGGTCAGGCCCAGGAACGCGGCACGCAGGATGTACGGGACGCCGAGGTCAGTGGCCTGGGCGACCACGCCGCCGAATACGGATCCGAGCAGCATCGCCGCTCCGGAGGCCGTCTGTGCTCGTCCGAATACCGTCTCGAGCTCGCCCGAGAAGCCGGTCGCGCCCAGCGCGTCGACCAGCCATGCCTCGGTCGCGCCCGAGAAGAACGTGAACCCAAGCCCGAGCAGCGCCGACGCGAGCGCCCATCCGATGAACGGCGCGTGGACCTGCCACATGACGAGGTACAGGACGGTCGACGCCAGCAGGGTTGCGGCGCCGAGCATGTAAGAGAACCGCCGGCCGCGGGTGTCGGCGACGACGCCGGTCGGGACCTCGAAGAGGACCTGGCCGATCGCGTAGAACGCGTTCGCGGCAAACGCCTCGGTGTTCGATAGCCCCGCATCGAGCAGGAACAACGTGTTCACACCCCAGATGAACGAGGTCGCCAACGTCGTGACGGTGGTCAGGACGAGATAGGTGCGCTGGATCGTCCGTGGCGTGGGCAGGGCCATCGCGTGAGCCTACCGTCCGTTCGAGATCGACAAGGGGCTGCCGCGTCACGCGATCGGACGCCGCGGCGTCACACCCACGAAAGCCGATAACGCTCCTCCGCGAATGAGCCTCCGGTCCTCCCCCGGGGGTTCATTCGTTTCTCGCCCCGCCGTGGCAGGTAGTCAGCACCGAGGGGACGGGCGATCGCCGCGAATCTCGGTGCGGCCGAAACAAGTGACCGGCAAGCACCGCAGACCGTCGCAGACACTGGATATGGATGTCCGGACATCGCGTGCTGACTGGTAGTCATGGTTGCGGGTGCTACGCGCACGTGACCGCCGCCGGCGTGCCTAGCAGTCTGCAAACGGAGGTCGACCGTCGCCCAGATCGGCTCTCTGCCGATCTTCGTGCTTCCCAGGCACGTATCGACCGCGAGTTCGCCGACGTTCGGTCGATCAAGAGGTTTCTGCGGCCCAGCAGGCACACTTGCCGCCGAGGACGTTGACCGAGGGCTTAGCCGCGCGCCTTGCTGCGGGGCGTCGGTCGTCGGAGCCTAGTCCTCCCTGGCGAGGCGCCGGAGCACGGCAGGAAGGATCCCGCCCCCGCGGTAGTAGTCGACTTCGATCGCGCCGTCGAGCCGGGCGATCGCCTCGAACCGGATCACGCGGCCGTCGTCACGCTCGGCGACCACCGTCACCGACTGACGCGGCGAGAGGCCGTCACTGATGCCCAGGATGGAGTACGTCTCGCGGCCGTCGAGCCCCAGCGCCGACGCGGTATCACCGGGCTTGTACTGGAGCGGCAACACACCCATCCCGACGAGGTTCGAGCGGTGGATGCGCTCATACGACTCGGCGAGGACGGCCCTGACCCCGAGCAGCGCAGGGCCTTTGGCGGCCCAGTCGCGCGACGAACCCGAGCCGTACTCGCGCCCCGCAAGCACGAGCAGCGGCACGCCCTCGCTCTGGTAGTGCATCGCGGCGTCGAAGATGAAGGTCTCCTCGCCGTCGGGTAGATGGAGGGTGTACGGGCCCTCCTTGCCCTCGACGAGGCGATTCTTGAGGCGGATGTTGCCGAACGTCCCGCGCATCATCACCTCGTGATGACCACGCCGTGCGCCATAGGAGTTGAACTCCAGCGGCGGCACGCCGTGCTCCTGGAGCCACTGTCCGGCGGGTGACCAGTGCGGGATCGAGCCCGCGGGGGAGATGTGGTCGGTCGTGACGGAATCGCCGAGGACCGCGAGGACGCGCGCGCCGGTGATGTCACCCACGTGGCGATCGCCGGAGGTCATGCCCTCGAAGAACGGCGGCCGCGCCACATACGTCGACGATGGATCCCAGGCGTAGCGATCCCCCGCGGGGATCGGCAGCGCCCGCCAGCGCTCGTCGCCTTCGAAGACGACGCCATATGTTCGACGAAACAGCTCCGGATCGATGGCCGAACCGATGACCGAACGGATCTCGTCGGCCGCCGGCCAGATATCGGCGAGGTAGACGGGGCGTCCGTCGCTGCCTTCACCGAGCGGCTCCGAGGTCAGATCGGTATCGACCCGGCCTGCCAACGCGAACGCGACGACGAGCGGCGGGGACGCGAGGTAGCTCGCACGCGCGAGCGGGTGGATCCGGCCCTCGAAGTTCCGGTTGCCCGACAAGACCGCTGCGACGATCAGGTCGTTCTCCTCGACCGCCGTGGCGACCGCGGCGTCCAACGGTCCTGAGTTTCCGATACACGTCGTGCAGCCGTAGCCGGCGAGTGCGAAGCCGAGCTCCTCGAGCGGCCCCATCAGACCGGCGGCCTCGAGGTAGCCGGTGACTGCCTTGGAGCCTGGCGCGAGCGAAGTCTTCACCGTCGGTCGCACGCGCAGCCCGCGTGCGACGGCGTTCCGTGCCAACAGACCCGCGCCGACCATCACGGTCGGATTCGACGTGTTGGTGCAGGACGTGATGGCCGCGATCACGACCGAACCCGTGCTGACTGGGACCTCCGCACCACCGATCGACACGGTGACCGACCGATACATCCGGTCATCGACGACCGCGGCGGAGGATGTCGCGGGCACCGGAGGCGCCGGCGATTCGACGGTGTCGCTGCTCGCGAAGGCCGGCGCGTCGGAGGCCGGGAACGACTCGGCCGACGCCTCGAGGACGACGTCGCCGTCGGCCTCGACTTCGGGCGCGGGTGGTTCGCCGCCGGGCGACATCAGGCCGTCGGGGAACGCGGACCGGAAGTTCTCTCGGAGGTCCCGGATCGGAACGCGGTCCTGCGGGCGCCGTGGCCCCGCCACGGATGGCTCGATCGTCGACAGGTCGAGCGTCAGGACCTCATCGAACGCCGGTCCATCACCGGGTTCGCGCCAGAGCCCCTGCTCCTTGGCATAGCGCTCGACGAGGTCGACCCGCTCCGGGCTCCGCCCCGTCAGTCGCAGGTAGGCAAGCGTCTCATCGTCGATCGGGAAGAGCGTGGCGGTCGCCCCGAACTCGGGGCTCATGTTCGAGATCGTCGCCCGGTCCGCGAGCGACAGACCGGCGACGCCGTCGCCGGCGAACTCCACGAAGGCGCCGACGACGCCGTGGCTCCGCAGCATCTCGGTGACCATGAGGACGAGGTCGGTCGCGGTCGACCCACTCGGTAGCTCACCCGTCAAACGAACGCCGACGACGTGCGGCATCGGCTGATACAGCGGCTGGCCGAGCAGGACCGCCTCGGCCTCGATGCCACCGACGCCGTAGCCGAGCACGCCGAGCGCGTTGATCATCGTCGTGTGCGAATCGGTCCCGACCAGCGTGTCGGGGAACGCGACGCCGTCGCGCTCGCCGACGACCGGCGCCAGGAACTCGAGATTGACCTGGTGGACGATGCCGGTGCCGGGCGGGACGATCCTCAGGTCGCGGAAGGCCGTCTGGGCCCAGCGCAACAGCTGGTAGCGCTCGCCGTTGCGCTCGTACTCGCGCTCCACGTTGAAGGCGAACGCGTCGCCGGTGCCGAAGCGGTCGACCTGGACGGAGTGGTCGATGACGAGATCGGCGGGCACGAGTGGGTTGACGCGGGAGGGATCGCCGCCAAGATCGGCCATCGCGTCCCGCATCACCGCAAGGTCGACCACTGCCGGCACGCCGGTGAGGTCCTGCATGATCACGCGCGACGGCATGAACGGGATCTCGGCTTCCGCCGCCACGCCCGGACGCCACGACGCGAGCGTCTCGACATCGCCCGCAGCGACGACCCCGCCCGCGTAACGGAGCAGGTTCTCGAGCAGGATCCGGACGGTGACGGGCAGGCGCGCCTCCGCGACCAGGTCGTCGACGGCTCCGACGCGGTAGATGTCCGGCAGGCCGGGGCCGAGGGATGCCCGGGCGCCGAAGGGATCGGCTGATGGCAACGCGTGCTACTCCGTTGGCTCGCTAGACTCGATGGATGGAAGCGTACCGCGCTCGGCGCGCCACCCGCGTCGGGCGAGGCGGACGCGGCCGACCCTTCGGCGGTCCCGCGCGATGAAGCCGTGGGGCCCGTTGCCCGGCGATGACCCGGAACGCGATCGGGCGGAGATGGAAGCGGCGATCAAGGAGGCGGGCATCGACCTCGACCCTGTCCCGCCCGGCCACCACCGCCATGGCGACGGTGAAGTCCACGCGGATGGGCACGCGCACCCCCATCACCGCTCCGGGCCGGACGAGATCCCATCGACCGGGATCGTCGGCGCGGGTGCCGTCGGGACGGCCCTCGGTCTCGCATTGAGCCGTGCCGGTTGGCCGATCCAGGCCGTCGCGAGCCGCGACGCTGAGCGTCGGGCCCGGTTCTCGAGCGCGGTCGACGGTGCACGCGCGTTCGCGGAGGCCCAGGCACTCATCGAGGAGGTCGAGCTGATCATCCTGGCCGTGCCCGACGACGCGATCGCGCCGCTCGCGCGCGAGATCCGGATGTACAGCGGTCAGGCGATGGTCCATACGAGTGGCGCGCTCGGCGCCGAGGTGCTTGCTCCGGCGATGGCGGCGGGGACGCAGATCGGCTCGTTCCATCCGCTCGTCGCGTTCGCCGATACGGAACGCGCCATCGAAGCTCTCCACGGAGCGACCGTCGCGGTCGAGGGCGACGACGACCTCGCGGCCCTCCTCGCGACGATGGCCGAGCGGATAGGAGCGCATGCGGTGCGGCTCGCGCCGGGGACCAAGGCGGCATACCACGCGGCAGCCGTGCTCGCCGCCGGCGGCTTCGTCGCGCTACTTGACGCTATCGCCGAGCTCGGGTCGGTGGCCGGGCTCGACGAGGCGGGGTCGTTGGCCATCTACGGACCGCTCATCGAGGGGACGCTTGGGAATGCTCGTGCGCTCGGCATCCGTGACGCACTCACCGGCCCCATGACCCGTGGCGACGTTGGGACGTTGACCGCCCATCTGGCCGCGTTGAGGACGCACGCACCGGGCGTCCTGCCGTTGTATGTGGCGGCTGCGCACCGCGAGATCGATCTGGCCGTCGAACGTGGCGCGCTGGCACCGGAGACGGCCTCTGCGATGCGTGATTCACTCAGTAATGCGCTTGCAAGGCAGGACTGACCTAGTACCATTGCCGCCCATGGGACACAGCATCGCCGCCAAGTACGCGGCGCGCCCGGCGGCGCGATTCGTGCGTCCGTCGAGCCGCCTCCGGGAGCGGCGACTCGGTCTCGGAGCGCGCGCATCGTTCTACCCGGTGAGCGGTTCCCAGACCCAGCTGCGAGCCCTTGATGCCGGCCCGTACGAGCGCCTTCGCTCCGGCTGGCGTGGCCCCCGACCGATCCGGTCGCATCTGCGCGATCGCCGCGTCCGGCCGCTGGTGACGATGCACTGGGCTCGCTCCGGTCGCTCCGGGCCGAGCCGACGTCCCAGCGCCGCCGCGGCTCCGTGGCACGCCTGAGGAACGCAACCGCCACCTCAGCGGGCGGCATCGTGGTCCGGTACGCCGATGGGCGTCCACAGCTCGTCGTCGGCAGTCGTCGCCGCGACCGCGATAACAGGACCTGGACCCTTCCCAAGGGCACGCCCGACCCGCATGAGACCACGGAAGCGACGGCCCTGCGCGAGGTCGCCGAGGAGACCGGGCTCGAGGTCCGGATCACCGGGCCACTCGGCTCCATCGAGTACACGTTCGTCCAGTCAGGTACGCGCATCCACAAGACGGTCCACTACTTCATGATGGAGCCCGTGGGGGGCGACCTCGAACGGCACGACCACGAGTTCGACGAGGTCCGCTGGATCGACTTCGATGAGGCACCCACGATGTTGACCTTCGAAACGGAACGCGGCCTCGTCGCGCAGGCGGCCGGCCGACTCGCGACGCTCGGCGCGGAGCGCGCCTCGTGACCGACCCGCAGGGGGCCGGCACCGTCACCCACGAGACACCACTCGCAGCCCGCCATGGGGCGCTCGGCGCACGGATGATCGACTTCGCCGGCTGGCGGATGCCCGTGCAGTACGGCTCGATCCTCGAGGAGCATCGCTCGGTCCGCGAGCGGGCGGGCCTGTTCGACCTCTCTCACATGGGTGAGCTGCTGGTCGAAGGACCCGACGCGGGCGTGGCGCTGGCGCGTGCGCTCGTGACGAACCCGCCGGCGCTCGCTGTCGGCCGGGCGCACTACTCGATGATCTGCGAGCCGGACGGCGGCATCCTCGACGACCTGATCGTCTACCGGCTTGCCGCGGACCGGTTCATGGTCGTCGCCAACGCATCGAATGCCCAGGTCGTCTCTGACGCCCTCGCGGAGCGACTCGACGGGTCACGGGCCGTGCTCGACGATCAATCGCTCGCGACCGGCCTCGTGGCAGTCCAGGGTCCGCACTCGGTGGACGTCCTTGCCCCGCACACCGACGTCGATCTGCCGTCGTTGCGCTATTACGGCATCGCGGATGGGCAAGTGGCTGGGATCCCGGCACATATCGCGCGGACCGGGTATACCGGGGAGGATGGTTTCGAGGTCTTCGTCGAGACGGCCCGGACCGGCGAGCTGTGGGACACGCTGATGGAGGCGGTCCGCGGCGTCGACGGCGGTCCAGTCGGCCTCGGCGCCCGCGACACGCTCCGGTTGGAGGCGGGGATGCCTTTGTACGGGAACGAGCTCGATACGACGACCACGCCCTACGACGCCGGCCTCGGTCGCGTCGTCAAGCTCGACAAGGGCGTCGACTTCGTCGGGCGTGCGGCGCTCGAGCGGGTGGCGGCCGAGGGACCGAAGCGTCGCCTCGTCGGACTCATCGTCGAGGGCCGTGGCATCGCCCGCCACGGGTATCCGGTCCATGCCGGCGACCGCAGGACAGGCGTCGTGACCAGCGGGACACAGTCCCCGACCCTCGGCGTCCCGATCGCGATGGCCTACGTCGCACCTGCCGACGCGGAACCGGGCACCATGGTGGATATCGAGATCCGCGACGCGCGGGTACCGGCACGGGTCGTCCCGCTGCCGTTCTATCGGAGGACCAGTTGACGTGAGCGCACCGACCGACTTGCGCTATACCCGCGACCACGAGTGGGTCCGGGTCGACGGCGAAGAGGCGACTGTCGGGATCACCCAGTACGCCGCCGACCAACTCGGCGACATCGTGTTCGTCGAGTTGCCCGACGAGGGCCGCGACCTCGAGGAGGCGAAGGCCTTCGGCGTGGTCGAGTCGGTGAAGGCGGTAAGCGACCTGTTCGCGCCATTGACCGGGACCGTCACCTCGATCAACAGTGCCCTCGCTGCAAACCCGGAGCTCGTCAACACCGATCCGTACGGCGACGGGTGGATGATCAAGATCAGCGTCAGCGATACATCCGAGATGGACGATCTCCTCGACGGTCCCGCCTACGACGATCTCGTCGCGGCGGGCTGATCGGACGATGCCCTACGGTCCGCACACCCCGGCCGACCGGGAGCGGATGCTCGCTGCGCTCGGCCTCGATAGCGTCGACGAACTATTTGCGGACATCCCGGCCGGACTCCGCGCCAGCGCACTCGACCTCCCCCCGCCTGAGCCCGAGCTAGAACTGTCGGCCCGTCTGCGCGAGATGGCGGCACGCAATCGGACCGATCTCGTGTCGTTCCTCGGGGCGGGCGTGTACCGGCACTGGACCCCGCCTGCGGTCGACCAGCTCCTGCTCCGTGGCGAGTGGTACACGGCCTACACGCCGTATCAACCGGAAGTCAGCCAGGGCACGCTCCAATCGATCTACGAGTACCAATCCCTGATCGCCGAGCTCGTCGACATGGAGGTCGTGTCGGCGTCGCATTACGACGGCGCGGCGGCGACGGCCGAGGCGGCACTGATGACGTGCCGCGCCACGCGGCGAGACCGTGTCCTGGTCAGCCGCGGCGTCCATCCGCAGTACCGCGAGACCCTGCGCACCTATATGCACGGTCTCGAGCTCGACGAGATCCCGCTGATCACTGGGGGTGACGCGGCGGGCACGACGGACCTCGAAGCACTCGAGCGGATGCTCGCCGACACCGACCGGCCCGTCGCCGGTGTCATCGCGGCGAACCCGGACTTCCTCGGGTTGCTCGAGCCGATGCCGCGGATCGCGGAACTGACACATGCAGCGGGCGCGCTGTTCGTGGCCGTCGTCGAGCCCGTCTCGCTCGCGGTCCTGACCCCGCCGGGTGCATACGGCGCCGATATCGCCGCCGGCGAGGGACAGCCGCTCGGGATCGCGCCGCAGTACGGCGGCCCATATCTCGGGATCCTCGCTTCTACGGACGCCCTCGTCCGACAGATCCCGGGCCGGCTCGTCGGCATGACGACCGATCTCGACGGGAAGCGCGCGTTCGTCATGACGCTTCGCGCGCGCGAGCAGGACATCCGCCGCGACAAGGCTGCCAGCAACATCTGCACCAACCAGGCCCTCTGCGCGCTGGCCGCCACGACGTACCTCGCCACGCTGGGGCCTCTGGGGCTGGCTGACGTGGCCAGGGGCGGCGCGCGGGCCGCGCGGCATCTCGAGACCGGCCTCGCCGACATCGGAGTGCGGCGTGTGCACACGGCGCCATATCTCAACGAGTTCGCGGTCAGAGTGCCGCGCGCATCGGCCGTCCACACGCGGTTGCTTGATCGCGGGCTCCTCGCCGGCCTGCCCCTGGAGCGCTGGTATCCCGACGACCCCGAGCTGGGCGACGCCCTGCTGTTGTGCGCCACGGAGC
>DASSZA010000281.1:0-8456 GCA_035703005.1 Candidatus Limnocylindrales bacterium | reverse complement strand
GGACTTCGCACCAGAACTGGTACGTGCCCGCGGGCAGCGCATCCACGTTGTATGTGATCTTGCCCTGGCCTGACTGGATCTCGCCCTTGAAGACCTGCGCACCGGACGCGTCCTTGATGGCGACGTTGTGCGGCGCCGCGTCCTGGTTGTCGAGCGTGATCGCCGTCGCGGTATTCGCGGGGATCGTCACGGCGGTCGGGTCGAACGCGATGTCCTTCGCGACGATCGTCGTGCCACCGGCCGCCGGGGAGGAGGTATCGCCGCTGGCCGTGGCCGTCGGGGCCGGCGTGCTGCTCGACCCTCCGGAGGAGCAGGCAACGGTCATGGCCGCGAGCCCCGCAAGGGCCAGGGCCTGGAACACTCGCTTCATCGATCGATCTCCTTGGCGCGAGGAACGAGCCGCGCCTTGCGACGCGGCTCGTTCGGTTGGTCGGGTTTGACGCGCTAACCCTAGCGCGGAACCGTCTAGCAGATCGTTCTAGGCGCCGGCGGCCGCGGTGCCGCGAGCCTTGGCGATGAACGCGTTCAGGTTGGCGAGCTCGGCCTTGATCACGTTGACCGGGTTGCCGTCATGGCGGGCGAAATCGATGACCAGCAGCGCGATGAGCGTGACCTCGATGCCCTTGGCGATGTAGGCGAGCTGGAAGTAGGGGCCCTGGAGCGCCCAGGCGATGATCGTCGTCGCGGCATAGCCCATCAGGCCGAGGCGGACGAACCAGCGGAAGCGGACGGCGAGCGCGAGCGGGACGGCCATCGCGGCGGCGGCGGTGAAGTAGCCGAGCGCGTTCAGGGTGAAGAGCAGGCCACCCAGCTTCAGGTGGATGTAGCCGGTGGCAAGAGCCAGACCGACGATCGCGGCGCGGATAACGACGTCGGAAATGCGGAGCGGCGTTCGAGCGGCGAACATCTCAGCGGGACCTCGTCTGTATGGTGGTGCCGGATCAGTCCGGTCGGTGACGGGAGGCATCGTCACCCTCGGTACCCACGGCGGGCGCCCGGCAAGCGACACCGAAACGACCGGACGCTCGCCCCCGCTTCGATGCCGCCCGATGACGACGCGCACCTCGGCCGGATGACGTAGGCGGCATCGCCGAACGGCGATGCTCGCCGTTCGGGACCCGGGCGTATCCTCAACCCCCGATGACCACGACCCGTACCCGTCGCTCGCGCACGCCCGCGCCGTCACCCGACCCGTCCACCCGGTCGGCGAACGGGACCGGCGCGCGCAAGACGAACCGTCGAAAGAAGGATCCCGACGGCGGGGACGGCGCGCTCCACAACCTGCTGACCGCGGCCGTCGAAGAGACCGCCCGCTTGCTCGATGCGGATGGCGCGATGGTCTACCTGATGGATCCCGCCTCGGGGAACCTGCGCTTCGCACACGATGCCGGGATCAAGCGCGCGCGCACGCGCGAGTGGATCCGGGGGCTCGAGCTCGCGCCGGGCGTCGGGATGTTCGGTCTCGCGGTCGCGAAGCGAACGACGGTGATGACGTCCGACTACGTCAATGACGCGCAGTTCCGCCATTCCCCCGGTGCCGACCGCGTCGTCGAGGATCTCGGGATCACCTCGATGGTCGTCTCGCCGCTGCTCGCAGGCGACGAGGTGTTCGGTGGCCTCGGGGCATTCTCACGCCACAAGGACGCGTTCGACCCCGCCCAGACCGCGCTCGTCCGCGCGCTCGCAGATCACGCCGCGAGCGCGATGGCCAACGCCCGGCTCATCGAGGAGCTCGACCGCTCGCGGCAGGAGCTCGACCGTTCACGAAGCGGTCTCGCGCGCCGAGCCGACGCGGAGCAGGCGTTGCGCGAGATCGCCGCTCGGATCACGGCGCTCCGCGACCCTGGCGAGATCCTCCAGGAGGTCGTCGAGCTCGCGAGTCGTCTCGTCGGCGGACAGGGCGCCATCCTCGACCTCCTCGATCCCGAGTCCGGCAACCTGCGCTGGACGTACGACGACGGGCTCGGACGACGCTTCACCGACGAGGAACGCGCCAAGCTGTGGATCTCGGTAGGCGAGGGCGCCACCGGGGTCGCCGTCGCCGAGGACCGCGTCGTGGTCGCCGGCGACGACCTTGCCTCGCTCTTCCCGCCCGGGCCGGAGAACACAGCCTTCTACGAGCGCACCGGCTTCCGTTCGATGATCGCCGCACCGATCACCGGTGAAAGCGGACCGCTCGGCGTCATCGAGGTCTATTCGATCCGCCCCGATGCCTTCGGCGACGACGACGCCGCGCTGATCCGCGCGCTGTCGAGCCAGGCCGCCATCGCCATCACCAACGCACGGTTGATCACGGAACTGGCCGAATCCCGGGAGGCCCTCGAGCGCACCGCCGAAGCGGAACGAACGCTTCGCGAGATCGCCGCTTCGGTCAACGCGTTGCGAGACCAGGACGAGCTCCTCCAGGCGATCGTCGACGCGGCCACGCGGCTGCTCCGCTCGAGCGGCGCGATGATCGATCTGTTCGATCCGGGCGACGGCTCGTTCGGCGGCTACCGGCACACGGATACGCGGCTCACGTACGACGCCGCGTTCCTCGAGGAGGTCGATGTCGAGCAGGACGCCGGTGTCTCCGGGCTGACCCTCCGGACCGGCAAGGTCGAGTGGAGCGGCGACTACATGAACGACGCGCGCTTCCGGCACACCCCGGAGCGCGACCGCTTCGTCGCCGAGACCGGCATCAAGTCGGTCATCTCGGCACCGCTGCTGCGGCGCGGCCAGGTCATCGGCTCGGTGACCGCCTACGCCGAGCGCCAGGATGCCTACGACGAACAGGACGCCGCCGTCCTCGCCGGCCTCGCAGATCAGGCCGCCGTCGCGATCGCAAACGTCAGCCTGATCCGGGAACTCGAGGCATCTCGCGAGGAGACGTCCCGCCGAGCCGACGCTGAGCGGACGCTCCGCGAGATCGCCGTCCGCGTGTCCTCGATCCTCGACCCCACTGAGGTCCTTGATCGCATCGTCGTCGAGGCGGCCCGACTTCTCGAGTCGGATGGTTCGCGGATCGACCTGTGGGATGACGAGTCGCAATCCCTCCTGTGGGCGTACTCGGCCGGTGACGCGATGCGTGACGTCCCCGACTGGGGACGGACCGGCGGGATCAAACCGGGCTACGCCGTCGCTGGCCTTGCCTTCCAGGACCAGCTGCCCTACATGACGGCCGATTACCTTGCCGACCCGCGGTTCGTCACGACCCCCGGCATCAAGCGATTCATCACCGGCGCCGGGATCCGTGCCGTCATCGCGGTCCCGCTGACCGGCGAGGACAAGCGCCCGCTCGGCGTCCTGTCGGTCGTCTCGCGCCAACCCGGCGCCTACGCCGAGACCCACGTCGAGACCCTGTCGGCCCTGGCGACACACGCGTCCATCGCGATCGTCAACGCCAACCTGATGGAGGCGCTCGCTCGATCGCAGGCCGACGTCGAGCGGCGAGCCGACGCGGAAGGGACGTTGCGTCAGATCGCGGCGCGGGTCACCGCGCTGCACGAGCCGGAGGAGGTCCTCCAGGCGATCGTCGACGAGGCACGGAGGCTCCTCCGCGCCGACGGTGCGGTCATCGACCAGTACGACGACGATCGCGACACGCTCGTGTGGGCGTACGACGCGGGGCTGCCCGCGTCGCAGCGCGAGGCACTCAAGCTGAACAGCCTCCGCGTGGGTCAGGGCGTCGCCGGGAAGGCGGTCGCTGAGGCGCGAGTGATCCACGTCGAGGATTACCGGACTGCCGAATTCGAGCACGACGTCCTGACCGATTCGCTCGCGGAGCTCGCGAACGTCCGTGGCCTGATCGTCGCCCCGATCATCGGCGAGGCGGGGCCGCTCGGTGCCATCGAGGTGATGAGCCACGCGCCGAATGCCTTCGATGACATCGACATCGCCGTGCTCGGCGGTCTCGCCGAACAGGCCGCCATCGCCATCACGAACGCACGCCTGATCGATGAGCTCGAGCGATCGAAGCGAGCGCTCGCCCGCCGTGCGGAGACGGAGCGCTCCCTCCGCGACATCACCGCGCGCATCGCCGCCCTTACCGACCCTGACGAGCTCTTCGAGCGTGTCGTCGAGGAGGCACGGCGCCTGCTCGAGACCGACGGCGCGCACCTCACCCGCATGGCGCCGGACGGCGCCTACCTGATCCCCGTCGTCGTCGCCGGTGGCGCCGACGAGGCGACCCGGACGTGGCTCATGGGGATGCGCTTCCCCCTGGGCGGCGGGATCAACGGCCTTGCCGCGGAGCAGGGCGTGCCGGTCTGGACGTCCGACTACATGGCCGACCAGCGCATCCCGCACGAGCCCGACGACGATTCGGCGGCGACCCGGATGGGCCTCGTCGGCATGGCCGCCGCGCCCCTTCGCGCTCCGGGTGGCGAGGTCATCGGGACACTGGCCGTCTCGACGTCCACGCCTCGGACGTTCGCGGCGGCGGACCTCGACCTGCTGCAGGGACTCGCCGACCAGGCGGCGATCGCTCTCACCAACTCGAACCTGCTCGTCCGGCTGACACGCGAAGAGGCGCGTTTCCGCGGCCTCGTCCAGACGACGCCCGACGTGATCTGGCGTGCCGACGCCGATGGCATCTTCACGTTCATGGCCGACGCGGCCGAAGCCCTGTTCGGCTGGCCGATCGACCAGATCATCGGCCAGCACTTCTCGTTCCTGACCCACCCCGATTCGATGCCGCTCGCGCGCGAGCGGTATGGCGCCGTCGGGCGCGATCCCGACCTGGTCGATCGCGTGCCGCTCACGCTCGTCCGCCGCGATGGGACGAGGTTCGCGGCTGAAGTCACGAACGCGGGTGTGTTCGAGGACGGCGTCTGGGTCGGCGCCCAGGGCACGGTCCGCGATGTCTCGGAGCGGGCGCGTCTCGAGCGCGAGCTGCGCGAATCCGAAGAGCGCTACCGCTTCCTCGTGCAGAACGCGCCCGACGTGATCTGGTCGATCGATGGCGAGGCACACCTGACCTTCCTGTCGGACGCGATCGAACGCCTGACCGGCCTTCATCCCGATGAGTTGCTGGGCCGCCATTTCGGGGCGCTGGTCCATGAGTCATCGCGCGATGTCGCGGAAAGCGACTGGACGCAGCAGATGGAGCAGGGTTCGCAGGAGGTGCGCGGTCGGCTGAACCTGCGTCATCGCGATGGATCCGCCGTGGCTGCCGAGTTCATCGCGATCGCCACGCTCGACGAGAACGGCAAGTTCGCGGGCGCGAATGGGTCGGTCCGCGACATGCGCGATCGCGATCGCCTGGAGCGTGACCTGCGCGCATCCGAGGACCGCTATCGGACCCTCGCCTCGTCGTCGCCGGACATGGTCTTCGCCACGGACGCTGAGGGGCGCTACACGTTCTTGTCCGATCGCGCGAAGACGATGCTGGGCTGGGACCTGGAGGGGAGCCTCGGTCGACCCTTCTTCGAGAAGGTCGCGCCGGGCTGGGAAGGCGCGGCGGCCGCGAGCTATCAGGCCGTCCTCGATGAGCCCACGACCGTCCACTCGGTCCGGATGGACTTCCTCGACGGGGATGACACGCCCCGCCCGCTCGAGATCAACGTCCTCGCCAAGGTCGAGGATGGCGTGATCGTCGGCATCAACGGCGTCGCCCGCGACATCTCGGAGCGGCTTCGCCTGGAGCGCGAGCTCAGCCGATCGGAGGAGCGCTTCCGGTTCCTCGTCCAGAAGTCACCCGACGTCGTCTTCTCGACCGACGCCGAGGGCCGGTTCACGTTCGTGTCCGAGGCCATCGAGCGTATGACGGGCTACGCGGCGGACGACGTCCTCGGTCAGCATTTCTCGGTCCTGGTAGATCCGGCGAGCATGCCGGTGGCCGGCGATCGATGGACCGAGCTCGTGGCCCAGCCGACGCGCGAACAGCAGGCGGCGCTCATCCTCGTAGGCATCGATGGCCGCAAGGTCCCGGTCGACGTGCGATCGATCGGCATCGTCGACCTCGACGGCAACTTCGCGGGGATCCAGGGCGCGACCCGGGACGTCAGCGACCAGGTCCGATTGGAGAACGAGCTCCTTCGCCACGCCGGTGAGCTCGCCGGGGGCGAGGAGCGGGCGCACCTCGCTCGGGAGCTCCACGACTCGGTCACGCAGGCCCTCTTCTCGATGACGCTCGTCTCGCGCTCGGTCGAGATGCTGCTCGAGAAGGATCCGGCGGGCGCGCGCGATCAGCTCGCCCAGCTGCGCGACCTGCAGCGTGAGGCGCTGGCGGAGATGCGCGCGCTGATCTTCGAGCTGCGGCCCGGCAACCTCGAGCAGGACGGGCTCGTGCGCGCGCTCAAGACCCATGCCAGCGCGCTCCAGGGCCGACTCGGGCTCCCGATCCTGGTCGAAACGGACCTGACGGACCGGTTGCCCCTCGCCGCCGAGGAGGTCCTCTACCGGATCGCTCAGGAAGCGCTGCACAACGTCGTGAAGCACGCGGCCGCGCGCCGGGTCAGGGTCGACGTCCGGCGGGAGGGCTCGATCGTCAAGCTGCGTGTCGAGGACGACGGCAAGGGGTTCGATCCATCGCGCGTGCCGGACGGCCACCTCGGACTTGCCGGCATGCGCGCCCGGGCCGAACGGGTCGGCGCGGAGTTCTCATGCACGTCTGCCGTGGGACAGGGAACGACGGTCGAGGTCGAGATGGGGCCCGACGCTCTCGCGGCGCTCGAGGTCGCAGCGGGGATGCGGGCCGGCGCAACGCCGGAGCCCGAGTCGATCCGCGACATATGACGTAGGCGGGCACCGTCATCCGGCCGGGTAGGCCTCCCGGCGAGCGTCCCTTTTCCCCACCGGGCGCTCGCCCCACTATGGGGACATGTCTCAGTCAGGCCCCCGCGTTGACGGCCCGCTCCGAGTCCTGGTCGTCGATGCGGATGACCGGACCCGGGAAAGCCTCACCGGTCTCCTCTCCATCAGTGGCCAGTGCATGGTCGTGGCAAGCGCTGGTCAGGTCGGTGAAGCACTCGATCTCGCGCTCCGCCATCGCCCGGACGTCGTCGTGGTCGATCCGCGGCTGCCTGAGGTCGATGGCGGGATCGCGTTCATCTCCGGTCTTCGCAGCCAGCTCCCTGGCGTCCGCATCCTGGCCATGAGCTGGTCCGACACGCTCGAGTCCGCGGCGCTCGCGAATGGCGCGGACGGCTTCGTCCGCAAGACCTTCCGGCCCACCGAATTGACAGCGGCGATCGTCGCCGCCGGCCGAGGCGAGAAGCCGGCCGCGTAGACCGGCGGCGACGCGGTCCTTTGTTAGACTCCACGTCGCTCCCCGCTCGTCCCACGCCCCCAGCCCCGTCCGACGCCGTCACCGCGCCAGGAGCCGATGTGTCCGATCCCGAGTCCCAACCGATCCGCGTCCTCATCGTGGACGACCATTCCGTCGTGCGCATGGGTCTGAAGATGTTCTTCGACCATCAGCCCGACATCGAGGTCGTCGGCGAGGCTGCCGACGGTTCCGAGGGCGTGGCGATGGCCCGGCGACTCGAGCCTGACGTCGTCCTGATGGACCTGCTCATGCCGAACATGGATGGCGTGACGGCGATCGGTCGCATCAAGGCTGAGCGCCCCGAGACCGAGATCGTGACCATGACCTCGTTCATCGAGGAGGAGAAGGTCACCTCCGCCCTGGAGGCGGGCGCGTCAGGGTACGTGCTCAAGGATGCCGAGGCCGAGGAGGTCGCCGCGGCCGTCCGAGCTGCCTATGCCGGCGAAGTGCATCTGGACCCGGCTGTGGCGCGGTTGCTTGCCCAGCGGATGCGCGCCAAGAAGTCTCCCGACGAGGAGCTCGCCGAGCCCCTGACCGATCGCGAGAAGGATGTGCTGCGACTGCTCGGGCAGGGGATGAGCAACAAGGAGATCGGCACGGAGCTGTTCATCACGGAACGGACGGCGCGGACGTACGTGTCGAATATCCTCGGCAAGCTCGGACTCGCCTCACGGACCCAGGCCGCGTTGTACGCGGTGGAGCACAAGCTGGTCGACGGCCCGAAGGGGTAGGCCGCTCGTCCCGGCTGCGCACCGCGCGCATTTCCGCCAAACGCCCACCACACGAGCATTCGTCAGCTCGTCCCGCCGCGCACCGCGCACGCGCACATTTCCGCCAAACGCCCACCACACGAGCATTCGTCAGCCGCCGTCGCGCCTGGCGTGCACGAGACTCGCTCAGATCCCTGTCATCCGCTCGCCTGGTGTCACTTCTGACAGAGATCAGGTGACGAGTGCTCGCCTGGTGAGCATCTGACAGAGAAGCTTCGTCAACGGCTCGCCACACCGGCCGTCGACGACTCCAACCCGCCCTCGCCCCACGTCGCCTGCACGCGCCGACACTCGCATCTTGCCACCGAGCCGACGACCGGGATTCCTCGCCCGATGGCCGGCCACACGAGCAAGTGACAAGATCTCGGCTGGCCCAGCCCGTGCCGCCCGCCGCCGCCGGCGCCGCGCCGCCACGCTCCGCCCGCCGCCCGCCGCCC
>DASSZA010000119.1:0-4813 GCA_035703005.1 Candidatus Limnocylindrales bacterium | reverse complement strand
AGGATGAAGAACGCGATGAAGAGCGGGATGTACGGGCGGGCGGCTGCGCCGGCGATGCTGACACCGAAGTCGCCCATGAACTCATAGAGGAACTCGAAGGCGTTCTGGGCCCGGCCGGGGATCAGGTCTCGACCGCGGGTCATGATGAAGACCGCGACGAGCACGACGACCATGACGATCCACATCGTGATGATCGTGGAGCTGATGCTCGGGGTGAACGTGATCAGCTGATCGGCCGGGGCGACCGGGCCGACGACCGTGTGGGGCGCCGGGAACTCGAGCGTCCCGTTGATGAAGCACACGGGGAATGCACACGCGTCCCCGGGAGCGCCCTCCCGTGGGAACGGCGGAACCAGGATGAATGCGGCGATGTTCCCGATGATCACGAGCCCGATCAGCAGGAACCAGCGCGAAGAAAGCCCGCGCCCTCGCGGCGCCGACTGGGCCTCGGCGTCCTGGGGGACGACCTCGTCGCTCGACAAACTTCCTCCGCTCCACACAAGAGCGCGGCCTTCCGCCGCGCTCGCTTCGATCCCGGTCGGCTAGCCCGACCTCATCCTGATGAGTCGAGGAACCTCATGATCAGTCTGTAGATCGCCAGCGCGCCTGCTCCTGCGCCGACGAAGAACCCGATGAGCACGAAGATCGGGATCGTCCCGAGTCGGGTATCGGCCCAGTAGCCGACGCCCACGCCCACCAGCGTCGTCACCAGAAGCGTGAAGCCGATCTCCGAGAAGAGGATCGCGTAAGCCCCGCCTCGGCCGGGCTCGATCATGGACGACCTGTCAAGGCAGCGGCAGTGTAGCAGCTGCGCGTCACCGACGACATCGGACGCCTCCCGATCCCGGCATCAACCGACTTCCGTGATGGCCGATCCAGCCGCCGTTACTGCGCCGACGGCACGGGCAGGCTGGGTGCGCTCGTTGACGGCATCGGCGACGAGATCGCTGGCGTACCGGTCGCCGACAGGACGGCGCCGTGCTGTCGCGGCCAGATGCCGATGACGACACCGACGACGACGGCGAAGCCGAGCACGGCGGCGAGGAGCTCGACCGACAACGTCGATCGAGGCTGGGCGAAGGTGGAGTCGTGGCTGCGCGAGGCCGCGCCGGCGACGACGAGCCGCGTCGGCGCGAGGTGGGCTACAGGTCCGCCACGGGCGAGTCTGATCTCCTCGGCGCGGGCGACGACAGCGGCGTGCTGGTTCGCCAGGTGTCGCTCTTCACGCGTCAGCGTCGAGAGCCCGAGCCGCGAGCGTAACGTATAGGCCGCGACGGACCGGTCGATCACGTCGATGACGGCTCCGACCGGACCCCTCCGATCCGCGTTGTCGAGGCGCTTCACGCCGGCCTTCAGGGCGGCGTGAGCACCGGACCGCTGCGCGACGGAGGAAGCGACGAACAGCGCGGCGACCGCGATCGCGAGGATGACAGGCGGGTCGAGCGGCATCGTCGGCCGATGCTAGCACCGGGTCCCGGGTGGACCGCACTAGGGCGAACGCCCTGTTGACCCGACGCGACAGTCGAGGTGATCAGGGTTCCTGGCTCACCTCGCGACGCCGCGACGTCTCCGCGATGGGCGGCTGGACGTCGTCATCGTCGTCGTACGCGTCGGCCTCGAGCTCGTCGGGCCGGTCGAACGCGCCTCGTGTCGGTCCGAACAGGATCAGCCCGGCGAGGATGAACAGGCTGATGAACGCGTACGCCTGGCCGACCTCCTGGACCAGGAGAGCGAGGATCCCAAGCGCGATGCAGATGGCGTAGATGAACAGGACCGTATTCCGGTGCGACAGCCCGAGGTCGAGCAATCGATGATGGATATGCGAACGATCGGGCGTGAACGGCGACCGGCCCTGCGAGAGACGGCCGACGATGATCCAGAACGTGTCGATGATCGGCACGCCGAGGACGAGGAGCGCCACGGCGACCTTGGCCGACCCCAGGATCGATAAGACGCCAAGCGTGTATCCGACGAACTGCACGCCGGTCGTGCCCGTGAAGATCTTGGCCGGGTGGAAGTTCCAGCGCAGGAACCCAAGGAGCGCGCCAGCAAGCGCGAAACACAGCACGGCGATGAGCGGCTGACTCACCTGGGTGGTCAGGCTCAGGATCCCGAGCGTCACCGACGCGATCAGCGCGACGCCGGTGCTGAGCCCGTCGAGCCCGTCGATCCAGTTGATGCTGTTGATCATCCCGACGATCCAGAACACCGTGAAGCCCACGGAGAACGCCGGCGCGAACCGCAACGGTGCCTCGGCGAACGGGTTGTTGATGAGGCTGACGCCGATGCCGAGGAACCACGCCGCGAGTGCGAGGCACACCTGCCCCAGGAGTTGCCACCGCGCACGCAGGTCGTACAGGTCGTCCAGGACACCGATGGCAGCGGCGGCGGCACCGCCGGCGAACAGGGCGAACAGATCGTTGGCGGTGATGTTCAACGGCGTCGGCACCCAGTCGGCCGCCTCGTTCAGGAGCGTGAACGGGAGTGCGACGACGAGGAAACCGACCGCTATGGCGATCCCGCCGGCGCGCGGGATCGGCCTCGTGTTGACCCGTCGAGCGTTCGGTCGATCGACGACCCCGTACTGGATCATCGTCCGGCGTACGAGCGGGGTCAGGACGAAGGCGATCAGCGCCGCGAGCGTGAAGACGACGATGATCGGGAAGTAGCTCCGATCTGCGTGCTCGATGAGCGTCACGCTCGCACCACGTCAGTCCATGTCCCCGATAGTGGCAGGACGGGGGTCCAGGACGCGAAGGGTCACGTCGCGGGCAGCCCCGGAACGGGGAACCGGGCGACGATCTCGGCCACCTCGCCGGCAAGCCGCCGCTGCACCGACTCGTCGTCTCGCGATCGGATGGCCTCGATGATGATCCGCCCGACGCTCCGCATCTCGTCCTCGCCGAAACCGCGCGATGTCGTCGCCGGCGTGCCGAGGCGGATGCCCGATGCCGTGTTCGGCGGCAGCGGGTCGAACGGGATGCCGTTCTTGTTCACCGTGATGCCGATCTCGTCGAGCAGGTGCTCGGCTTCCTTGCCTGTCACCCCGAGCGGCGTCACGTCGACGAGCATGAGGTGGTTGTCGGTGCCGCCCGACACGACCCGCGCGCCCTCCCCGGCGAGGGTCTCGGCGAGCACGGCGGCGTTGCGGACCGTCCGGCGCTGGTCCTCCCGGAACGGTTCCTCGGCGGCGAGCTTGAACGCGACGGCCTTGCCGGCGATGACCTGCATCAGTGGACCGCCCTGCACCCCAGGGAAGACCGTCTTGTCGATCGCCGCACCGAGCGAGGACTTCAACGCGGGGAAGTCGGCTGCGTCGAGGGCATCGGGCAGCTCGTTGCGGCCGAAGATCATGCCGCCCCTGGGCCCACGCAGGGTCTTGTGCGTCGTGGTGGTCACGATGTCGGCATGGGGGAAAGGGCTCGGATGGACGCCCGCCGCGACCAATCCGGCGATGTGCGCCATGTCGATGAACAGGACGGCACCAACGCTGTGCGCGATATCCGCCATCCGCTCGAAGTCCCATAGCCGCGGGTAGGCGCTCGCGCCACCCACGATCATCTTCGGGCGGACCTCGCGCGCCTGCGCCTCCATGGCGTCGTAGTCGATGCGTTCGGTGTCCTGCCGCACGCCGTAGGCGTGGACCTCGTACAGCTTCCCGCTGAAGTTGAGCGCCATGCCGTGCGTCAGGTGGCCGCCGTGGGCAAGGTTCATCCCGAGGATGCGGTCACCGGGCTGGAGCACGCTGAAATACGCGGCCATGTTGGCCTGGGCGCCCGAATGCGGCTGGACGTTGACGTGCTCCGCGCCCGGATACAGGGCCAGCGCCCGCTCCTGGGCGAGCGTCTCGGCGACGTCGACGTACTCGCAGCCACCGTAGTAGCGCTTCCCCGGCAGGCCCTCGGCGTACTTGTTGGTCAGCCAGCTGCCCTGCGCCTCCATGACGGCCGCGGAGACGTAGTTCTCGCTGGCGATCAGCTCGATGTTGTCGTGCTGGCGACGTCGCTCCCCCTGCATCGCCTGCCACAGATCCGGGTCGACCTCGGCGATCGTCTCTAGCGCCAGGCCGCGCGCTCGGGAGATGGTCATCGCGTGGCGGCTCCTTCCTCCGCGGTATCTTCCCACGGATGACAGTGCATCGAACCGAGGTTCCGGGCACGGGCGTGCGGGAGGCCGTGCGTCCACCCGCCCTTTCCGCGGCAGCGCGAGCGACGATCGACACGCCGGCGCTCATCGTCGACCTCGATCGCGTGGACGCCGCGATCGCGCGCATGGGCGAGGCGATGTCCGAACGCGGGGTGGCCCTGCGTCCGCACGCCAAGACCCACAAGAGCGTCGAGATCGGTCGACGGCAGGTCGCCGCGGGTGCCGTCGGGCTGACCGTCGGGACGGTCGGCGAGGCGGAGGTCTTCGCCGACGGTGGCCTCGACGACCTGTTCATCGCCTACCCCATGGTCCCCGCGGGCCCGAAGGCGCGACGGTTGCGCGACCTCGTCCAGCGTGCGCGGCTGCGGGTGGGAATCGACTCCGTGGTCGGGGCCCACGCGGTCGCGGACGCGCTCGCCGATGATCGCGAACGGGTATCCGTGCTCATCGAGATCGATTGCGGTGCCCACCGGACCGGCGTGGCACCGAACGACGCCGGGCCCGTTGCGGCCGCGGCGACGCACCTGGGCCTCGATGTGATCGGCGTCTTCACGCACGGCGGTCACGGGTATCACGGACCGGAAGCCCGCGCGGCCGCCGCGGACGACGAGGTTCACGGCCTGACCGAGGCGGCGGCTTCTCTCCGGGCGGCCGGGATCGAAGCACA
>DASSZA010000263.1:0-4834 GCA_035703005.1 Candidatus Limnocylindrales bacterium | reverse complement strand
GCCAGGTGGACTCGGTTCCGCTCGCCGCCCGACAACTGACCAACCACCTTCTGTTGATCCGTCCCGCGGAAGTTGAAGGACGCGACGTACGCACGTGCAGGTACCTCGCGCGCGCCGGTCTTGATGATCTCCGCGCCCTGGGTGATCTCCTGGAACACGGTCTTATCCGCATCGAGGTCGTCCCGGCTCTGGTCGACATAACTCATCACGACGGTGTCCCCGATCGTGATCGAGCCCGCATCGGGCGGCTCCTGGCCGACGAGCATCCGGAACAGCGTCGTCTTGCCTGCGCCGTTCGGCCCGATGATCCCGACGATCCCGGAGCGCGGCAGTCGGAAGCTCAGATCCTCGATCAGCAGCCGGTCGCCGAAGCCCTTCCTCAGGCCATCGACCTCGATCACCTGATCCCCGAGGCGTGGCCCGGACGGGATGGCGATCTCGAGCTCCCGTTCCGTGCGCTTCGCGTCGTTCGACTCGGCGAGCAGCTGTTCGTAGGCCGACAGCCGTGCCTTGCCCTTCGATTGGCGGGCCTTCGGCGACGAGCGCACCCATTCGAGCTCGCGGGCGAGGGTCCGCTGGCGCGCATCCGCGCTCTTCTGTTCGCGGGACAGCCGCTCGATCTTCTGCTCGAGCCAGCTCGAGTAGTTGCCCGAGAACGGGATCCCGCGACCGCGGTCGAGCTCCAGGATCCACTTCGCAACGTTGTCCAGGAAGTAGCGATCGTGGGTCACGGCGACGACCGTGCCGTTGTACTCGTCGAGGAACCGCTCCAGCCAGTCGACCGATTCGGCGTCGAGGTGGTTGGTCGGCTCGTCGAGCAGGAGCAGGTCCGGGTGCTGGAGGAGGAGCCGAGCGAGCGCCACGCGCCGCCGCTCACCGCCGCTGAGCGTCGTGACGTCCTGGTCGTCGGGCGGGCACCGCAGCGCGTCCATCGCGATCTCGACGTTGCGCTCGACATTCCAGGCGTCGGCCGCGTTGATCTTGTCTTCGAGCGCCGATTGCTCAGCGCCGATGGCGTCGTAGTCGGCGTCCGGCTCCGACCACTTGGCCATGACGGCGTTGTATTCGTCGATGAGCGTCTGGACCTCGCGAACGCCGTCCATCACGTTGCCCTTGACGTCCTTTGACGGGTCGAGCTGCGGCTCCTGCGACAGGTAGCCGACCGTGAACCCCGGGGTCAGCCGCGCCTCGCCGGTGAACCCGTCGTCGAGCCCAGCCATGATCCTGAGCAGGCTGGACTTGCCGGCGCCGTTCGGCCCGATGACGCCGATCTTGGCGCCCGGATAGAAGCTGAGCGAGATGTCCTCGAGGACCGTGCGGTCCGGTGGGTAGTGCCGCGCGAGGCGGTAGGTCTGGTAGATGAACTCGGCGGGCATGGTCGGTAAGGGTAGGGCAGGGGCGACGCTGCGCGCGGCATCCACGTTCGCAGGCGCCGATTCATGACAAATGTCACTGCCCACGCGCCTCGGTTAGAAGTGGAATGAGCGCAGCGGAGCCCATCGCCGCGATCTTCGGAGTCGATGTCATGAACAAGCTCGTTTTCGCGACGGCACTCGTCGCCACGCTGATCCTCGCCGCGTGTGGTTCGTCCGCCCCGGTGCCCAGTCCGTCGGGCGCCCCGTCGGCCGCCCCGAGCCAGGGCGCCGTATCGCCGGAACCCACCATCCAGCCGTCGCCGTCCGCCTCGCCGTCGGTCGAACCGACCGCGACGCCGGCCCCGACGCCTGCTCCGACCGCGAAGCCGACCCCCAAGCCGACGCCCGTCGCGTTCAATCGCGCCGAGAAGTACCTGATCGAGGGGATCATGCGCGGCGAGAGTGACTGCTCTCCGGTCCGCGGCAACGCGCTACCGGGCCATGCGATCGCCGGTATCGACTGCGACCTCGTCGCTTCGCCGGCCGCACGGATGGGCTTCTACCTGTTCAAGAACGACGACGACATGCTCGATGCCTACATGGCCCGTGTGTCAGTCGAAAATCTGATCGTCGATAGCGGCGCGTGCGTACCGGGTGTCGGCGAGGGCGCCTATATCCCGTATGGCGAGGACGAGTTCGCGCCCGCCCGCCACGCGTGCTACCTCAACGATCAGGGCTACGGCAACTACCGCGCGACGCTACCCGGCGTGCATGTGTACATGGGTCTGCTCGGCCGGACCAAGGACATGCGGAAGCTCGAGGACTGGGCATGGTTCGGCAACCAGGACACGCCCGGCTCCCCGACGCTCTGGCAGCAGGACCACGTCTACCGACCCTGACTCGGAGATGAGACGCCGCCGTTCGCGCTTGCGGACGGCGGCGTTTTCGATCACGCGACGAGCCGCGTGATCAGCGCTGTGCCTTCACGCCCTTCCTAGCCGGACCATCGGCGTCGACTATCGGCCTCCACTATCGGCTCGCTGTCGCGAGGGCGTCCTCCGCTTCTCGACGAGCGAGGATCGCGTCCAAGACGGCGTACTCCGCCTCCTCGATCGCGGCATAGGCATAGTCGACCGCCATCCCGGCGCTCTGCTCGGCCCAGTCGGCCCGGGCGGAGGCATTCGAGGCGTCGAACATCGCCCGCTGTTGGTGGACGTCGTCACGTACCTTCGCGACGTGTGCGTTCCACGTCTTCTGGACGTCTCTCCAGGTGTCCGACACTTGATCACTCGCGGCCTGAGCTCGCTGTTGGACCTTCTTGGCCTCGGCCTCCGCCGACATCTGCATGTCGTCGACGGTCTTCTCGAGATCCTTGCG
The DNA here is from genome assembly GCA_035703005.1 of Candidatus Limnocylindrales bacterium. Taxonomy (GTDB): domain Bacteria; phylum Chloroflexota; class Limnocylindria; order Limnocylindrales; family CSP1-4; genus SPCO01. The sequence goes on along the minus strand of DASSZA010000263.1, from coordinate 2,102 downwards.
GGCCTGGGTCGACGCGGCTTGGGCGTCATCCTCCGCCTTCTTCGCGCGCTTCGACAACTTTGCGAGGCCATCCGACACGGCCATTTCGACCTCCACCCCGGTCGCGCCCGAGCAGCGCGTTCTGCCGGGACCCATCAGTCTCGAGCACGCTCGATGCGAGCGAAAACCGGCCTGCCCCACGAACTGCCTGGAAGTCCGTTAACGCTCGCCCGCTGACCGTTCACCCACGCCACGGATCGGTCCTCATGTTCGTCTCGCGATTTCGAATGAATTCGGCGCGACACGACGCCCTTAGTGTTGGAAGCGGCCGACAGCGGCCGCGTCACCGAGGGTGAGCGTGGACCAGACGGAACTCGCGGAGCGGGCGCGGCGGGGCGATCATGACGCCTTCGCCGAGCTCGTCGAGGGGTCGATCGCGCGGCTCGAAGCCGTCGCGCGGTTGATCCTGCGCGATCCCGAGCTCGCCCGCGACGCCGTCCAGGATGCGTACATCCGAGCCTGGCGCGATCTTCCCTCGCTCCGCGACCCGGAGCGCATCGACCATTGGCTTCACCGCCTCACCGTCAACGCGTCGCTCGATGTCGTGCGTCGCCGACGGCGCCGTCCGATCGAGATCGACATCGGCCCGATGTCGTCGCCGGCCGTCTCCGACGAGAGCGGGCACGTTGCCGATCGCGACACCCTGGAGCGTGGGTTCAAGCGTCTTCGGCCTGAACAACGCGCGATCCTCGTGCTGCATTACTACCTCGGGCTGCCGGCATCGGCACTCGCCGAGACACTCGAGATCCCGCAAGGGACCGCCCAGTCCAGGCTCTACCGAGCTCTTTCCGATCTCAAGGCCGCCCTCGCAGCCGACGAGCGGGCGACCGCGTCGTTCCGACGCGAGGTGGTGGCATGACGCGCTTCGACGCCCTCGAGCGCGAGCTGACCGTCTGGTTCGACGAGACGGCCATGCCGCGCCGACCCGATTACACGACCGAGATCATCCAGGCTGCGGCGGCCTTGCCACAGCGGCGCTGGATGGCCATCGAAAGGTGGTTCCCGATGAACGTCGTCGAGTTCCGACGACGGAGGTTCCCGCCGTTCCCATGGAGGACCGCGGCTGTCCTGGTGGCTCTGATCGTTCTCCTTGTCGCTGGTCTCGTCTACGTCGGTAGCCAGCCTCGGTTGCCGCCACCATTCGGTCTCGCCGGCAATGGACTCGTCGCCTACGCGAAGGACGGCGACATCCTCACTGTGGAACCGACGACGGGCGTCCGGAACTGGATCACGGCAGGCGACGACGTCGACGCACTGCCGCGATGGTCGCCAGATGGAACGCGCCTCGCGTTCCTCCGCGGGCCGTCTACGGCAGACCCGAACGACATCGGGCGCACCGCGAGGCGCGTCGTGATCGTCGATCGGGCACGAAACGTCCTTACCGAGAGCCTGGCGCTCGGCGGTATCGACCCTGACGCGTTCGCTTGGTCGCCAGACGGTCGCTATATCGCTGTCGGCGGGATGGGCTTGTTCATCGTCGATACGGCGGACGGTGGCCTGCGCTCCGTCGATGTCGCGTACCAGGGGCTCGATTTCTATTGGCGCCCGAACCATCCGAGCGAGCTGTTGTTCCGAGGCGAGACGGCCGAAGGCATCGGGCTCGTCCTCGTCGATGTCGATCGTCCCGGATCCGCACGGCTCGTCGCCGCGGACGCCGACGACTACTTGCGGCCGAGTGGGTGGACGCCTGATGGACGACGGATCGTCTACACACGCCGCGACCAGGGAATCGATGGCTCGGCGCCGGCCGAGACACGCATCCTCGACCTGACGACGCAAGCGTTCGTGGATATCGAAGCGGGCTACGCCGACATCTCGAACGATGGCAGGCGCATCCTCGCGATCGACCAGGATGGCCGTCCCTGCATCGCCAGCATCGACGGCGGACCGTGCGTCGCGATCGCTGACTCGGCTCACGTCTACGACGGCACGTTCGCTGGCGGTACCTTCTGGGCGCCGGACGACCGATCGATCGTGGGGACGATATCCGCCGATGTGCCGCCGACCTCGCGCAGACTCTTGCTTCTCGACCCAGAGGGCCGCGGCATCGGCGCGCCGGCGCC
>DASSZA010000300.1:0-23649 GCA_035703005.1 Candidatus Limnocylindrales bacterium | reverse complement strand
GACGATCCGGCGCCCGTCGACACCGACCATGTCGGCGCTCCGGCCGAGATCTCAGAGCTCGCCGACGATGACCGGATCCGCGTCGAGCGACGTGCGCCCGACATCGGACAGTGATACGCCGAACTGCGTGCCGTCCGGGATCGTGCTGACCTCGGGCGTGTCCCCGACCCAATAGGCGAGTTCGTCCGCGAAGAACATCTTCCCGACGTTCTTGCGCTGACCGTCGACCAGGACCCAGCAGCGGTACTCCTTGCCGCTTGGCGGGAGGGCAAGGTCCGACGCGACCACGACGAGCTTGCTGGTCTCCGGTGAGAAGAGGAGCGTGCCGGTCGTCGATCCGCCGTCGGTCGAGGCGAGCACGACCCGTCGCGACTCCTTGTCGGCGCTGATGTCGAGCGTCGCCGCGTTCACGGCCTCCAGCGCGTTCACAGCTTTGTCGTAGCGAGCGACTTCGGCGCGGCCGGCCATGAACCCGACGGATCCCACGAGGAGAACGATCGCCGCGGCCCCGGCGGCAGCCCAGGCTGGGATGCGCGAGCGTCGGCGGCCGACGGCAGCCGCTGGCGCGTCCGGCGCGGCCGATGCAGCCTCGGCGGCGGCCGGAACCGCCGGATCTTCTCCGCGAGGTCGCCCGTTCTCGCGCACATAGGCCAGCGTTCGCTCGCGCAGGTCGGCGGGTGGCGTCGTTCGGACGACGTCGCGCAACAGCGGTGCCGCGCGGGACATCCGCCGCAGCTCCTCGGCGCAGCGGTCGCAGCCCGCGAGGTGGCCCACGACGGCGGCTGCGGCCGGGGTGTCGCCCGCCATCAGTCGCTCGAGCCCACCCGGCTCTACCGCCGCGAGCTCGATCTGTTCAAGTACGTCGTCGTGGTCCATGCGTCTCCGTGTTCAGTGATCCGGGCCGGCCATCTCGGCCGGTGCCATGTAGCGCGTGTATTCCGGTCCGACCCCGCTCCCCAGCACTTCGCGGAGGTGACGGAGCGCGCGTCGCGTCCGCGTCTTGACGGTGCCGAGCGGCCAACCGAGCCGCTCGGCGATCTCGGCCTGCGACAGGTCCTCCGCATACGCCATCACGATGACGACGCGTTCCGGCTCGGGCATATCTGCCAGCGCCGCCTGGAGGGCCGATCGAAGTTCACGTAGTGCCAGTTCCCTTTCCGGTGACGCCGGGGGTGCAGCCCCTGCCACCAGCATCCCGCCGGCGAGGACACGTTCGAGCGTGTCCTGGTCCGGTTCTTCGCCACCGCCCCGTGCTGCGCCGCTCGACGCGGCCGACGTCAACGGGACGAGATTCGGGCGCCGTCCGGCGGCCCGCAATCGGTCGACGGTCCTGTTCCGCGCGATCGTGTGCAACCACGCGGCCAATGAGCCGACCGACGGGTCGAACGTCTCCGCCCGGTCCCACAGCGCCAGGAATGTCTCCTGGACGACTTCTTCCGCCATCCCTCGATCCGACGTCAACCGGCTCGCCGATGCGAAGACCGCGTCGGCATGACGGTCGTAGAGCGCCGCCAGGGCATCGTGCGAACCCGCCGCGACCGCCCGGACAAGGGTCGCGTCGGAGCCCGAGCCCGGGTCGGCGCCCGTCAACGGATACGCCGACGCCCCGTCGGCCGGTTTTCGGCCCTTCGGCGGGAGGCCGGGCTTCGGGTCACCAGGTTCCGGCGGCATGACGGGCGGTCGCGTCCAGCGACCCCTGCGGCAGATGCGCTTCGAGACAGGTGACGCCTTCGGGCCCGACGATCGCGTCGTGGGCGGTCCCGGCAACGAGCTCGAGTCGGTCACCCTGACTGAGGTCGATGGGGCCTGCGTCGAGCCCGAACCGGATGCTTCCGGCCTCGACGACGATCACCTTGTCGTAGCCGTGGTCGTGCGCTCCGTATCGATCGTGCGGGCCGTTCGACCACGTGCCGGGCTCGAGGCCCTCGGCGGTGAGGCGTGCCCGCAGGCTGGCGTCGGACATGGCCGGGGCATCGTACCTGCCGTCGCCCGAACACACGTCCAGCGGCATGCCTCTTGGCGCGCCCCGGGGCGCAGCCGTTGCATGGGATGAACGAACCGTCGACGGATCGATCGGGACTTCGCCTTCATCCGACGATCCGTGCACCGGGCACATCACGCGTCGAACGAAAGGCTTGTCCCGAGCCACCGATCGACCGTTCGTGCATCTGATGCAAAGCTGAGCCGGGCGTCGAGGACGGCTCCCGTGTCGCCTAGACTCGCTTCGATGCAGGAGCCGATCCTCTACCTGTCCGCCGACGACGTCACCGCGGCGATGCCGCCGGTCGCTGAGCGCCTCGATCTCGCCGAGCGGACGATGACCGCCTTGGTCGCCGACGCCGAGCTCCCACCGAAGATCGCCGTCCACCCCCGACCGGCGGGCTCGTTCGCGCACGCGATGCCCGCGGCGCTCCGGCCCACTGGACTCGGCTCCGCCGACGCCGACGGCTCGGGCGATCTTCTCGGGATCAAATGGGTGACGGGGTTCCCCGACAACCGCGCCAGCGGGCTGCCGGCCATCCATGCCGTGGTCGTGCTCACGGACGCCACGACAGGTGTGCCGCGCGCCATCCTCGACGGCGGTCCGATCACCGCGCAGCGGACGGCGGCCGTCTCGGGCGTCGCGATCGCGCGGTTCGGGCCGACGGCCGCAGCGGCCGCTGGCGCCGCCGACCACGCTCCGCGTGCCGCCCTCATCGGCGCGGGCGTCCAGGGCGACAGCCACCTCGAGGTGCTCGGATACACGCTGCCGGGGGTCGCGCTGACGGTGGTCGACCGCCATCCCGATCGCGCCGAGGCCCTCACTGAGAAGGCTCGGCACACCGCGGGGATCGCGAGCGCGGAAACGATGCCGGCCGATCGCATGCGTGAGGCGACCCACACCGCCGACGTCGTCGTCACCGCGGCGTCATTCACCGACCCGGCGAACCGCCAGGTGATGGATACAGGCTGGCTCGGTCGCGACGCCCTCGTCGTCCCGGTCGACTACGCGACGATGCTCGCGGCGTCGGTCGCGCGCGAGGCCGCCCTGTTCCTCGTGGACGATCGAGGACAGTTCCTGGCCAACCGCGATGCGGGCCAGTTCGATGACTACCCCGACCCGACCGCCACGATCGGGGAGGCGGTACTCGAGGGGACGATCCGGCCTGCCACCGGGCGCGTGGTCGTCACGCATCTCGGCGTCGGGCTGGCCGACGTCGTCTTCGCGGACGCGATCGTCCGCCGCGCGAAGACTGCAGGGCTGGGCACCGCCCTCCCCCGCTGATCGATGCGCCTCCGCTACGCGGTCCTCGCCTTCGTCGTCGTGCTCGCTGTCGTCGTGGGGCTCGGCGTCGGCGCGGTCGCCTGGATCACCGGCCGCGCCTTGCCGGAGACATCGGGGACGCTCCTGGTCAAGGGTCTCCAGGGCACGGCGACCGTTCGGCGCGACGTCAACGGCATCGCCCAGATCGAAGCCACGAACCCACACGACGTGTTCATGGCCCAGGGCTACGTGCATGCCCAGGAGCGGATGTGGCAGATGGAGGTCTGGCGGCACATCTCGTCAGGGCGCCTCGCCGAGCTGTTCGGCCCAGGTTCCGTCGACGATGACCGGTTCATCCGCACGCTCGGCTTGCGGCAGGCGGCGGAACGGGATCTGGCCCTCCTTGCTCCCGACACCCGCGCTGTGCTCGACGCATACGCCGAGGGCGTCAACGCGTGGCTCGAGACGCATCGGGACAAGCTCGGGCTCGCGTTCGTCGCGACCGGCGCGGACCCCGAACCATGGACGGCGCTCGATACCCTGGCATGGGGCAAGGTCCAGGCCTGGAACCTCGGCGGGAACATGACCTCCGAGCTGTTCCGTTACCTCGCCGACGCCCGGTTGGGCGACCCGGCGCGCACCGACGAGCTGTTCCCGAAACGCGAAGGGTCGCCAGTCATAGTCCCGGGCGACGGCAGCGGCGAGGAGCAACCTGCCGACGGAGAGCCACCGCCCGACGAGGAGGTCCCCGTCCCCGAGGGCGCGACGCAGCCATCCCTCACCGCCGACCAGCTCGAGGCCTGGGCCGACGTCGGCCGGCGGGCCGACGATCCGGCCGCCATCGCCGGTCTCGACACGTCCGACGGCGGACTGGTCTCCGATCATGCGATCGGCTCGAACGACTGGGTCGTCGGCCCGGCGATGTCGACGACGGGCGGTGCGCTGCTGGCGAATGACCCGCATCTGGGCATCTCGATGCCATCCGTCTGGTACATCAACGGGCTGCACTGCGCACCCGTGACCACCGCGTGCCCGTACGACGTTGCCGGCGTGACCTTCCCGGGCGTGCCCGGGATCATCCTCGGCCACAACGCGCGGATCGCATGGGGCGCGACCAATGTCGACCCGGACGTCCAGGATCTCGTCGTCGAGACACCCGATCCGAGCGACCCGAACCGCTACATGGGTCCGGGCGGAACGCCGCGCGACTTCGTCGAACGCACCGAACACATCCTCGTGAAGGGCGGCGACCCGGTCGACATGACCGTCCGCGAGACGGTCCACGGACCGATCCTCAACGACGTCGAGCCGCGGCTCAAGGATGCGCCGTTGATGGCGCTCCGCTGGACGTCGACGTCGCCGGACGCCGGCCCTGACCGCACCGTCGAGTCGTTCCTGAGGCTGATGACCGCGACCGACTTCGCCAGCTTCAAGGCAGCGTTCGCCGGGTTCGTGGCGCCATCGCAGAACTTCGTCTACGCCGACGTCGACGGGCACATCGGGTACCAGATGCCTGGCGCGATCCCGTTCCGCTCGTCACCCGACGACCGGGGAGCGCGGCCCGTCTCAGGAGCAGACGGCACCGGCGAGTGGACGGGGATGATCCCGTTCGATCAGCTTCCATCGGCGCTCGATCCGCCCGAGGGTTGGATCGTCAGCGCGAACAACGCCGTGACCGACGAGTCGTACCCGTACTTCATCGGGGACGAGTTCGACCCCGGCTATCGCGCCGAGCGGATCATCGATCTCATCAACGACTACGGTCAGGACGGGCTGAACCTCCCCGAGATGAGCGCGATCCAGACGGATACCGCGCCGCTTCGGGCGCGTGACATCGTCCTCGAGCTCGCGGATGCGAAGCCCGCCACCGCGGACGGGGCGATCATCGCCCAGCGGATCGCCGACTGGGACGGGGCGTGCCACGTCGACAGCCGCGGCTGTGCGGCGTACATGGCGTGGGAGTACCGCGTGCTCCGCGGCCTGTTCGACGACGAGCTCGGGCCACTGGCACGCGACTACGTCGGCAGCGCGCAGAGCTGGGTCGCCCTCGAGAATGCCATCGCCGATCCGACCTCGCCGTGGTGGGACGACACGACCACGCCAGCGGTCGAGACCGCCAAGCAGGTCATCTCGGAAGCGATGGACAGCGCCGGTGCCGAGCTGCGGGCCGCGTTCGGCGATCCGGGTGCGTGGACGTGGGGCCGGATGCATACCGCGACATTCAAGGAGCCGACGCTCGGGTCGAGCGGGATCGGACCCCTCGAGTGGTACTTCAACGCCGGTCCGCTCGCCGTCGACGGCGCCGACGGTGCGATCGATCAGTCCTACTACCGGCTCCGGCGCGGCTACCCGGATCCCGAGGAGCCGGACTTCACGCCACTTGGGATGGACGGCCTGTTCACGGTCACCAACCTGCCGTCGTATCGGTTGCTGATGGACATGTCCGACGTCGACGGCGCCAGGATCGTGATCACGACTGGCCAGTCGGGCCTGCCGTTCGACCGGCACTACACCGACCAGATCGAGCCGTGGCGATCGGGGCTGACGCTGACGCTGCCGTTCACACAGGCGGCCATCAAGTCGGCGACGGTCGCGACACTGACGCTCGAACCTGCGCAGTAACCCTAGGACTCGCTCCATTCGAGCGGGCCGTCGGGCACCTCGATCATCACGCGACCGTCCTCGACGACGACGGGGTACACCGCGAGCGGCTCCTCCGCGGGCGGGTCGAGCGGCTCCCCGTCCGAGAGGTCGAAGCGCGACAGGTGCAGCGCGCAGGTGAGCGTGCCGTTGGTCAGGAAGCCTTTGTCGAGCTCGAAATATTCGTGCGAGCAGACACCCTGGACCGCGGTGTAGTCGCCCTTCTGGTTGATCACCAGCACCTGGTCGGTGCCGTCGACCCAGACCATCTTCATCTCGCCGTCGGCGATCTCGTCGGTCCCGATCAGGTCGATCCGTCTCATCCCGCTCGTCGGCGCTCCGCGCCGCGCACCCGGGGCTGACGCGACGGAGGTTGTGGAGGCATCAGGCGGCGGCCTCGCCGGTCACGCCATCAGTCCCCGCGATCCACTTCGCCTCGAGCAGCTGGCGGAGCCGATCCTGCGCCGACGCGAGCGGCACGCGCGCCACGACCGGCTCGAGGAAGCCGAGCACGATGAACTTGCGCGCCTCGTCCGGCGGGATGCCACGCGACTCAAGGTAGAAGAGCTGCGTCTCGTCGATCGGTCCGACGGAGCTCGAATGCGCCGCGCGGCGGCAATCCGGCTGCTCGATCTCGAGGCTCGGGATCGCGACCGAGCGAGCCTGCTTCGACAGGTTCATCCCGAACTCGCCGAGGAAGCTGTCGGTGCCGTTGGCCGACCTCTCGATCGTGATCAGGCCCTTGAGGAACGTCCGCGATCCTTCGAGCAGCGCCGCCTTCGACAGCAAGTCGCCGGTCGTGTTCTTCCCGATGTGCGTGGTGTACGACGTGAGGTCGAAGAGCTGCTGGTCTGACCCGAAGACGATCTCGACCTGCTGGACCGAGCTGCGGTCGCCGACGAGCCGGTTGTCGACCCGCGTACGGATCAGCCGACCGCCGAGCTGGGCGAGCGCCCACCGTAGCGAGGCAGCCTCGCCGATCTGCGCGTTCCGATGCTGGAACCCCACGATGTTCGCGGGCAGCTCCTGGAGGCTCGCGACACCCAGCGACGCGTTCGCCCCGAGGACGACCTCCATCGTGCCGGCGAACAGCGACTGACCGGCGTCGGGATCGGCGTCGGGCGATGGGACGAACTCCTCGACGAGCGATGCCGATGCCCCGTCGCCGAGTCGGATGATCGTCCGGCTGAAGCGGGCCTGATGCGGCGCACCGAGCGACCAGCGCACGACGATCGGCTTGGCGAGCGTCGTCCCGGCTGGGACGTCGACGAGGACACCGTCCGACCAGAGCGCCCGCGTCAGTTGCGCGAACTTGTCATCGCCCGCGATCGAATCGGCGGAGGTCAGTGCGTCGCCCACCGCGTCGAGCGCCTCGCGCAGCGGCCCGACCACCAGCAACGCGTCGGCTGCGGCCTTCGACAGCGCGACGACCACCGCTCCGGTGTCGTCGATCTCGATCAACGCGTCGGCATCGGCGTCGGCCGGCAGGGCACCTACCCGACGGTCGGACCGGAATGCCTCGGAGACCACCTTCGCACCATCGAGCTGTGCGAGGCGCAGGTCGATGTAGGGCGTGTAGAGCAGGTTCGACTCGCCCGGCAGACGCTCGAAGGCCTCGAATGCTGCCCGACGGTCTGCCGTCAGCCAGTCCGGCTCTCCGGCACTGACGCGATCGACCAGTGACGCCTCGACGGGAAGTGACAGCTCATCCAGGGCCCGCCGCGCGGGCCGGGGTCGTGAGGCCGAAGCCGTCAACCCAGCGACCCTTCCATCTCCATCTTCACGAGGCGGTTGAACTCGATGGCGTATTCCATCGGCAGTTCCTTGGTGAAGACCTCGAGGAAACCCTGGACGATGAGGTTCTGCGCCTCGTTCTCGGTGAGACCGCGGCTCATCAGGTAGAAGACCTGGTCGGCACTGATCTTCCCGACCGTCGCCTCGTGGGTCATCGTCGTGTCGTCTTCCTGGATGTCGATGTACGGGTACGTGTCGCTGCGGCTCTCGTCATCGAGCATCAGCGCGTCGCAGCGGACGCTGGCCACGACGTTCGTGGCCCCCGGCGACACCTTGAGCTGGCCGCGGTACGTCGCGCGACCGCCATCCTTCGACACCGACTTCGAGACGATCCGCGAGCGCGTGTTCGGAGCGAGGTGGATCGCCTTGGCACCCGTGTCCTGGTGCTGTCCCTTGCCGGCGACCGCGACCGAGATGATGTCGGCGGTCGCGCCCTCGCCTCGGAGGTAGATCGCCGGGAACTTCACGGTCTTGCGCGAACCCGTGTTGGCGTCGATCCACTCGACGGTCGAGTTCTCGTACGCGTGTGCCCGCTTCGTGACGAGGTTGTAGACGTCGTTCGACCAGTTCTGGATCGTCGTGTAGCGCACCTTGGCGCCGGGCAATGCCACGACCTCGACGACCGCCGCGTGGAGCGAGTCGGTCGCGTAGATCGGCGCCGTGCAGCCCTCGATGTAGTGGACCTTGGCGCCCTCGTCGACCACGATCAGCGTTCGCTCGAACTGACCCGTGTTCTCGCCGTTGATCCGGAAGTACGCCTGCAGCGGGAGCGGTACCTCGACGCCCTTCGGGACGTAGACGAACGATCCGCCCGACCACACGGCGCTGTTGAGGGCGGCGAACTTGTTGTCCTCCGGCGGGACGACCGTGCCGAAGTGCTTCTTGAAGATCTCGGGGTATTCCTTGAGCGCCTGGTCGGTGCCCATGAACACGACACCGATCTTCGAGAGCTCCTCGCGCACGCTGTGATACACGACCTCGGAGTCGTACTGGGCGCCGACGCCGGCCAGGAACTTGCGCTCCGCCTCGGGGATGCCGAGCCGCTCGAACGTCGCCTTGATCTGCTCCGGGACGTCGTCCCACGACTTCTCTTCGCGCTCGGACGGCTTGCGGTAATAGACGATCTTGTCGAAGTCGATCCGGTCGAGCCCGTCGGTCCAGTTGGGCATCGGCCGCTTCTCGAAATGCTCGAACGCGCGCAGCCGGAACTTCAGCATCCACTCCGGCTCGTCCTTGTAGCGCGAGATCTCCTCGACCGTCTCACGCGTCAACCCGCGCTTGGTCTCGCGCAGGTAGACGATGTCGTCGTGGAAGGCGAACTTCTCACGCTGGTCGGTGACGATGTCGCGGGTGGCGGTCATGCAGTCCTCGTTCCGGGGAACCTCAGGAAGCGGCCGACGCGGGGGGACGTCGACGCGTGTGGTAATTCCGAGTCAGATTATCGGGATTACGGCGCAGAGCGTCAACGACAGGGAGGCCGGGCCGCATTCGTCGACGGCCGCCGATCTCGAACCAACCCGGGTCGGCGCCAACAGCTGGCGAACGGGCGAGCCCTACGCTTCGACCATACGGTGGGGTGGGCTCGACGCGCGAGGAGATCGACGATGGCGTGGTACATGCGTAGTACGCGAGCGGTGGCTGCCTCCCCCGAGGCTGTTTATCGCTACTACGCGGATCCCTCGACCTGGGGCGACTGGGCGCACAACACCCGCGGCGCGAGCGGGGATCCTGTCGCGGCGGACGGCGCGCCGGTCCGGGTGACCGATGGCTTTCGACACACGTGGACGGTGCACGCGACCGACGTCGTGCCCGGCCGGCATGTCACGTATGTGAACCGGTTGCCAGGCGTGACCATCACCTCGAGCTACGACGTCCAGTCCACCCCGATGGGCTGCACGATCGATCACGTCATCGAGATGCGTGGGCCTTGGGAGATGGCATATCGGCCGCTCCAGCCGCTCTACGGGCACCTCCTGAAGCTCGAGACGGGGCGACTGAAGGGCCTCGCGGAGCGCGACGCGTCGAGGGCCTCTCCACAGACCGTCTAGCCGACCACCCACTGGCTGACATGGATCACGTCGCCCGCCTGGCGACCAGCGCGTCAGCAGCGGCGTACGCATCCGGGTGACCGGTGACGGCCGCCAGGAACGGCGCGCGATCGATCGCAAGCAACGTCGATGGTTCGTTCGCGAAGACCGACGCCGTGCGCGGGATGTCACGAAGGATGGCGATCTCGCCGACGCCTTCCCCCGGCTGCGTGACATCCCGGAGTAGGACGCCGTCGCGTTCGACACGAAGGGAGCCGGCGGCGAGGACGTAGAAGCGGTCGCCCGCGTCGCCCTGCCGGATGAGCCCATCACCGGCGGGCACGTCCAGCCAGGACGCGCGACGCGCGACGGCCTCCAGCTCGGGTGCAGGCAAGGGTCGGAAGATCGGTCCGGCGCGGAGGAGGGCGATCTCGCGGGCCGGCACCCCGGCGCTACGCTCGAGGGCGGCGAGGCGGGGCCACCGGAGCACGACGAAGCCGGGGAGGATCGCGCCGACGGCCACGACCGCACCGACAAGCCCGAACGCCCCGACGAGGATCGGGACGAGGACCGAGCCCGCTGCGAGCCCGGCCATCCCAAGGCCCTCCTGCAACCCGAACACCCGCGCGAGGATCTCGTCGCGGACCGATCGCTGGAGCATCGTCCGACCGCAGATATCGACGATCGCGAGTCCTGCGCTGCCGATGACGATGAGGACGGGCGCGGCGAGGGCGGACGGCACCAACCCGACGGTCGCGATCGCCGCCCCCCAGACGAACGCTCCGGCGGCGGCGACCGCGGCGAGCCGAGGGCGCCCGACGATCATGAAGGTCCCCGCCCCGCCGAGCATCGCGCCTGCCCCGAGCGCTGCGGCCAGGATCCCGGCTCCTGGCTCGCCGGTCTCGAGCAGCTCCAAGGCAAGGAGCACGAAGAGCACGTCGCACGCGCCGATCACCATCATCCGGACGGTGAGCAGCCCGACAAGGACGCGCGCATCACGGTCCGCGAGAACCAGCCGCAGACCTCCGAGAAGGCCGACACGATCGGCGTCCGACGACGCGAACACGATGGGCGGCATCCGCGGCCGCACTCCCACCGTCACGAGCAGCGCGACGACGAGAGCGATCGATGCCGCGAAGAAGACCGTGGCTGGGGTCCCGACCACGAGGATCGCTGCGGCCGCGAGCGGGCCGATCAGTTGGCCGCCACCCTCGAAGAACCCGCTCGCGCCATTGGCGACGGTGCAGTCGGCAGGCGCCATCGCAAGCGAAGGCAGCAGGGCCGACTGCGTCGGGCGTGTCACTACGAGCGACGCGGCGGCGGCCGCAGCCACGACGTACGTCACCAGCGGCGGCGCGTCGGCGAGCATCGTGATGCCGGTAAGGAACATCGCGAGGGCCTGCACCGCATAGCCGACGGCGAGAACGCGTTCCCGCGGGAACCGGTCACCGAGCGCAGAGGCGACAGGGGCCGCAAGCGCTGCCGGAACGAGTTGGACGAGGGCCACCAGACCGACCGACAGCGGACCGGTCCGCTCGTACGCGTACAGGAGGATCGCGACCCACGTCCCGTACTCGGCCGCGCTGAAGAGCAGGAACGCCGCCAGCACGCGTCGCAACGGACCGTTGCCGATGAGGCGCCGGCCGAGTGTGGGAGCGACTCCCCCCACGGTGGGCGTCATATGGCCGATGGTACGGACCCGCCGTCCGGCCGGAGGATGCAGTTCCCGAGAATCAGGACACCGCCCCGGTGTGGGGCGGTGTCGAAGCGGCTGGGGTCCGCGTCAGGCGCGGGCCGGGACGTCGTTCGTGACGTTCGTCTTTTCGTCGCTGCCGAGGCCCTTCGGGAGCGGCGTGGGGGGCTCTGCGAACGGGCTGTTCGTCGAGCCGAGCGCGTCGCTGTAGGTCGATGGCTCGACCCCCGCGGTCGGCGTCGCGTCGAACGCGCGGGCCTCGTCATCCCACATCGAGCGGCGTTCGTTCATCCGCTCGCGTACCCGCTGGGCACCCTCGCGGAGCCGCATCTTGACGCTCGGCGAGTTGGCGAACGCCCACGTCACGAGCCCGAGGGTCACGAGCCCGGCGAAGATGAACGGGACCCGCCGGGTCCGGCGGCGCTCGATCAGCCCGGCGTTCTCGGCGGCCTTGCGCGCTTCCTTGGCGACCTGCATCGCGTTGTCGCGCGCCGTGTCCGCCACCTGCTTGGCGCCGTCCTTGGCGCCGTTCGCGATCTTCTCGACATCGACCGAACCAAGGTCTACTGCCGAGACGACCCGCGGCATCTCGAAGTCCTGCCGGAAGTCGGCCAGGTCCTTGCGGACGTCGCGGATCTCCTTGCGGGCCTCACCGAGTGCCTTCGCGATGTCATCGCGCGACATCTCGGGGAGTCGAAGCTCCGGGAATCGGGTACGGAGTTCCTTCAGATTCAGCTCTGGCATCGCACGCCTCCTCGTCATGGATGTCCAAGGATACCCGGACTGGGAGCGCGAAACCCCCGTCGCGGAGGCTCGCCAGAGATTTCAGTGACGTTCCATCCGTCGGTTTTCACTATCGCCGGCCCCGGGGCGACGGTGACGCCGCGACGACGTCACCCAGCGCGTCAGGAAACGATCAGGGCTTGAGCGTCCTGGTCGCCCACGCGCCCCAGTTGCCGTTGCGGTCGCGTTCACGGACCCGGAACTCGTACGTCCAGCCTCGGCGCCACCACTTCGTCGATCGATGCGCCGTCGTGAGCGAAGGCGTCGCCCACGTCCCGCCGGCGACACGCCATTGAGTCTGGAAGTAGCGGTGTCCGGCGGTGAGGACTTGGAGGCGGATGTCGCCACCCGACCAGTACACGGTCCCGCGGGCCCACACGCTGCTCAGGTACGTCTTGCTGAAGCTGCCGAGTCGCGCGTATCCACCGGTCCGATCCGGACCCTTGAGGTACACGCCAGCCCAATAGCGGGTGCCATCCGCGGCGATCGCCAGGCCGAAACCGACGTAGTTGTAGATGCTCGAGAGGACGATCGCCTTGTGGCTCGGCGAACCCATCCAGCCGTCGACCGCGAACTCGGCCGAATAGTCGAGTGGTCCAGCGGTGTTCCAGGCGATGATCTCGCCCGCCGCGTACCACGTGATGTGCGCCGAGTCGATCATGTCGAAGACGTCGGTGCCATTCGACTGCGTGTGGCTGAACTGACCCGACTGCGCCATGTACTGGGCTCGATCTCGGGCGAGCTCCGTCAGGCGGGTATCGAGTCGGAGCTTGACGAGACCCCGCCTCGTGCGCTCGGCATTGGTGAGGGCAAGGGCATGGGCCTCCGCAGCCCGCATGGCCGCTGCGCTGGTGTCGATCTCGCCGGCTGTGGCCGCTGGGACCACGCCGATGAGCAGGACGGCGATGAGCGCGACAGGACCCAGATGACGCAGATGGGAACGCATGACCCGATGGTCGGAAGCGGTGGCGCCTCCCGGAACCGGTCACCGGTCCCACCCGGCACGGTCGGATGGTCCCGCGTCGACCTGCCTGCATCCGACCCGACCGCACTCGACCGTCCCGTTCTGAACCAGCGGTCGACGCGAGGTCCGAGCCGACCTGCGACCATGGAAGAGAGTCAGGGACAGGAGGACGACATGGCACAGGTTCGACGAGCCGAAGCCGTCTGGTCGGGCGATCTCGCCACCGGCAGCGGGACGGTCAGCGCGGTCTCGAGCGGCATCTTCCGAGACACGCCGGTCAGCTGGCCCGCGCGGACCGAGGAGCCGGGCGGAAAGACCAGCCCCGAGGAACTCTTCGCGGCCGCCCATGCCTCGTGCTTCGCGATGGCGTTCTCGGCGGGGCTCGGCCGCGCCAAGACGCCGCCCGAGCGTCTGACGATCTCGGCCGAGGTCACGTTCGACAAGGTCGAAGCAGGCTGGCGGGTCACGACGAGCAACCTGACGGTACGCGGCATCGTCCCCGGGATCTCGCAGGAAGATTTCGCCAAGGCCGCCGAGGCCGCCAAGGTCGGCTGCCCGATCAGCCAGACGCTGCAGGGCAACGTCGAGATCAACGTCGAGGCAACCCTCGAGTCGTAGGCCTCAAGCGATCGACAGGAGCCGTCTCGGGTTCTCGACAGTCATGGTCTCGATCTCCCCGTCGCTGACGCCCGCCTCGCGGAGGCGCGGCAGGAACGTCGACGCGAGGTACGTGTAACCGTTCCCGCCGTAGCGTCGGAGCTGCGAGTCGTGGCAGACATCCTGCGACAGCAGGACATGTTCGACGTGGCCACGTGACAGGAGCTCGCAGAGCAGCTCGACGATGCGGCCCTCGCCGTGCCGTTCGGCCGGCGTGAACGACATCCCGAGGAAGTCGAACTCGATCGACGCGCCGCGCTCGATGATCGCGAGGTAGTGGTCGAGGTGCGCGTAGGAATCCGAGTGGCCGACGACGACCCGCGACGGGTCGGCGCCCTCAGCCTCGAAGATCGTCAACTGGTCGAGACCGACCGGCGAGAGGACGCTATGTGTCGTCAGGGCGAGGCCGGTCCGGCGAGCCGCCCGGGCCGCAGCGCGATGGACGCGCTCCTCCAGGGCTGAGACCCACGGCTTGTCGGTGCCGATCTCACCGATGATCCCGGGGCGGATCCCGGTGTCGCCGACGCCCTCCGACGCCTCATGAACCAGCTCGTCAGCGAGATCGTCGACCGATCGCCTGTCGATCAGCGTTTCCACGGGGTAGTAGGCACCGCGGTACCAGCCGCAGCCCAACACGACGTTCAGACCCGACGCGCGTGCGATCCCCGCCAGCCACTGGGGGTCACGCCCTACCCCCGGCATCGTGAGGTCGACGATCCCGCCGCCACCGGCCTGGCGGAACGCCTCGAGCTCCTGGAGGATCAGCGGCTCGTCGCGCGTCAGCTGCCAGTAGTCCCACCGTGTCTGGATGTGCCATAGCGAGATCTGGGTGTGTTCATGCGGCAGCGTGAACCCGAGTTCGCCCGGGTCGATCGGGCCGAGGACCGTCTGGACGTGCGGCATCGCCGCCCGATGCTACGCCGTCGCGACGGCCGGTCGCTCGACTCCTCGGACGGCAAGGAGGACATCGAGGATGGCGTTCGCCCGGCGCATCGATTCCTCAGGCCGATACGCGTCGCCCGCTTCGATGCGCTGAAGGAGCAGCCCATCGAGTAGTGCCATGAAGCCCCGCGCGAAACCGTCGACATCGAGCCAGTCCGGTAGTTCGCCGCGGACGATCCCCTCGCGCAGCAACAGCTGCGCGGCACCGAGCAGTCGCTCGCGCCGCCGCGCGAGCATCTCGCGGACGCCGGGCTCCTCGCCCGCCTCGGCCCACGCTCGCACGAGGCCCACCTGGCCCGGCTGATCGCCGAAGTCATCGATCGTCTCGACGTAGTACGCGACGGCGGCGCGCAGGCGCTCGGCGGTCGACGTCAGGGGCGCCAGCCGTGCCGCGAGCTCATCGAGGCCCTGCCCCGAGATCAGGTCACAGCTGTGGAGGAACAGCTCCTCCTTGCCGGTGAAGTGCGTGTAGATCGCCCCGACCGAGAGCCCGGATCGAGCGACCACGTCCGCGATGGTCGCGCGGTGGTAGCCCTTCTCGGCGAAGACGGCGACCGCCGCGCGGATGATCCGGTCGCGGACCTGCTGTTCCTGGGCTGCGGTGAGGCGAGGCACGAACGACTGGCTCCAAAACGAATGGCTGCTCCCCGAACGGTACCCGCTCTGGTAGCACGGTGCAAGGCGGACATGTTGACAAAGGGAATGGCCATTCTCTATGTTGCGCAGACCAACGTACCGTCCGACTGGGGTCCGCCACGATGTTCAGTGCCTGGGGAGCGTTCGTCTATCGCTTCCGCCGTCCCATCGCTCTGCTATCGATCGCGATCGCCATCGCGTCGTCGATGCTCGCGTCCGGTGTGACCGGCACTCTCAGCGCCGGAGGCTGGACGGATCCGGATTCCGAATCCGCCGCCGTGACGACCCGCCTCGCCGACGACTTCGGCGCTGGTGGGGGGTCGATCGTCGCCGTGTATCGAGGGCAGGCCGGTGACGACGCGCGGTCAGCTGCGTTCCAAACGACGATCGCGGACTCCCTAACGGGCCTCCTCGATGACGAGCGGGTCGGCTCGTCGATCGGGTACGCCGAGACGCACGACGACCGCTTCATCAGCAAGGACGGGACTTCGGCGTACGTCGTCGTCCGGCTGAACATCACCGATGAGAAAGCAGTCGACGCGATGGATGACTTCCGCGCGCTGATCCACAAGCCGTCGGACGTCACGCTCCAGCTCACCGGTGTCGCTCCGGCGACCCAGGACCAGGCGAAGCAGTCGGAGAAGGAGCTGATCCAGGCGGAGACGGTCTCCTTCCCGTTCGCGGCGCTGATCCTGATCCTTGTCTTCTCGTCGCTCATCGCCGCCGGGATGCCGCTGCTCGTCGCCGCCCTCGCCATCCCCACGACCCTCGGCGGGGTGTTCCTCGCGGCACAGGTGACCGAGCTCTCGATCTACGTCCAGAACGTCGCGACGATGCTCGGGCTGGCACTCGCGATCGACTACTCGCTGTTCATGGTCAGCCGCTTCCGCGAGGAGCTCCGTCGCGGCCGCGATGTCGGCACGGCAGTCCAGATCACGGTCGCCACGAGCGGCAAGGCGGTCACGTTCTCCGGTCTCGCCGTGGCGGTCGGGCTGTCCGGTCTGCTGCTGTTCCAGCCGACCGCGCTGCGCTCATTCGGTATCGGCGGCGCGCTGACCGTCGGGGCCTCGGTCTTCTTCGCCCTCACCTTCCTGCCCGCCGTCCTCGGGATGCTGGGGCCGCGCGTGAACGCCTTGAGCGTCCGGGCATTCCGCGACCGGATCCGACGGATGCTCGGCCGACCGGTCGGTGCCGAAGCCGAGGCCGCCAGCGCCTCGCGTTGGGAGCGGATGGCGCACTGGGTGATGGCCCGCCCGTTCGCGGTCCTCGCCCCGACCCTGGCGTTCCTGCTCATCCTCGGCACGCCGTTCCTGCGGCTGAGCCAGGGCATCCCGGACGCATCCATCCTGCCGCCCGGCATCGAGAGCCGGGAGGCGTCGGTCGCGCTGTCGAACGATTTCCAGGCCGGCGAGACCTCACCGATCGTCGTCCTCGCCAAGGTCCAGGGCTCGCCGACCGACGAGGCGAACGTCCAGCGGATCCTCGACCTGTCAGCCGCGATCGCGAAGGTGAACCACATCGACCGGGTCGAGGGACCGTTCGCCGGCATCAAAGACCCGCAGACCGGTGGCGAGCTCGACGCGGCCGGCATCTCGGCGTTGTTCGGGATGGACCGCAGCCTGCTCCCGCCGGAGATGGCCGGAGGCCTCGAGCGGCTGGAGGACACCTATGTCCGCGGCTCCACCGTCCGCTTAGACGCGATCAGCCCGCTGTCACCGCTCTCGCCGCAGGGCACGGCGGTGGTCGTCGGCGTGCGCGATGTCCATGTCGATGGCGTCGCGACGCAGGTCGGCGGGCTCGCGGCCAGCGGCCACGACTTCATGGTCAGTCAGTCCGAGACGATCCCCTACGCCATCGCCCTGACCCTCGGCGCGAGCGCCGTGATCCTGTTCCTCCTGTTCGGGTCGGTCGTGATCCCGATCAAGGCCGTGATCATGACCCTGCTGTCGATCACCGCATCGTTCGGCGCCCTCGTGTTCATCTTCCAGGAGGGCAATTTCTCGAACGTGCTCGGGTTCACGAGCCCGGGATTCACGGTCGCAGGCAACCCGATCATCATGTTCAGCGTCCTGTTCGGGCTGTCGATGGACTACGAGGTCCTGCTCCTGTCGCGCATCCAGGAGGCCTACCGACGGACCGGCGACAACACCGCGTCCGTCGCCGAGGGCCTGGCCAAGACGGCGGGCGTCATCACGGGCGCGGCGCTGATCATGGTGTCGGTGTTCGCCGCGTTCGCGCTCGCCGAGTCGATCACGATCAAGAGCATCGGCGTCGGGATGGCGATCGCGGTCCTGATCGATGCGACCATCGTCCGCATCCTCCTCGTGCCGGCCACGATGCGGCTGATGGGCAAGTGGAACTGGTGGGCGCCCGGGCCGCTCGGCCGGTTCGCCGATCGGCTGGGCTTCAGTCACGTCGAAGACGAGGTGTCGCTCGACGCGCCTGGCGCGTCCTCGCCGCGTTCCTCCCAGTCGATCCAGTCGATACCCGACGCCGCGACGTAGGCATCCACCGCTGTCCCGACCGTGGGGTAGAAGGCGTCGTCGCCGATCTTCTGTAGCAAGCCATAGCGACTCAGCCAATCCTTGACCGGATCCTTCATCTCGGCGAACCGGAGCTCGACCCCCGCTCGCCGCATGTCGCCGAGAAGCTCGTCGAGGATGTCGGCGGCGGTCGTGTCGACGTCCGTGATCGGCTCGGCCGCGACGATGATCCATCGGGTCGGGGTCGGCGCCGCATCGACCGCGCTTTCGATCGCCTCGCGGAAGGCCTCGGCGTTGGCGAAGAAGAGTGGCGCATCCCAGCGGAACAGCACGAGTCCGTCGAGCCGACGAGCCTCGGGGTACCGGGTGATGTCGTGATAGCCCTTCAGGTCCTCGACGCGGCCGAGCACGGCGGAATGCGGCCGCCATGCCTTCCAGAAGAAAGCGGCGAGGGCGATCACGACCGAGGCGAAGATCCCCGGGATGACACCCACGAACGCCACGCCGGCGAAGCTGATGAACGACAAGATGGCTTCCGTCGGCCGTAGCCGGATGAGGCGAAGGGTGCCCGCGAGATCGATGAGCGAAGTCGCGGCGACGATCACTACCGCGCCGAGTGTCGCCTGGGGGAGGTTGCTCGTGATGCCGGGCGCGACGAGCAGCATGGCCGTGATCGCGAGCGCGGCGACGACGCCGGTCAGTTGCGTCTTTCCGCCAGCTGCCTCCGCGACCGGTGTCCGCGATGCGCTGGCACTTACCGGAAAACCCGACGTGAATGCGGCACCGACATTGGCGGCCCCGAGCGCAACGAGCTCCTGGTTCTGGTCGACCCGCTGCCCGCTTCGGGCGGCGAACGTCCGCGACAGGACGCTCGTATCGGCGAGTGACACGACCGCGATCGCGAAGCCGCCGGCAAGCATCGCCGTTAGATCCCCGAAGCCGACGGCCGGGATCGCGAGCCGGGGGAGACCCTGGGGCATCGCACCGACGACATCGACACCAGCGGCGGCCAGGCCGGTGATGGCAGTGACAAGGGTCGTCGCGACGGTGGCAACGACGATGCCGACCGCGGCGCGACCGAGGAGCCTCGCGACGATCATGATCGCCAGGGCCAGGACGCCAATCGCCAAGGCGGGGACGTTCGCCATTCCCGTTGCGACTCCCTGCACGAACGCCATCGCCTCGGGTACAAGGCCGTCGGCGTCGACCGAGAACCCGAAGAGCTTTGGGAGCTGCGAAACGATGACGGTAAGGGCGATCCCGTTGAGGTAACCGATCCGGATCGGGGTGGAGAGCAGGTCGGTCAGCAGGCCGAGGCGGAGGACCCCGAATGCGATCCCGAGCCCTCCGGCGATGAGGGCCAGGCCTCCGGCGAGCTCCACCGCCCGACCCTGATCGCCGGCCGCAAGCGGCACGACCGTTGCGGCGATGACCGCCGCCAGGGAGGAGTCCGGACCGAGCACCAGGATCCGGCTCGGGCCGAGGACCGCGTAGATGAGGAGCGGGGTGATCGTCGCGTACAGCCCGGTGATCGCGGGCAGGCCCGCGGCCTCGGCGTACCCCATGCCCACCGGCACGAGAACGGCAGTCAGGACGAGCCCAGCGATGATGTCGTTCGGCAGCCAGGCCCGCCGATAGGAGTGCGCGATCTCCAGGCCGGGCACCCGCAACCCGGCGATCCTGCTGACCGCCAACGTCCCCTCCATCGGACAGGCTTCACGTCGCCCCTTACACGAAAGGTTACGCTCCTCCCATGGACCCACAGCACGGTGGCGATCCGCCACCGCCGCCACCCGACGGGACCCTGACGCGACTCGGCCCTGATAGCGGGGGCCGTGAGCCTCGCGAGCCTGATGTCCGCGTTTACGGCTGGGAGTGGGGCACGGGACGGCCGGGCGATCAGGGACGCCGGCCTGGTCTCCCATGGATCGGCGTGTTCCTGCTGGTCCTCGGGGGCCTGCTGCTGATCCAGACGGTGTTCCCGCAAGCGCAGGCCATCGGCTCCGTCTTCGTGCTGGCGATCGGGCTGGCCTTGCTCATCCGGTGGGCCATGACCCGTGGGACCGGCTCGTTGTATGCCGGCGCGATCATCACCGCGCTTGCCGTGCCCAGCGCCCTCACGAACGCCGGCGTGAGTCGCGACGGCTTGGGGACGTTCTGCCTCGGGATCGCCTTCCTGTTCATCGCCCTGGTCCGGGCGACTGGCGGCGGGGGCGTCGGCTGGCAGGCCTGGTTCGGCGGGCTGCTGACGGTGTTCGGTGCCGTGAACCTCATCCAGCCCGAGATCGGCGGCTTCATCATCCCGATCCTGCTCGTGGTGGGCGGCGCGGTTCTGGTCCTTGGGAGCATGATGGCGCCGGGCCGTTCATGGCGGTTCCCTCGGTAGGTTCGCGAAGGGTGCGTGCGCACCATTGACCCGGTGCAGCGCGGCGCGACCCTAGGTCGAGCCATGGTTGGTCGCAGGAGGTAGGCGCGATGAGAGCACCGCCGATCGGTGTCGCAGTCCTTGGGTTCTTCGCCCTCGTCAACGGTCTGGGCTTCTTCGTCATCGGGCTTCGGCTGATGGGGATCGTCACGTTCGGTCCCGCGGAAACGGGATCCGGGCTTTTCTTCTGGGGGCTTCTGACGTTCGTCCTCGGCATCGCGTACATCGCGGTCGCGTGGGGGGCCTGGACGCTGCGCATCTGGGCGTGGACCTTCGGGATGCTCATCGCGATCCTCGGCATCTTCAACGCCGTCATGGTCACGCTCGCCACCGGCAACCTCGGCACCGGGCTCGCGACCGCGCTCCTGCCGGCCGTGGTCCTGTGGTACCTGAACACGTCCGGCGTGAAGGATGCGTTCGTCGAGGGCGAGATCGAGGCCGGTCGCGGCTTCGCGAACGACTACGAGCGCGAGGTCGCCGAGCGGATGGCCGCCGAGCGCGCGGACGACAGCGGCGAGGTGGCCGAGCGGATGGCCGCCGAGCGCCCCGACGACAGCCTCGGCTGACCCGGACCGACCTGCGCTGACCTGACCGCGGCCCGGCCTACCGGGCTGCTGTTTCCGAGGCCGTCGCGACGTCGACGGCCTCGGCGATCACCTCCGCGACTCGCTGCAGCTCGTCGTCCGTGATGACGAACGGCGGGCCGAGCAGGATCGTGTCGCCGTCGATGCCGTCGGCGTTGCCGGTTCCCATGTAGACCAGGACGCCGCGCTCGCGCGCGGCCGTGAGCACGCCCTCAGCGACCCGAGCGGCACGCGGGTATGCCCGCCGCGTCGCGCGATCCTCGACGAACTCGACGCCGATCATCAGCCCGCGGCCGCGGATCTCGCCGACCGACGGGTGCTCCTCCAGCGCGCCCTTCAGGAGTGTCATCAGGCGCACGCCCTTCTCGGCGCTGGCCGTGACGAGGTCCTCGTCCTTGAGGATGCGCAGCACCTCGTTGGCGACCGTCGCGCCAAGGACTGAGTGCGAGTGTGTGAAGCCGTGGACGAAGCCCTTGCCCGGCGCGGTCACGGTCTCGTACACCTGTCCGCTACCCGCCGCGAACGCGAACGGCCAGTAGCCGCTCGTCGTGCCCTTGGCGGCAACGAGGATGTCGGGCCGGACGCCCCAATGGTCGAGGCCGAACCAGCGCCCGGTCCGGCCGAACCCAGTCATGACCTCGTCCGCGATCAACAGGACGCCGTGGCGAGCGCAGACCTCGGCGATCGCCGGCCAATAGTCGTCGGGTGGGACGACCGCGCCGAGGGTGGCGCCGACGATCGGTTCCGCGAGGAACGCCGCGACGCGCCCGGGTCCAGCTTCACGGATGGCGCCGTCGAGCTCGGCGGCGAGCGCCTCGCCATCCCCGAGCGCGCGGGATCCGGGGTCCCCGGCGCGGTACGGGTAGGGCGCCGACACGTGGCGGAACCTGCCGAGCCACGGCTCGTAGGGCGCGCGGAGCGGCGGCCGCCCGCCAGCGTCGAGGGCGCCGATCGTGTTGCCGTGGTAGCTCCCGTAGCGAGAGATCAGGACGTCGCGGTCGGGCTCGCCGCGCGAGAGGTGGTAGATGCGGGCGAGCTTGAGGGCCGTCTCGATCGCCTCTGAGCCGCCGGAGACCGGGTAGATAGCGGGCGAGTCGAGAGGCAGGACCTCGCCGACGGCGGCCGCGTACGCCTCGAGCGGGCCGGTCGTGAACGCGGAGCCGTGGGCGTAGGCGAGGCGCCGGACCTGATCGGCCATGGCGTCGGCGATGGACGCGCGGCCGTGCCCGACGTTGACGACGATCGCGCCACCTGCGGCGTCGATGTACGTCTTGCCCGTGGAGTCGGTGATGGTCGCGCCGCTCGACTCCACCGCGACCGGCGGCTCGGCCATGAGCGACCGCCGGAAGACGCGGCCGGCGTTGTGGGTCTGCTCTGTCACGTCTCGATCGTAGCGGGTCGGCGGCCGCCAGCCCACGGGAACCCAGCCGAACCCCGCGGTGTACGGGGTACGGTTGTCGTGGAGGGCCGTCCACATCGAAGACGCCGAACTGATCGCGCGCGCCCGCGCCGGCGACGTCGCGGCGTACGAGGCCATCGTGCGCCGCTATCAGGACGTGGCCGTCCGGACCGCCCACCTCATCTGCCCGGAGACCGACGCGGACGATGCCGTCCAGGAAGCGTTCATCAAGGCGTTCGATGCCCTCCCCCGCTTTCGAGAGGGGTCGCCGCTCCGGCCGTGGCTGCTCCGCATCGTGGCGAACGAGGCACGCAACCGCCGGCGATCAGCAGGCCGCCGGCAGGGGCTTGCGCTTCGCGCCGCAGACGCGTCCCCACAGCGAGTCGCGCCCGGTCCCGAGCAGATCGTGATGGCTGCGGAGGAGCGGTCGGAGCTACTCGCGGCCCTCGCAAAGCTCCGGGACGACGACCGCGAGGTGCTCGGCGCCCGGTTCCTGCTCGATCTCAGCGAGATCGAGACGGCGGAGACGCTCGGGATCCCGCGCGGGACCGTCAAGTCGCGCACGTCGCGGGCCCTTGGCCGCCTGCGCGAAGCACTCGGCGCAGACGGATCAGGAGCCGACCGATGACCGATCGACACCTGGCCCGCGACGACGCCGGACTCGAAGCGGCGCTGCGGTCGCTATCCGCCGAGATCGACTGGCCGACGGCAACGCCCATGACGGCGGATGGCGCAACGACCGCGCCGGACATCGCGACGCGTGTCAGGGCTCGGCTCGTCTCGCGCGGGCCACGGCCGCGCCGCTCGTGGATGTTCGGCGGACGGCCCGTTCGACGAGGGCTCGTCCTCGCGCTGCTGGCCCTGCTGGGACTGGCGATCGTGGCGGGTGCCGTGGGGCTCGGTCTGCCGGGTCTGCGCATCACCCTCGGCGAGCCACCCGCCTCGGTCCTGCCAGCGCCGACGGACGCGGTCAGTCCGACTGCCAGCCGGCCCGGCAGCCAGATGCCGTCGCCAAGCCCGACGCTTCCGCCGATCGCCGGCATGCGCTTGTTGCTCGGACGGCAGGTGGCACTCGACCAGGTCGAGCCGGAGACCGGCATCGCCGTCGCGCTCCCGAAGGACAAGCGGCTTGGGCCCCCGGACAGTGTCTGGATCGATCCTGCCAAGGGCGACCAGGTCGCATACGTGTGGAAGGCGAGCGCGGACCTGCCCGAGACCCTCGAGCCCGGTGTCGGGCTCGTCCTCATGCGCTTCGACGGAGCGAACGAGCAACAGTTCTATGACAAGGCGATCCACAGCGGCACGACTCTCGAGCGCGTGAGGGTCCACGGCCACGACGGCTATTGGATCTCCGGCGATCCCCACTTCTTCTTCTACA
>DASSZA010000173.1:0-4466 GCA_035703005.1 Candidatus Limnocylindrales bacterium | reverse complement strand
TGGATCGGCGTGTCGGTCAGCCGCAGGTTCGAGCGAAGGTCGAGGTCCGGGAGCAGCGCCGGCTCCTGGTAGACCGAGACGAGGCCGAGACGACGGGCCTCTCGAGGAGAGTGGGCCACGCTCTCGCGGCCACGAAGCGCGATCCTGCCCTTGTCGGCGCGGACCGCGCCTGTGAGGATCTTGACGAAGGTGCTCTTGCCGGCGCCGTTCGCGCCCATGAGTGCGTGGACTTCGCCGGGTCGCACGGCGAGTGAGGCATCGTGCAGCGCGACGACGGCCCCATAGGCCTTCGCGATACCGGCCGCGTCGAGCATGAGCTCAGCCGTCGTGTCCGTCATGTCCTTCTGTGTGCTGCGAGCGGGAGGCTGGGTCAGCCTCCCGCTCGATGATGGATGGGTGGAGGCGCGGGTTACTCGCCCGGCGCCTTGCAGGCCAGCATCTGGTCGATCGTGTAGTCGGTCCATCCATCGATGTACCAGCTCACCGGCCAGAGGTTGTTCAGCCCCTCGACGTCGATCTCCTGCAGCTTGGCCTTGCCTGCGTCGGTGGTGTTGTCGTACGCCTCCGGCGTCGGCAGGAAGATGGCCTTGATCTGCTTGTCGGCGCCCGTCGAGTCCTTGACGGTAACGTCCTTGGAATCGATCTGTTCGCCGTTGAGCGCCTTGAGCGCCAGGTTGAGACCGGCGCCGCCGATCGCCGCAGGGTTGTAGACCGCGAGGCCCTTGAGCCCGTCGTAACCGCCGTTCTTGTTGAGCAGCATCTCGACGAAGCCCTTCAGGTCGGCGCCGACGATCGGCACGAACGGCTTGTTCGCGGCCTTGATCGCGTCGACGACCTGCTGGTCGATGCCCGAGGTCCAGATGCCCTGGACGTTGTCGTAGCCACCGCTATTGATGAGGTCGGTGATCAGCTTGGTGCCCTGTGCGGGATCCCAGCCGGTCGGGACGCCATCGTTGTTCGGCAGCAGCTTGATGCCGGGGTTCTCCGAGAGCGCCTTCATGACGCCCTGGTGGCGGTCGTTGTCGGCCGGGTGGCCGGCGAGGCCGCGCATGTAGTAGACGTTGCCCTTGCCGCCGAGCTGCTTGAACAGCCAGCTCGCGCCGACATAGCCATACGCGACCTGATCGTTCGAGATGTTCAGCGTGTTCGGGTCGGTGACATACGCGTCGAGGGCGACCGTCTTGATGCCCGCGGCGTTCGCCTCTGCGAGTGCCGGGTTCAGGACGTCAGGCCCGTTCGGGTTGAAGATGATCGCGTCCGGCTTCTTCGAGATCAGGTCTCGGATCTGCTGGAGCTGCGGATACGTCTCTTCCTTCTCGTTCGTCCACGTGCCGGACGACACCTGGCCCGAGACGAGCGCCTGCGCCTTGGCGGTGCAGAGCTGCTCCTCGCGGAACCCGTTGCCGATGCCGAACGCGTTCGAGTAACCGATCGTGTACTGCTTGCCGCTGCCCGAGGCCGACGCCGAGGCGCCGGCGCTTTCGGATGCGGCTGCCGATTCGGACGGCGCAGCCGCGCTCGGCGCGGTCGTCGCCGCGCCACCACCGCTGGAGCAGGCCGCCACGAGGGTCGCGATCGCGCCCCACGCGAACAGCTTCCTGCGGGTGGATCCTTGGATCATTCGACATCCTCCTCCTGAGGGAACGACGCGCCGATCTGGTCGCGTCGGCCAGCGTAACGACCCCTGGTCGTGATGCGATCTATCGGCGCCACCTCCTTCGCTCGATCACGCGGACCATCACCCCTCCCCGGCGATGGCACGTGCGATGCGTCGCGCGTGCTCTTCGTATGCGGCATCGAACAATGCCCGCGAGCGCTCGGCGCCGACGACCGAGGCTCGGGTGATGGTCGGCGGCAACGCCCCACGCTCCGCGAGGAGCTGGGCCGTCCGCACCTTGATGCTATTGGCGACCGCGACCGCCGCGAGCGTCGAGCCCGGTCCGACCGGGGTGTCGACTCCATCGATGGCGACGAGCGCGTCGGCATGGGGTGTGCACAGGTCGATGACGAGGTCGGCCTCGTCCGCGAGGCGGTCGCCGGCGGCGGTGTCCGGATCCTGCGTCGTCGACTGCGCGAGCGAGGTTACAGCGATGACACGCAGACCGCGAGACCTCGCGCCGCGTGCCATCTCGATCGGAACGGCGGTCGTGCCACCCGCGGAGAACACGATCATCACGTCGCTCGGGCCGAACGAGAAGTTCGCGAGGATGACCTCCGCGAGGCCTGACATCCGCTCGATCGCCATCGCCTGGCGCTGGCCATTGGCCCCGACGACCTGGGTATGGAACGTCATCGATAGCTCGACGATGGGGTTGAACCCGGGATATGAGCCGTAACGCGGGAACATCTCTTCGACCGGGATTCGCGAGTGACCGGTCCCGAACAGATGGACGAGCCCACCCGAGCCGATCGCGTCGGCACACCACTGGCTCGCCGTCTCCATCGCTTCGGCCTGGGTGTCCGCGAGCGTGTCGAGGACCGGCCGTGCCTCGTCGAGCCACGCGAGTACGGGGGTCGCCGTCGCTGCCGTCATCAGTAGCTGCCGCCCGCGCCGCCGTCGCCAGTCCCCGCCGCGACCGTCGTCGCCGGGCGACCGGCCTTACGCGCGCGGAACTCGTCGATGATCGCCTTGGTCGCCGTGGCACCGATGCGGGTCGTGCCGAGCGCCATCACCTCGAGCAACGCATCGAGCGTCCGGACGCCGCCGGCGGCCTTGACCTGGATGTGCGGCGACACATTCGCTCGCATCAGGCGCAGGTCGTCGTGGGTGGCTCCGCCCGGCGCGAAGCCGGTCGACGTCTTGACGAAGTCGGCGCCCGCCGCCTCGGTCAGGTGGCACGCGCGGATCTTCTCGTCGTCCGTCAGGTAGGCGTTCTCGAAGATGACCTTCACGATCGCACCGCGGGAGTGCGCGACGTCGACGATCGCCGCGATGTCCGCCTGGACGTCCGCATCACGACCCGATCTAAGCGCACCGATCTGGATGACCATGTCGAGCTCGGTCGCGCCCTCGTCGAGTGCCTGCTTGGCCTCGAACACCTTCGTCGCCGTCGGCTGGCCACCGTGGGGGAAACCGATGACCGTGCCGACGGCGACGTCGGTGCCGGAAAGTAGCGAAACGGCGCGGGGGACATCGACAGGACGGACGCACACGGATGCGACGTCGTATTCGGCCGCGAGACGACACCCGTCCTCGATGAACGCGTCATCGAGCTCCGGCCTCAACAGGGAATGGTCGATCGTCTTGGCGATGTCGCGCTCCGTCAGACTGCCGAGATCGATCGTCGTCATGCCGATGGAACGCAGTCGGCGCCGTTGAGGGCCGTGTCAGCGCAAGGCGCGAGCGAGCACGTGAGCGAGCGCACCCGCAGGTGCGTGAGCGAGCGCGCGCAGGAAGCAACGCGGCGATGACCGGCCATCAGCGGTGCCTCCATTCGAATGCGGTCACTAGTGGCAGTAGGGACGGAGGACGTCACGTGCGATCAAGAACCCCTGTTTGACTTTCTCATCCGAACCCTCGAAGCGGCGGTCTTCGTGCTCGATGATGCAGTCGCCGTCGTACCCCTGGCGGTACAGCTCGCCGTGGACGATGCCCCAGTCGACCTCACCCAGCCCAGGGATGCGCGGGATCTGCCAGCCCATGCCCATCGACAGGATGCCCCGCTCGTAGAGGCCGTCCCGGTCGATCATCAGGTCCTTCGCCTGATAGTGGAGGACGTTCTCCCCGAACTCCTTGAGGAAGCGCTGGATGTCGATCATCTGGAGGATGAGATGCGACGGGTCGAAGTTGAGCCCGATCGTGTCGCCCCACTGCTCGAGGATCCGGCGCCACTGGCGGGGGGTCGTCGCGATGTTGTTGCCGCCCGGCCACTCGTCGTAGGAGAAGAGCATCGGGCAGTTCTCGAGCGTGATCTTCACGCCCTGGTCGTTCGCGAACTTGACGATGTCGGGCCAGACGCGGAGTGCCTCCTCCCAGTTGTCGTCGATGTTCTTCGCCGCGTCGCCACCCATGAACGTGTTCACGAGCGGGATGCCCATCTTCCTAGCCGCGACCATCACCGCCTTGAGGTGGTCCGTGACCTCCTTGCGATGGGCGGGATCCGGATGGAGGGGGTTCGGGTAGTAGCCGAGACCGGAGATCGACAGGCCCTTCGACGCGATCTCGTCGACGATCTCCTTGGCCTGATCGTCGGACAGGTTCTTGACATCGATGTGGCTCGTACCGGCATAGCGCCGCGTCGGCCCCGTCGATTGCGGCCAGCAGGCGATCTCAAGGACCTCGAAGTCCGAGCTCGCCGCCCAGTCGGCTACCTCCATCAGCGGCGTGTCGGGGAATGGGGCGGTCAGGAAGCCGAGCTTCATGCGGGTGTCTCCAGTCGAGCGGTGCTGGACGGGGCGTCGGCGGACCGATCGACGTCGACCCAGCGGCCCTCGCCGGCGCTGCGGGCGATCGCGTCACCGACGAG
>DASSZA010000212.1:0-12221 GCA_035703005.1 Candidatus Limnocylindrales bacterium | reverse complement strand
CGCAGCCGGCGAGCCGCATCGCTGCATGGCGGACGGGTGTCGTCTCCGGCCGCGCGACAGTCGGCCGACGGAGGCGCTGTTCCCCGCCTTCGACGAGGTGATCGACGCTCTCGACGAGCTCCGGGCCCGCTGGCCCCGCGACGTCGGCGTCGCCGCGGTCGGTCGATCGCGAGCATGACGGCCGGCGCCGGCCTGTCACGCCCGGTGCGGCGGATCGGCGTCCTTCGCGGCGGCGGCCTCGGTGACCTCGTCTTCGCCGTCCCCGCCCTGCGTGCTCTCGCCGCCCGATTCGGCGACGCAGAACTGGTCGTCATCGGTCACAGCTGGCAAGCCGGGGTCGTCGGGACGCCCCGCGGACCTGTCGATCGCGTCATCGATCTCCCCAAGCCGGTCGTCGAGTGGCTCGCCGGTGGACCGCAGCCCCCGCGACTCGATGCGCTCGTGGCGCAGCTCGAAGGTCGGTTCGACCTGCTGGTGCAGCTCCACGGCGGCGGGGCGAGATCGAACGTGCTCCTTCGTCGACTGGGGGCCGGACGAGCGATCGGGCTCCAAGCCCCCGGCGCGCCGCCACTCGACGCCACGACGCCGTACCGCTACTGGCAGTCGGAGGTGATGCGAGACCTGGAAGTGGTGAGCCTCGTCGGAGCTGAAGCCGTCGAGATCGAGCCGCGGCTCACACCGACCGCCGCCGATGTGGTCGCCGGACGGCGCATCCTCGACGATGCGGACGCGCACGACGGCAGGTCGGTCGACGGGCCGCTCGTCATCCTGGCCCCCGGCGCGACCGACGGTCGGCGCCGCTGGCCGCCCGAGCGGTTCGGCGAGGTCGCGGCGGCGCTCTCGAGCGAGGGCTACCGACCCATCGTCATCGGCACCGCTCCCGAAGCCGCCCTGGCCGAGGCGGTCGTCTCCGTTGCGCCGGAAACCGCGGACCTAACCGGTCGGTTGACGCTCCCGGAGCTCGCGGGGCTGCTGTGCGACTCGGCGCTGATCGTCGGCAACGATTCGGGGCCGCTCCATCTCGCCGCGGCCGTCGGGACGCCAGCCGTCGGACTCTTCTGGTGCGGGAACCTGATCAATGCCGGTCGCGCCTTCCGCGCCCGCTACCACCCGCTCCTGTCGTGGCGCCTCGAGTGCATCGTCTGCGGCGCCAACACGATGACCGACCGCTGTGGCCACGACGCCTCGTTCGTCGCCGATATCGAGACCACGACCGTGCTCGACGCCGCCCGCGACCTGTTGGCGGCGTAGGTCAGCGGGGACGATCGACGCGAGCGCGTGCGGCGCGTCGACCGTGCGGTCGACCACCGTCGTCGGGACTTCGAGGTGATATGCGCCCGACGGGAACAGGCCCGCGCCGCCGTACTGCGCCATCACCCGCAACTGCGCCACGACGTCCTCGCCCGCGTGCTGCGGCGGCAGGTCCCGCCAGAAGCCGAACCCGCCGACCGCGCGCAGCTTCGCAGTGTCATACAGCACGCACCCGCCGATCCAGGCGACCTTGTAGAGGCGGCCCGCGTCGCCCCCGCGCTCGTGACGCAGGTGCTGCAGGTTCGCGGCGTTGTGGAGTCGGTGGCGGACCCATGCGCCGGACCCCGGGGAGACGATCTCCGGCAGCACGGGTCCGTCCCAGAACTCGACCGAGCGCTCGTCCGGCCGATCGTCGTCGAGGAAGCTCAGCCCGACCACGGCGGAGCCCACGAACCCGCAGCCGGCGTACCGGAGCGACCTGACGAGGCGGCCGAGCAGCGTCGGCTCGAGGTAGATGTCGTCGTCCAGGAACAGCACGTACGGCGAACTGGCACGTTCCAGGAGCGACTGGCGGTGTTCGGCAAGACCTCGACGCGGCACGTGTCGGACGAGCTCGACAGGGTGGCCGTGTGCCTCCAGGACGCGTGCCATGGAGGCGACCTCGGGCACGGCCGCCGCGGCCTCATCCTCGGGGCTCTGGTCGGAGACGACGACACGGAACGTCGGGTGATCCTGGGCGGCGAGACCCGCCAGGGTCACGGCTAGCGCTGCGGGGCGACGGTACGTCGGGACGAGGACATCGACTGAGGAGGGGCTCACCCACTCCATTGTGCTTATGCTCCGCGACGCCTCCGGAACGCTTCTCCGGAGTCCGTCTCGCAGACCGCTAACAGGGTGTACTGGGTCGGGTTATCCCTACCCCACAAGACGCCGGGTACCGGGCTGGGAAGGCCGTCTCCAGAAGCGCACAGTCGAGGTCGGCACGGAACGGCGATCGCAGAGCGCCGAGGACGTGCCACGACTCTTGGGGAGGTGATGGATACCCCGATGCGTGTGAATCGCACGCTCCTCTATGCGGGCGTGTTCGTCGTGGCGCTCGGGGCCGGGCTTCTGCTCGCGGGCCGCTGGCAACTCACGACGAACGACCTGATCGGCGTTCTCGCATGGTGGCCGCTCGCCGTCATCGCGGTCGGCCTGGCGCTCGCACTACGCCACAGCCCGCTCGGCCTCGCGAGCGGTCTTCTAGCGGCGGCCGTCCCTGGGCTCGTCCTCGGCGGCGTGATGACACTCAGCCCCCGCCTCGCCGTCGAACACGGTGTCTGGCAGGAGCTCCGCCAGGAGATCCGGGCCGCCGCGGACTGGCATCGATACTGCGCCGCTGCCGGCGCCCGCCTCGACTTCGGTAATGTCGAGTTCGCTCCGATGGGAGGATGTTCGTGAACCGCCGCTTGTATCGATGCAGTCATGACCGACGCATCGCCGGTGTCGCCGCTGGCCTCGCCGAGTACTTCGACCTCGACCCGACACTCATGCGGGTGCTCTGGTTCCTGTCGATCTTCTTCACGGGTGGTCTCGCCATCCTGTTGTACCTGGCCCTGGCGATCATCATCCCGCTCGAGCCGATGACCGAGCACGATGCGACCCAGACCTACGCCGTGCCCGAGGGGCATCGCCACGCATCGCGCGGCGATGGATCCGGCCGCTGGATCACGTTCTTCGGCCTGGTGCTGATCCTGTTCGGGGGTCTGGCACTGCTTGATTCGCTCCTGCCTCCGTACATCGAGGCGTGGCGGTACCTCGGTCCGGCCTTCGTCGTCGGGATCGGCGGCCTGCTCGTCGTCGCGAGCCTTCGGCGCGAGACACCTTCGAGCACTCAGGTGCTCGAGCCGCCCGAGTCCGCCGAGTGATCGAAGCGGTCGTCCTGGCGACAGGGCTGCTGCTCATCCTCGCCGGCCTCGGTTCGGCACGGATCCCCGGTGGAGCGTCGTTCGCTCGACCGGGGATCTCGCGTTCCCCGCTCCAGGCGTTCCTCCTCTCGCCGATCCATCCTCAGACCTGGTATGCGGTCGGAGCGGTCGTCCTGGGTCCGTTCGTCGCGACGCTCGCGTTCGGTATCGTCGTGGCCCTCATCT
The DNA here is from genome assembly GCA_035703005.1 of Candidatus Limnocylindrales bacterium. Classification (GTDB taxonomy): domain Bacteria; phylum Chloroflexota; class Limnocylindria; order Limnocylindrales; family CSP1-4; genus SPCO01. The sequence goes on along the minus strand of DASSZA010000212.1, from coordinate 8,838 downwards.
CGACCGGTCTCACGACACTCCTCGCGGGCATCGGCATCCTGTTCATCGCGGCCGGGATCGAAAGCTCGCGGGTCGTGGCGTGGATCGAGCGGTGGCGTGTGTTCGTCGGGGAGCCCGACCGACCGCGGGCGCACCCGTATCGGCCGTTCCGCGGCGGTGTCCTCGATATCGTCCGCGCCGAGTTCGCCGACGAGGCCCGTTGGCGGGACGTCCTCTACGTCGCAGTCGACTTCCCACTCACGATCATCGAGTTCGTCGTCGTCGGGGTCGCGTGGGGGCTGGCGCTCGTCGCGCTGACGCTGCCGATGTGGTTCGAGCCGCGCCCGACGCTGCCACCGCTGTGGCTCGCCTCCCTCGCCGGCCTTCTCCTGCTGTTCGTCGCGGCGTCGCTGTCGCAGATCGTCATCCGACTGCATCGCCAGGTCGTCGCGGGTCTCCTCTGCACCTCGGAAAGCCGCGCGCTACGCCGCGAGGTCGAAACGCTGCGCCAGAGCAGGTCCGCCGTCCTCGATGTCGAGGCGAGCGAACTCAGCCGGATCGAACGCGACCTGCACGACGGCGCGCAGCAGCGCCTGGTGATGCTGTCGATCGACCTGGGACTCGCCGCCGAGAAGATCGATGCCGACCCCGAAGACGCCAAGGAACTCGTGCGTTCGAGCCAGGAGCAGGCGCGCGAGGCCCTCGCCGAGATCCGGCAGCTCGTTCGAGGCATCGCCCCGTCGATCCTCCTGGACCGCGGGCTCGTGCCGGCCATCGAGTCGATCACCGGTCGGGGTCCGATCCGGACATCGATCACGAGCGAGCTGGCGACGGGGCAGCGCCTGTCAGCCGCGGTCGAGCGAACCGCCTACTTCGTGGTCTCGGAGGCGCTCGCGAACGTGGCGAAGCACAGCGGAGCGGCGAACTGCGAGGTCCGTGTACGCATCGAGGCGGACCGGCTCGTCGTCGAGGTCTGGGATGACGGCCATGGCGGGGCGACGATCGCCGCTGGTGGCGGACTGGCCGGGCTGGCCAGCCGCGTCGCCGGTGTCGATGGCACGTTCACCGTCACGAGCCCTCCAGGCGGTCCGACACTCGTCCGGGCGATGATCCCCGCCGATCTCGGCCCTGCGCCCGCGACAGGCCCAGCTCCGACCGCCCCGCCGCTCCCCGCTCAGGAATTGAGGTAGGTCAGCACCGCCAACACCCGGCGATGATCCTCCTCGGTCTGGGGCAGGTCGAGCTTCCCGAAGATGTTGCTGATGTGCTTCTCGGTCGCTCCCTCGGTGATCGTCAGGAGCTTGGCGATGCCGACGTTCGTGCGGCCTTCGGCCATGGCGGCGAGGACCTCGCGCTCGCGCGGCGTGAGCGCCGCGAGCGGGTCATCGGGTCGGCTGCGGACCATCAGCTGGGCGACGACCTCGGCATCGAGCGCGGTACCGCCGCGGGCGACCCGACGCAGGGCGTCCATGAACTCCGGGATATCGCCGACCCGGTCCTTGAGCAGATAGCCGACCCCACCGCCGCCACCCGCGAGCAGCTCAGCGGCGTACTGCCGCTCGACGTACTGGCTCAGGACGAGGATCGGGGTCCCCGGGACGCGCCGTCGAGCCTCGATCGCGGCCTTCAGACCCTCATCGCGCTGCGTCGGCGGCATCCGGACGTCGACGACGGAAACGTCCGGGCGGTGCTCGATCACCGCAGCGACGAACGCGTCCCCGTCTCCTACCTTTGCCACGACCGTTCCGCCCGACTCCTCGATGAGCCGGGCGATGCCCTCGCGGATGAGTGTCGAGTCGTCGGCGATGACGACGCGGAGCGTGTCCGTCTGCCGAGGAGCGGCGGTCATGCGGCGACGGCGTCCTCCGCGGATCGGTCGAAGGTGAGCGTCACCTTGCCCTTCGCGTGACCATCGTCGACCCACTTGAGCGCATCGACGACGTCCTCCAGCCGGAACCGTCGATCGATGGCCGGGCGGATCTCGCCCGCGCTGACCATCGCGCCGAGGCGCGCGACGTCGGGCGGGTTGAACGGCTTCCACCAGAGCATCAAGCCGGAATACTTGCCGCCCACGAGCGACAGCAACGGCCCGACGATCAACGCACCGAGGATCGGCCATGCCGTGCCACCGAGCGTCACGTAGACGCCTCTGTCCTTCAGGGCACGGCGGACCTTCACGATCGACTGGTGTGAGTCAGTGTCCAGGATCCAGTCGTACCGCTCGCCGGTCGCGGTGAAGTCGGTCGTCGCGTAGTCGATGACGTGGTCCGCGCCGAGCGACCGAACGAAGTCGAGCTTCGACGTTCGCGCCACACCGGTCACCTCGGCGCCGATCGACTTCGCGATCTGGACCGCGAACGGGCCGACGTTGCCGGACGCTCCGACGATCAGCACCTTGTCGCCCTTCTTGATCGTTCGGCCGCGCCGCTGGCGCAGACCCTGGAGCGCCAGGACCCCGGAATGCGGCAACGTCGCGGCATCCTCGAAGGAGAGACCGTCAGGGATCGGCTGGAACTTCGATTCGGCCGCACACGTGTACTCGGCGAATGCGCCGAGCGGCTGACCGAAGAGGTCGGAGAACACGCGGTCGCCGGGCTTGAAGCGCGTCACGCCCGGCCCGACGGCTTCGACGGTGCCGGCGACGTCGATGCCGAGGCGGTGGTTACGCGGTGCTCGCAGTCCGATGAAGAGACGGACGAACGCGGGCCGTGGTTGGATGCCGTCGAGATCGGCACGGTTCACGGATGCCGCGCGGACACGGACCAGGATCTGGCCGTCGGCCGGCACCGGCGTCGCGACGTCCTCGATGCGGACGACATCTGGCGTCCCGTATCGGTCTCGGACGGCGGCCTTCACCGGCGCACTCTAGCGGAGAGGGTTCAGGGTGCGGGGGGCGACAACCACTGGCCAGATGCGTCGGCTGGGTGATGGATATCCGCTCGCTGCGGGCGGAAACGTTCGCCGTGATGCACATCGCCTGCATAAAGCGGCGGTTCTGGACGCCAAAGGCAGGCGCCTCGAGGCCAACGCAGCGCTATTCATGCCGGGCAGCTGCATCAACAAGGGATCCTCCGCCCAGCGCGGCTATGTATGCATCGGCTAACGGGCTGCGAACGGCCGGTGCGCGGCCGGCAGGCGGCCGGCGAATGGCCGGCGAACAGAAAGGCAGCGTCAGGCTCGGCTGAACGCCCCGGCGATCCGTGCGACGCCCGTGCTCAAGGACACCCGAACGTGCGGCACGATCCCGAGCACCAGGGACAGGCTCACGAGGATCAGCCCAAAGCCGACGACGAGCTCCGGACCGACCGCCTCCCCGAGCACGATCGCGGCGAAGGCGAGCGCGAAGGCCGGGACGATGAAGGTCACCGTGCTTGCTGCCGTCGCGGTCGTGCGACGCAGGACGCGGAAGAAGACCGGCCAGGCGAGCGCGGTCGACAGCACGCCGACGCCGATGAGTGACACGACGCCCTCGAGGTTCGGTGTCCCCGGTGCCCCGCTGAGGATCGCCACCGGCAGGGCCAGCAGGGCGCCAGCGGTGACCATGCCCGTGGCGAGCTCGGTCGGTTCGACGTCACGCATCTTCGCGCGCACGAAGTTCCCGGCCAGCGCGTAGCTCGCAGGGGCGCCCAGGCCCGCGGCGACCGCGAGGATCGTCGTCAGCGTCGGTTCGAGCGGTGACCAGCCGACGAGGACGACCACGGCCACCACCCCGACGACGAGCCCGGCGATGACGCGGGCGGAAGGTCGGTTACCGAGGAACGCCATCCCTATGGCGGCGGTGAAGAGCGGCGTCGCGGCGTTCAGCAGCGCGGCGAATCCGGCCGGCAATGTCACCGTCGCGATCGCGATGAACGTGAAGGGAAGCGCGGAGAAGAGCGCGCCGACGATCAGGAAGCTGGTCACGCGGCCGCGGACGACGGGTAGCGTGCGTCGACCCGCGAACGCCAGCAGGACCAGAGCACCGATCAGGAGACGGATATCGGCCGCCCAGACGGGACCGACCTGGGGCGCCGCGATGCGCATGAACAGGAAGACGGCACCCCACACGGCACCGAGGTACAGGAGCGAGCTGAGATCGACGAACGTGAGGGACCGCCGGGACGCGACGGACGGAGCAGCCATCTCGGGATCGTGGACCGCGACCACCGGCGTCGACTACGGACGTCGGTCGCTTGGCCCTACGTCATCCGGCCGACTGCCGAGCGTATGCCAGGGCGCCCGGAGTGGGCCCGCCAGGCACTTGACATGCATGTCGCACGATGGGGACATGACGATCTCGATCCCTGCCGGGCCCGATCAGGCGACCATCGTGCAGTACATCCTGGACACTTACCCTGACGCCGATCTCGTCGAGGCGCTGAACGCCTTCTTCTTCTCGGTCGACGCCGAGAAGCACTGGCCGAACTTCGCGACGCTCGTGACGACGAACGAACACGACGACGCGTCCGACCTCGATCGCCCTGGTGTGTTCCGCCTGAACCTGGGCGTCGACCGCCCGACGTTCGAAGCGATCGTCGCCAACGACCCGGATCCCGACTTCCGAGCGTTCGATACCCTCCTCCCCCACCCGGTATACGGCCAGCAGTTGTGGATCTCGATCCTCAATCCGACGCACGAGACGTTCGAGCTGACGGTCGTGCCGCTCATCGCGCTTGCGCACGATCGCCTAGCCGCCACGCACGCTCGACACGCGCGGTCGTAACGCCGCCGCAATGGGGGTCGCTTGCCGCTGATGGAGTCGACCCCGGTGGACGAGGCACCCTTCGGAGTGGCAGGAAACGACCCACCCCGGAGGCTGTCTCATGGCGACCACGACGACCCGTGCACGCACCCAGGCCCGCAACGGCAACGGCCGCCGCTCACCCGATCCTCGCCTCGATGTACGCGGGCCCGAGCTGCAGTCGTTCGGCACGCTTCGCCGACTGCCGATCGCGCTGGAAGACGATGCGCGCGCGAAGAGCTGCGAGGTGCTGAACGAGATCCTCGCCGACTCGATGATCCTGTACGCGTTGTACAAGAAGCACCACTGGCTCCTGGCCGGCCCGACGTTCTACCAGCTCCATCTGCTCTTCGATAAGCATGCGGAGGAGCAGCTCGAGCTCGTCGACCTCATCGCCGAGCGCGTCCAGAGCCTGGGCGGCATCGCGGTCGGTGACCCGCGTCACGCGGCCGAGCTGACGACGATCCCGCGGCCGCCCGATGGCGCCGAGGAAGTGGCGGTCATGATCGACCGCACGCTCCAGGCGCACGAGATCACGATCGAGAAAGTACGCGCGGCGATCACGACGACCGAGGAGGTCGAGGACTGGGGCTCGAACGACTTGCTCATGGGCGACGTCCTGCGCCGCCACGAGCTCCAGGTGTGGTTCCTTGCCGAGCACGTCGTGCCCGTGCCGCTCGTCGGCGATGACGCTGGCAACGCCGGCAACGGCTAACGGCGAAGCCGAAGCGGGAACGACGGCGGGAGCTAGCTCGCCGCCTTCCCGTCGGCGGAGCGCTGCTCCGGCAGGAATGCCTCGGCTCGGAGCCATGCGGTGAGCTCGCGCTCGGTCTCCGAGCCGCCGGGCTCACGGAAAAGCTGGATGAAAGCCACCGCGACGATGAGTGCCGACGCAGCCACCGCGTGCGACGCGACCAGCGCTGCGGGCGACGTGACGGTCAGTGTTCCGTCGATGAGGCTGCCCCACGGGTAGCGGACCCAGAATGCCCCCGCGAGATAGAGGATCCCGACGGCAGCCCCGGCGAGTCCGTTGAGGTCGACGGCGAAGGCGACGAGCGCCGCTACGGCGAATGCTCCGACGAGTACCCACCCGACCGACCCGAGGATGGGCTGGGTCGGTTGGATCGCGGCGCAGATATCCGCGGACACCGACGCGTCGCACGAGTAGGCGGCGACGCTGGCGCCGGAGAGAAGGGTGTCGCTCAGGAGCAGAGCGATCGCGAATATCCCGAGCGCCCCGGCAACGAGCGCGAACCGAACCCGGCCCGACACGGCGGTCACGGAGCGCGAACGACCCTCCGACCTGAGGAGCTGCGGCACGGTCCCGACCGCGACCCCGAATGGCGTCAGGAGCGCGAGCGCTAGCCAGACCTGCATGGTCGACCAGCCTTCCGCGAGGACCCGTGTCGTGTCGACGAGCGCGGCACAGGTCGCCACTGCGATGACCCCCCAGACGAGCGAGGTGCGAGACGCGGCTGCGGGTCGTCGGACACTGCCGTCCTGTAGCAAGCGCGCACCGGCGATCGCCGCGACGGGTACGGCTACCCAGAGCACGACGCAGAGATAGACGAGGTCGAGGTCCGGCACGAGCGCGCCCGTGGCGAACCTGGCGATCAGCAGCGCGCCGACGAGCCACCCGGACATGCCGAGCAGAAGCGTGCGGCCGGCGTCGCGAAGCACGTCGCGGCGCGTCATCGTGGCTCCCCCCTTTCCGACGATCAGTCGATCAGCCGTCCCACCCGGTGCCGACCTCGTCGGCGATGGGTTCGACGGTGGCGATCACCCCGAGCGACACGCCGAATCCGGCACGTCGCTGGAGTGGCGGCATGAGCGTGAGCTGGCCGAGCGGCGGATCGCCCGGGAACCAGCGGTTCCACTCCTCGTTGAACTCGTCGAAGTCGGACGCTTCCTTGAGCGACCAGTTGGCCCACACCACCCGGTCCATGCTCGTCCCGGCCACCAGCAGGCGCTCACTCAGGGTGGCCATGCAGCGCCGCGTCTGGTCCTTGATCGATCCGGTGACGACCTCACCGGTCTCGGGATCGACCGGGCCGATCGACGATACGTAGACCATGCCGCCGGCCACGACCGCCTTGCCGTCGCCACGCGGCACGGGAGTGAACTCGGCGTGGGTCTTCATCATCGCGCCGAACCGCGTCTTGCGCGGTCGGAGCGGGTTCTCCGGGTCCTCGGGCGGGATGCCGAATTCGCCTGGCGGAAGATCGACACCGAGCCGCTGGAACTGGCCCATGAATGTCGGGCGGATCCCCGTCGGCTGGAGGCTGCCCTCGATCTTGCCTTCGTGATAGCCGGTCTGCTCGAACCGGAAGATATCCTGCGTGAGGATCTCGTCGTCCTCGACGCCGTAGACCTCGGTGATGTTGACGATCTTGCGGGTGCCGTCCTTGAGTCGTGCTGTGTGGACGATGATGTCGACGGCGGACGACATCTGCTCGCGGATCGCCCGCAACGGCAGCTGATAGCCCGTCATCAGGACCATCGTCTCGAGCCGCCGAAGCATGTCCTTGGGGCTGTTCGCGTGTCCCGTCGAGAGCGACCCGTCATGACCCGTCGTCATCGCCTGGAGCATGTCGAGCGCCTCGCCGGCGCGGCATTCGCCGACGATGATCCGATCGGGGCGCATGTGCATCGCGTTCCGCAGCAGGTTGCGGATCGTGATCTCGCCCTCGCCCTCGAGGTTCGGTGGTCGCGATTCGAGCGTGATCACGTGGTCCTGGCGAAGCTGGAGCTCGGCGGCATCCTCGATCGTGACGATCCGTTCGTCGTTCGGGATGAACGACGACAGCACGTTCAGCGTCGTGGTCTTGCCGGAGCCCGTGCCACCCGACACGAACAGGTTGAGCCGGGCCTCGATGCACGCCTGCAGGAAGTCGAACATCTCCTGCGTCGCCGTCCCGAACTTGACGAGGTCGGCGACGGTGTACGGCGTCTTCGAGAACTTGCGGACCGTGATGACCGGCCCGACCAGCGAGAGCGGCTCGATGACCGCGTTGACGCGTGACCCGTCGGGCAGGCGCGCATCGACGCGGGGGCTCGACTCGTCGATCCGCCGCCCGAGCGGGGTGATGATCCGGTCGATGACCCGCAGGACGTGCTGGTCGTTGAGGAAGACCGAGTCGATCCGCTGGATCTTGCCCTTGCGTTCGATGTAGATATGGTCGGGGCCGTTGACCATGACCTCGGTGATCGTCGGATCGGCAAGGAGCGGCTCGAGCGGGCCGAACCCGGTCACGTCGTGGACCATCTCCTCGACCAGGCGCTCGCGTTCGTCGCGGGTGACGGCGAAGCCGCCCTGTCCGATGACGCGATCGACCAGGCCCTCGATCCGTTCGTGGACCTCGCTGTCCTTGGCGTCGAGCAGGGTTTTGAATGCATTGACGACCTCGCCCTGCAGGCGGATGCGGACCTCGCGCATGAGGTCTTCGCGGCCGGGTGCCGGAGCCGCGCGCATGAGGCCGGTGGGCACCGCCGGTCCCACGTTCGCGGGCCCGACAGGGACGGGCGCGCGCTTGGTGCCGTTGCCGTTGGTCGAAACACGGACTGGAGCGACGGCGGCCGGGACCGGGGTGGTCGCGGCTGGGGTCGGGACGGCGGCGTCGGGCGTGTCGGGCGGGGCGCTTCCGTTCTTGGCTGCCTCAGCAGCCTCTTTCGCCTTCTGGGCGCGCTCCATGCGTTGAAGCAGCGACATGACCTGGTGGTCCCCCTGATCGTGCGCGAGGTTCCGAGCTGTCCGGTGAGGTAAACCCCTGCTCTCCGGGTACTAGCGAAGAGTAGCCCTTTCCTCCTACCCCGAGGGTTGCGTCCGCGCACCACAGGGCGGAATTCGGTGCCTCGGTGTCACCCGTCAGGACCAGACAGGACCGCTCGCCACCATCGCTGACCGGCCACCTTCACGCGGACACCCGGCCTACGTGCATCCGATGGAGGGTGGGATGCGTATCGTTGTCCGATGAGGTCGCACCGCGGCATCGCCTCCCTGGTCATCCTGGCGATCCTCGTGGCGGGCTGTGCGAGCCCCACCCCTCAACCGTCGACCGCTCCCTCCCCGACTGCCGCCACGTCGGCGAGTCCCGCCGCCTCGACTGACGTCGACGTCAGCGCAGGGCCGGGCAGCCCCG
>DASSZA010000299.1:0-5215 GCA_035703005.1 Candidatus Limnocylindrales bacterium | reverse complement strand
GGTCAGAGGACTGGTCGCAGCTCGGTTGGGTTCGGATCGACGGCCACGCCGCCGTCGTCGAGAGCGACCCGGCGGCGGTGGCGGCAGCCGTGGCCGCGCTCCGCGGGAAGTACCCGCAATACATGGATCACGATCTGGAGTCGCGCCCGATGATCAGGATCGAGATCGACAATGTTCGTTCGTGGGCAGCCTCACCGGCCGACGCGGACGCCACGCGGCGGTCCATCGAGTAGCTCCACGGTCTCGCCCTCGATCCGCATCCAGGCGATCGCGTCGCCCGGCCAGGGCGAGCCTGTCCGCAGGGATTGTCTGCCGGGACCACCTCCGTGCTTCGCAGGCACGATGTTGCGTTCAGTAGGCCGGGCCCACCCCGGGCCCGCCCGTTGGGGCCCGTTCTGCAGTCTGGCAGGCACGCCTGACCCACCCGAGCCCGTTGCTGCGCTAGCCCCAGCCGGTCAGGTCGCGCAGGTCGATGCGGCCGTCGTGGGTGTAGACGTTGAACCCGTCGGCCCGCAGGAAGCCGACCAGGGTCACGCCGAGGCGTTCGGCGGTTTCGATCGCCAGGTCGGACGGTGCTGATACCGCCGCGATGATCGGGATGCCGGCCACGGCCGCCTTCTGCACGATCTCGAAGCTGACGCGCCCGGAGACCATCAACGCCCGCCCGTTGAGTGGCAGTTCCCCGGCGAGCAGCTGCGATCCGATGAGCTTGTCCAGCGCGTTGTGGCGGCCGACGTCCTCGCGGATCGCGATCAGCTCGCCGCTCGGCGAGAACAGCGCAGCGGCGTGGAGCCCGCCGGTCTCGTCGAACGCTCGCTGCGCCGCACGCAGCAGATCGGGCAGCGCCAGCAACACCGAACGCGACACGACCGGGCCCGCCGGAAGCGGCTCGCAGCGCAACGCGACCTCGTCGATCGAGGCCTTCCCGCAGATCCCGCACGACGCAGTCGCGACGAAATGGCGTTCCGCGACCGCCGAGTCATCGAACGGCCGCGACAACCTGACGACGATCGTGTCGTCGGGCTGGTTCAACGCGACGGGATCGCCCACCTCGGTGGCGACGACCTCGGTCCCGTCGATCAACCCCTCCGTGCGCAGGAACCCGACCGCGAGCTCGTCCTCGTGGCCGGGGGTCCGCATCGTGACGGCGACCGCCACCGGCTCCTGGTCCGGACCTGCAGCGCGGATCTCCAGCGGCGCCTCACCGACGATACGGTCGGCTCGCACTTCGAGTGAGCTCCCACGCACGGCAACGATCGATCGCGTCGTGACGTGACGGATCGGCGGCGCACCCCGTTCGAGACGCTGGACCATCACCCGCGAGTGTACTTGCCGACCCCGAAACCTAAGCCGACGGTCGCTCCAGGAAGACCGCCTCGGCCATCGGCCGGAGGCAGTGCGTCGAGCTCATCGCCTGCTCGTACCCGCCGGCATTCAGGATCGCGACGATGTCGCCCTCGCTGACCGGCGCCATCGGGTAATCCTCGGCGAACACGTCGCTCGCCTCGTTGATGTGTCCGGCGACCGTCACGCGCACCGTCGCGGGAGCCGCCGCGTCGCGGCACGGGACGATCTCCTGCGTGAAGCCGTAGATGAAGTACGCGCAGTTGACGTTCCAGCCGATATCGAGCCCGACGAACGTCACGCCACGCCGCGTCTCGACCGTGACGACCTCAGCAAGAAGGATGCCGGCGTCTTTCGATAGATGGTCGCCGGGTTCCGCGGCGATCGTGACGCCGAGCGGCCCGAGATGCTCAACAACGACGTCGGCGTATGCATCAAGGTCGACCGCGACCTCATCCGCACGGCCCGGCTTCCCGAGCCCGCCACCGACGTTGACCTCGCCGATCGCGTGGCCGGCCGCGCGTGCGCGCTCGACGGCCTCGACCGCCGCAGGCAACGCGCGCGCGAACCCATCGAGTCCGCCGGCCAGCCACCCCGAGCCCGCGTGAAAGTGGATCGTGTCGATCGCGAGATCGTGGCGGGCCGCGGCCGCGAGCGCCTCGTCGAACCGATCGAGGTCGATGCCGAACTTCGTCGGTTTCGCACCGCTGTACTCGAGATCCGCGGTGTACCCGGCGCCGCTCCCCGGATCGATGCGGATCCCGATGCGGCTACCCGCTGCGCGTCGGCCATACCGCTCGATCTGGCTGATCGCGTCGAGATTGACGTGAACGCCGTGCGCGAGCAGCACATCGAGATCGCGCTCCGAGACGTTCGTCCCGGTGTAGCTGATCTCGTCGGGCAACCAGCCGCACTCGAGCGCGCGGATCACTTCGCCGGGTGAACAGGCATCGATCCCGACGCTTTCTGGGGTCCCGGGGGCGCCCAGGCCGCGAAACGTGGCGAGGACCTCCGGGTATGGGTTCGCCTTCAGCGCGAAGCGGAGTCGGAAGGGGACGCCAGTCCGCGCGAACGCTGCCTGGAAGGCACGCGCATCCTCGCCGAACCGCTCGAGGTCATAGGCGAATAGCGGCGTACCGTGCTCGCGGGCAAGCGCCTCCGCGTCGTGTCCGGCGATCAAGAGGCGCCCATCGACGATGTCCAGCCCCGGTCGGGTCCACCAGGGAGCGGCTACCGTCGTCACGCGGCGAGTGGCGGCTCAGGCCCCGAAGTGGATCGCGCCGTCGCGCCCGACCCAGCGGTTGGGACCGTCCTCGACGTCCACCCCGAGCGCCTCGACGAGGTGCTGCGACACGTGGGCGATCTCGGCGATCGCTTCCTCGAAGGCGTCGCGGTTCTTCGCGCTCGGCTCCCGGTAGCCGCTGATCTTGCGGACGTACTGACGCGCGGCAGCTTCCAGTTCGCCGGTCGTCGCCGCTTCACCCGGGCGACGGAGGGTCTTGATGCTTCGGCACATGGCCGTACGGTAGGGCCGCGGAGCCCGATCCGCCAGCGAGCGCGCCCACGGACCGCCTGTTGACCCGGGTCACCGGATGAAGGTTTCTGCAAGGTCGCGCGAAACGCAGGTCGCGTATGCTGCTACACCTATCGTCCGGGGGGACCCTCCCTCCATCGTCCCTGCCGGACGCTTGGAACTCATCTTGGGGGATCCCTGACCGATGCACTCCGTCTCGCACCCCGTCCGTCGACTCGCGACGGTCCTGACCTCGATCGGCCTTGCGGCACTCGTCGCGACCGGGACGGTCCTCGCCGGGACGCCGGTGACCGCTGGCTGGCGTGACCACGGTTACGCCGGTGGCGCCTTCCGACCCGCCAGCGACAAGCCCGAGTCGAAGCTCTGGTACACCCAGGAAGCGCCCGGCGTGGTGCAGTGGTGGGGCGGCATGTTCCGCTTCAGCACGTCGCCTCCACTCTCCGAGTTCCGCATCTACAAGCTCAGCTCGGACAAGTCGACCTGGAGCCCGACCACCACGATCGTCGATCGGCGGGACAACACGCACGGCGACTATCTGTGGGACGAGACGGCCAACACGCTCTACGTCGCCTCTGTCGGGATGCCGAACACGACCTCGCCGTTCGCCGTTCCGGCGACGCCCGATGACGTTCGGATCTTCCGCTACACCTACAGCGCGGCGAGCGACACGTACACCCAGATCGGGGGCAGCCTGTCGTACCGCGCGATCGCGGGGACGGGCAGCACCGCGTCTCCGGCGTTCCGCGGCGGGGCGTGGAGCGTGTCGATCGACAAGGACTCGACCGGTCGACTGTGGGTCGTGCTGACCCAGGCCCACGAAGTCCGTTTCAGCACGTCGACCGACAACGGCGAGACGTGGACACCGATCGCCCAACTGCCGACGCAAGGCAGCAACACGATCAACGTCGGGACGATGTCCGACACCGATATCGCCTCCGTCATCGCGTTCGGCAACGGCTCGAAGAACACCGTCGGCGTCATGTGGAGCGACCAGGACAACCTGCCCGCCGCCACGAACAACGGCTACTACTTCTCGACCATCGCCGCTGGCGATGATCCGACGGTCGGCGCCAACTGGTCGACGGACAAGCTGCCCAACGGCGGTCTCGGGAATATCTACGCCGACAACCACATCAACATGAAGGCGACGTCCGACGGGACGCTGTACATGGTCGGCAAGGCGAACACCGACACCGTCAACTGCGCCACGCTCAAGACCAGGCTGCTGACCCCGCTCTACCGGCGGACCGCGGGCGGTGTGTGGGATGCGCCACGGCTCGTCGGGACGGCAGGCGACTGCGAGACGCGTCCGCAGCTCGCGATCAGCGAGGAGCTGAACACCATCTACGTGTTCCTCACGGCGCCGAACGGCGGTGGCGTGATCTATCGCAAGTCAGCACCGCTCACCGGGCCGAACGCCTTCGATTTCCGCGGGCCAGCCGATGAGCTCGTCAAGCGCGGCGTGACATTCATCAAGAGTTCGACCGAGACGCTCATCGATGACGCCTCGACCACGAAGCAGGAAGTGACGTCCGCGAGCGGCATCGCCGTCATCGCCAACAACCTGCTCAACAAGGCTGGTACGAACCTCAAGTTCTACCTGCACAACTACATGGATCTGCCGGCGTCGGACTCCATCGCCCCGTCGGGGAGCGTCGCCATCAACGGTGGCGCCCCCACGACGAGCAACCAGAACGTCGTGATGTCGGTGCCCGCGACCGACACGGGCGGCAGCGGCCTGAGCCTCGTCCGCATCTCGAACGACTCGAGCGTGGATGGCAACGGACGCCTCAACGGTGCCGATGCCACGTCGTACACCTACACCAACCCGATCGCTTGGACGATGACGGCGGGCCTCGGCACGAAGACCGTGTACGTCCAGTGGCGCGATGCAGCGGGCAACTGGTCCGTCGTCTCGAGCGACGACATCCTCGTGACGACGGATGCCACCCCGCCCAATCCGACGGCGTCCGTCAACCACCTGCTGTTCGGCTCGGGGCGCTTCGGCATCCCGGTCCGGCTCGCTTGGCCGGCGGCGACCGATAACGTCGGTGGCAGTGGCGTCAAGGGCTATCAGGTCACGAAGTCGGTCAATGGCGCACCTCTCCAGGTCGTCACGCCATTGGTGGCAGCGACCGGGATCTCGCTCGATCTGCCGAACTCGGCCATCACGTACAAGTTCTGTGTCGCAACGGTCGATAACGCGGACAACCTGAGCGCGCGTCGCTGCAGCGCGACGTTCAAGACGGTCAGCGTCAGCGAGTCCAGTGCCGCGATGCACTTCACTGGGACGTGGGCGCTGTCTAACTCCGCCGTCTATGTCGGTGGCAAAGCGAA
>DASSZA010000237.1:0-20371 GCA_035703005.1 Candidatus Limnocylindrales bacterium | reverse complement strand
CGCTCGTCACCACCGCCGATGAGGTCGATCTGGCACTGTCGATCCTGGACGGGTCGCTGGCCGCCGCCGGGGCCTGACCGAGCGAGCGGCTGACCGAACGAGCGCCTGACGGGACCATCCGAGGCCGTGGCCGCTTCGAGCGCCGGGACAGCCGACGCCGCGGACCGCGTGGCCGCGACGCTCGAGCGGGCACGGCACGTCGAACTCGGGCGGGTCGTCGTAGGACGCGCCCCGGCTGACGTCGTCACGGCTCGACGTCGCGCGCTCGCGGCCGCTGATCAGGCTGGTCGCAGCCAGCTCGTCCGGGACGCCCGACAGGCGGCAGCGGCGTTCGTCGACCGCGCGTTCGCGCGCCAGGCTTTCTCCGGCACATGGATGTTGACGGAGATGGCCGCTTCGGTCGCACGACCGGCTGATCGCGCTGCGGTGGCCGAAGCGTTGGCCGATGCACTGACCGCGGACGCGGTCGCTGATCTCATCGACAGCGACACGGGCGACATCCTCAGAGCGACGTGGGGCGAACTCGACGCGTCGTCGGCCATCCCCGACCCGAGCTCGGTCAGCAACTTCACGGCGTCCTTCGTCCGGCCGGATCGAAGTCGGACCTTCTTGTTGATCAGCTCGGCCGCCCTGCTGTCGTTGGGTGTGCTGGCGCTCGCGCTCGGCTCCGCGCTGGGCGTCGGGTTCGTCGTCGCCGGCGCCTTCGCGCTCCGCAACGCCCTCCGCCGTTAGGCCGGTCCCGTCGAGCCGTCGCCGGGCCGCTCACCGACGCGGCGCTCCAGGTCGGCGATCTTGGCGACCTTTCGTGTCGAGCCGCCACCGTCGAACTCCGACTCCAGCCAGGCGGCGACGATCGTCTTCGCGGTCTCGGGCCCGATGACCCGCGCGCCCATCGTCAGGACCTGCGCATCGTTGCTCTTGCGGGCGCGCTGGGCCGAGTAGACGTCGTGGGCCTGGGCCGCTCGGACCCCCGGCACCTTGTTGGCGGTGATGGCCATCCCGATGCCGGTCCCGCAGATCAGGATCCCTCGGTCGTAGCGGCCGTCGCGGATGCCCGTCGCGGCCGTCTCGGCGACGTCGGGGTAGTCGATGCCGAGCGCCGTCGCATCCGGCGTATCGACCCCCACGTCGTCGTAGGCGACACCGAGGTCGTCGAGATACCCCTTGATGATGCCCTTGAGCCCGAGCCCGGCGTCGTCGGCGCCGATGACGATGGGCTTGCTGTCACTCACGCTTTGCCTCCTCCCGCGATGTCGATGCTGGCGATGCGGATGAACGTCTTCGGGTCGAGCGCCGCACGGCCGACGAACAGGCCGTCGACGCCGGCAAGGTTGGCGATCGGACCCGCGTTCGTCGCGTCCACGCTGCCGCCATAGAGCACGGGCGTCGACGACGCGCCGTGGGCGTCGAGCCAGCGACGGATCCCCGCGTGGACCGCCTCGATGTGCTCGGACGGGGCTGCCATCGCGCCGACACCGATCGCCCACACAGGCTCATAGGCGACGACGACCTCACGGAGGTCCGTGACATCGAGCGCGCCGAGCGCGCCGCGGAGCTGGCGCGTGACGACCCGCAGCGCCGTCCCGACACGTCCCGGCGTGCGCTCACCGACGCACAGGAGGGACCGCATCGCGTGGCGGCGGATCGCGCCGATCTTGGCCGCGATCAGATGGTCCCCCTCACGATGGTCGCGCCGTCGCTCCGAGTGCCCGACCTCGACGAAGCGGCAGCCGAGGTCCGCGAGCATCGCCGCGGAGACGTCGCCGGTGTGGGCGCCGGCCTCGTCCGGGTGGACGTCCTGCGCGCCCCAGGCGATGGCCGTTCGACACAGGGCGTCGCGGGCGATGTGGATCGCGGTGAACGGTGGGAGCACGAATAGGTCGCGATCGTCGAGCTTCGACAGGGCCGGAACGGCGGCGGCGAACCACGCCGCGGCCTCGCTCGGTGTCAGGTTCATCTTCCAGCTCGTCCCGATCAGCGGCCGCGTCATGCGGTGGCCCCGACGAACCGCTCGACGGCCTCGTCGACCGCCTGCATCACGACCCGGCCACCTTTCGCCGTCCCGTCGGGATGTCCCTGGATCGCGCCACCGACCCCGATCATCAGATCGACCCCACCCACCTCGATGAGGGACGCGATGTGGTCCGCCCGGATGCCACCGCCGACCATCGGGAGCGTCGGGGGGAGCCCGTGCCAATCGTCACGGCATCCCTCGAGGACCGCCCGGTAGCGGGACATCTCGAGCGGCCGCGGCGCCCACGGCGTGCTGCTCAGGACGGCGTCGGCGCCGGCGAGACGCGCGAGGCGGCCGAGCAGTAGACGATGGCCGTAGCCCCCCGCAGTCGGCGTCGTGAACGTCTCGATGCCGGCCGAATGGACGAGGATCGGGACGCCGAGATCGGCCTCGGCAAGCGCCTGGACCGCGTCGAGACCGGTCGCGAGGCCGTTGACCATCAGCGCATCGGCACCGCCGTCGAGCGCGGCGGTCGCCGTGTCGATCAGTCGAGCGGAGCGGGTCGTCACGTTGGCGACGTAGCGCGCCCGATGGCCTGTCTCCTCGGCCACCCGGTCGAGCGTCGCGGAGTACGCGCCGGCGCGATCGGCGACGCGCGCGAAGGTCGGATCGGCGAGCAGCTCGTCGTCCTTGATCAAGTCGACGCCGCCTCGCGCGCTCTCCTCGACGAACCGCGCGCCGACTTCAGGCGGATAGCCGGTGCAGGGCTTGATCATGTTGATGACGATCGGGCGGCCCTCGACCCCGGTGATCCGCCGCCATCCCGCGGTGCCGTGTCGCGGCCCGGGGAACCCGGCGACGTACTCGGGCGGCACGTCGATGTCGACGAGGCGGGCGGCGATGGACGTCGACGGATCGTTCCCGAGCAGCGTCGTGATGAGCATCGGGAACTGCGGGCCGAAGTTGACGATCGGGAAGCCGACACGCAGCAGCGAGTTCGAGCCTTCGACCGGCTCACCGGCGACGACCTCGTCGGCCGCGAGCGGACGCAGCTCGATGACCCGGCCGCCATATTCCGCGCGCATCTCGTCGGTGATGCCGGGGACCGGTGTCCAGGTCCCGATCGTCTGGCCCGTGGCGAACGCCTCGGCGGCCTCCTGTTCGCGGCCCTCGGGTAGATCCGCGAGATAGGTCGCGACGAGCTCGAGGCGCGTCACGCGACGGCCTCGCGCAGCGCGGGATAGAGACGGCGGAATGTCGTGAGACGCGCGCGGGCCTGGATCGCACGTTCCGGATCTGGCGAGACCGAGCGCTCGATCCTCGGGGGGACGGCGGTTCGGACGTCGTCGGCGAGACCCGCCGCGACCAGCGCACAGGCGGCGGCACCGCGGGCTGCAGCGTCCTGGGGATCGGCCACGATCTCGAGCGGGCGATCGAGCGCATCGGCGATGAGGCGCGTCCAGACACCGCCGATGCTGCCGCCGCCGACCGCGCGGATCGTGCCCGGTTCGATGCCGTACGCGAGGCCGTATTCGTACGCCCAGGCGATCTGGCTCGCGACGCCCTCCATGACCGCTCGGATCAGGTGCGCGCGGCCGTGATGAAGGGCGAGCCCCACGAACGCCGCGCGCGCTGCGTCGTCGAAGAGCGGGACGCGTTCCCCGGTGAGCCACGGCACGAACTGGAGATCCTCCATCTCGTCGGCGACCGCCTCGACGCTGGCGTCGATGGAGGCGTGATCGCGTTCGGCGCCGCCCAACCCGGCGATCTGCCGATCGAGCCACGACAGCGCGCCGCCACCGGTCGCGATCTCCAGCCACAGCAGCCAGCCGGGCGGCGCGACGTGGCGGAGCGGTCCCAGTCGACGGGCAGGGTCCTGAAGGTGCGCGTCCGAAAGCACGCCGAAATAGACGGCGGTGCCGAGCGAGAGGTGGACATCCCCGATCCCGACCGCGCCCGCTCCGATCTGACTCGCCGGGACGTCGCCGGCGCCGCAGGCGACCGGCGTACCCGGTCGCAGCCCCGTCGCTTCCGCGGCCTTACGGGTCAAAGTGCCGACGACCTCGGTCGCTCCGACGATCGGCGGTAGGCGAGCGATCGGCACCTCCGCGAGGCGGCACAGGTCGGCATCCCATGCGCCCGTGGCGGGGTCGACGAGACGGAATGCGCTGGCGCCCGTCGGGTCGATGGCCGTTGTGCCGGTGAGGCGCGCGACGACGGCCTCCTTGCAATCGAGGTACCACGCGGTCCGCCGCGCGATCTCGGGTTCATGCGACTCGACCCAGCTGATGCGGGGCACGATGTCCTTGGCCGTCAGGACGGCGTCGAACCGTCCGTAACCCTCGTCCGGCCCAGCCGCTGCGCGGATCCGTGCCGCCTCGACGCTCGAGCGCTGATCGAGCCAGGAGAGCATCGGCCGCAGTGGGACGCCGGATGCATCGACGGGGACGACCGAGAACATCTGGGCCGTGAGCGCCACCGCGGCGACGTCCGACGCGTCGACCCCGACGGCTTCCATCACCTCGCGGCTCGCCGACCCGAGCTCGGCGACCATCGTGTCGATGTCCTGCTCCACGTGGTCGGCGCGCGGCGTCGACAGTCCGTAGCTTCGAACGCGCGACCCCAGGACACGACCCGACGCATCCACCACGACGGCCTTGACGCCGCTCGTCCCGACGTCATAGGCCACGACGACCGGCTTCGTCATGTCAGCCAGCGGCGGCGTCCGCCTCGGGCGTGACGGTCCCGAGCACGCTCCGTCTGAACACGTCGAGGAAGCGGTCGTTCTCCTCGATGGTGCCGATCGTGACGCGGACGTACTGGCCTTCGAGCCGATGCGCCGCTACCCGCCGTAGGAGCAGGTGCTCGGCCTTGGCTTCCGCGACGTAGTCCGCGCTCGGCCGACCGGTGGCGGTGACGTCGATCGTGATGAAGTTCGTCTCCGACGGCCAGGGCACGACACCAGGCAGCTCCAAGAGGGCCGCGAACAGGCGATCGCGCTCATCGCTGATGTAGCGGCGACGCCGGTCGAGATAGCCAGGCGCGCGGACGGCGGCCAGACAGGCGCGTGCACCGACGAGCGAGACGCTGAACGGGATGCGCACCCGCAGGAGCAGATCGATGACCGCAGGGTCGGCGAGTCCGTAGCCCACGCGGACCGCGGCGAGACCGAACGCCTTCGACATGGTCCGAGTGACGATCAGGTTGGGGTACTTCGCGATGAGTGGCGCGAACGAGCGGCCGTAGCCGCACTCGAGGTACGCCTGGTCGATCACGGTCGGGACGCCGGTCTCGAGGAGGGCCACGACCTCCTCCTCGGTCCAGCTCCGGCCGATCGGGTTGTTCGGGCTGCACAGGAAGATGAGCTTGGTCCGCGGCGTGACGGCGGCTCGGATGGCCGGGATGTCGAACCCGAGGTCCGCGGTCGTCGGGACGAGGACCGGCACGCCGCCGTTGAGGCGGACCTGCGTCTCGAAGAAGGCGTATGTGGGCACCGGGATGACGGCCTCATCGCCCGGGGTGATGAACGTGCGCGTCACGACGTCGAGGATCTCGGTCGAGCCATTGCCGAGGATGATCGAATGCTTCTCGACGCCGGCGAACTCGGCGAGCGCGTCACGAAGCTCCCAGGCCGAGTTCGGGTAGAAATTGGCCTCGCGCATCGCGCTCAGGGCCGCCTCGATGACGACGTCGTCCGGCGGCAGCGGGCACTCGTTCGACATCAGCCGTGCGAGCTCGCGGTGCTGCCACGCGAAGTCGTGATGGCTCGCGTCGTACCCCGCGGCGGCCCATAGCTCGGGCCGGGCGAACGACCGGAGCCAGTGACCGTCGTGACCGGGCTGGCCCGCGTCGGGCGAAGCGTTTGCCGCGCGCTCCGTCGTGTCCGTCGAGTCGCTGACCCGTGTCATGCCACGCCCCTTCCTCGCCGTGTCCGCCGGATGGTGAGCTCGAAGAGGTTGGGCACGTAGTGTTCCTCCGAATACAGCACGAGGGTCCCGTCGGCGGCACGTTCGGTCTGTGAGACGCGAAGGACTGGCTCGCCCTCCTGGAGATCGAGCACGCGCGCCACGCGGCGCTCGGCGCCGACCGCGGTGATCGATGCGGACCCGCCCGCCAGCGTCACGCCGCAATCGACCTCGAGGAAGCGGTAGACCGAGCCACCCTCGTACGGCGTTGCGGCGCGAGCGGCGATCGCGACGGGGATGGCGTCCACGGCCGCGACCGCGCGGAGGTCGTTGGCGAGGATCGCCCGCTCGATCCACAGGACGCGGCCGGCGGGTGGCAGGCCGAGCGCTTCGCCGACCTGCTGAGGCGCGGGTTGCTCGGCCGCACGAAGCACCTGGACCCCGAGCTGCTGGTGCGCGGCGCGGATCGCCTCCGTGACGCCGAGGTCGACATCGAGGGCACTTTCCATCTTGGTGCTGACGCTCGTCACGAACGTGCCGAGTCCGTGGACGCGACGGACGAGGCCCGCACCGGCGAGATTCTGGAGTGCTTCGCGCATGGTCGCGCGGCTGACGCCGTACGCCGCCGCGAGGGCGGGTTCTGACGGCAGGCGGTCGCCAGGCCGGTACTCGGCCTCGATCGCCGTGGAAAGTTCGCCCATGACCGCCTGGACGGCCTTCCCCATCACTCCCTCGGGTTGTCTGACCACTGTTGTCGGACGTGTGGACGATAGTAGCGGCGCGGTCAAGCCCTCGGCGCTTCGGCGACGCGCGGCGCCTGATCGGTGCGCGGGCCGGCGAGACGCGCGCAGGTCAGCGCATCGGGGGCAGCGCCGCTCCTGTCGAACGACCATGCAGCCGATCCAGCAGGATGTCGTGGAGAAGGCCGTTGGTCGCAAGGCCCTCCCCCGCGGCGAACGACCGACGTCCCTCGAAGTCCGTGATGCGGCCGCCGGCCTCCTCGACCACGATCCATGGCGCCGCGAGATCCCAGGGGCCGAGATCGCGCTCCATCATCGCCTCGGCAGCGCCGTCGGCCACGAGCGCGTAGCCCCAGAAGTCGCCGAAGCCGCGCTCACGCCAGACCGTCGGCAGCAGTGCGTCGAAGCCGTCCGCGACCGGCGACGCGTGCATGTCGGTGACCGACCTGAAGAGGACCTGAGCGACGGCGAGGTCCGCTCGGTCGGAGACGTGCAAACGCCGCCGGTCGCGCCGTCCGCCGCCGATCGTCCAGGCGCCCTCGCCCCGGCTCGCCCACCAGCGTTGCCCCAGCGCCGGCGCGCTGATGATGCCGACCTGGATCTCGCCATCGCGCTCGGCCGCGAGGAGCGTGCCGAAGAGCGGGACGCCGCGCATGTAGTTGTGCGTGCCGTCGATCGGATCCACGTACCAGCGGGTCGAGCTCGAGCCGACCGCCGTCCCGTATTCCTCGCCGACGATGTCGTGGTCGGGGAACCGCTCGGCGAGCCGCGACCGGAGCGTCGTCTCGATGAGCCGGTCGACCTCCGTGACGAACGATCCGTCGGCCTTCGCCTCGACCGTCAACTCCTGGCGGAGACCGCCGAGCGCGAGTTCGTCGGCGAGGTCGGCACATGCAAGGGCGAAGTCGAGCCAGTCGCGAAGCTCGCCCGCATCAGCGCGGCGCAGCCCCGCGCTCCAGTCGGCGCCGTACTCGCTCGTCACAGGTCGATGGTAGGGCTCCGAGGTGGCGGTCAGTACAGGTCGAACAGCCGGGCCATGATCCCGCCATCGGCGAGGACGTACGTGCCGTTCACGAAGGACGCATCGTCGGTCGCCAGCGCGACGGCGAGACGCGCGATCTCGGCCGGCTGCGCCATCCGGCGCATCGGGTATTCGCGCTCCACGCGACGGCGGAAATCGGCCGGATCTGGCTGGGACGCGAAGTACTGCTCGTTGAGCTCCGTATCGACGTCACCCGGGCAGATCGCGACACAGCGGATGCCCTCCTCGGCGTACGCGACCGCCGTCGACTTGGTCAGGCCGATGATGGCGTGCTTGGTCGCCGAGTAGATCGGCAGCAGCGAATCGCCGGTCAGGCCGAGGACGGAGCTCATGTTGATGATCACGCCGGCCCGCCGCCGACGCATGCCCCTGAGGGCGCCGCGCGAACACAAGAACGTGCCGAGGAGGTTCGTGTCGACGACGACGCGGAAGTCGTCGACGGTCTGATCCGCGAGCGCGGCCTCCCGCTGGATCGCGGCATCGTTCACGAGCAGGTCGACGGCGAAGCCGCTCGACTCGAGATCTTCGAAGGCCGCGTCGACCTGGTCCTCGGAGCGCACGTCCACCGCGCGTGCTTGGCACGCGGGACCGATGGCGGCCGCCGTAGCCGCCGCACCGTCGCCGTTCAGGTCGAAGATCACGACCTCCGCTCCCTCGTCGACGAACGCTCGAGCCATCGCCGCGCCGATGCCACGCGCCCCACCAGTCACGACGGCCCGACGGCCGGCAAGCCTGTCCAATGTCGCCTCCTCCGCTCACGACCGCCGGCCGTCACGCCGGCCTGGGTCGCCTTGAGCCTACGTGTCCGCGTCGGTGCGCTGCACGGTCGCGATGCTCGAGCGCAGTACGGCGACCCGCTCCGCGACCTCGACATACGCAGCATGGTGCGTCGCTCGGGGGACGATCGGTCGTCCGATCCGCACGGTGCGTCCCAGGGCCGACGCCACATCCGGCGCGAGCTCGACTGCCGTCATCGCAAGCGCTGCCGCGGCGATGGCGCCGGCGTCGGCCGGGTAGACGGGCCGCACCGGCAACCCGGTCACGTCCGCGGTCACGCGGCGGAACAGCGGGTCGCGGGCGCCGCCGCCGGTCGCCCGGATCTCCCCGACCGCGAGCCCGGCGGCTGCGGCCCGAGTGAGCCGTTCGCGGAGGCCGATGGCGACTCCCTCGAGGAGCGCGCGGGCCACGCGGTCCGCTCCGTCACCCAACCCGAGACCGGCGATGAGGCCGCGTGCCTGCGGATCAGGATGGGGCGGCGCACCGCCGCCGAGATCGGGGATCACGGCGAGGCCAGTGGGCTCGTCCGCAGCACGGCGGGCAAGCTCTGTGATCCGCTTCACGGGGTCGCTCGCACCGCCCCCGACTCTGCCGAGCCAGCCGAGCGTGATCGTCCCCGGCCCGCTCGCCATCGCCGACCAGCGTCCGCCCGCCGCGATCGATGGACCGATCGAGAACCCGTCGGCGACGAGATCCTCCGTCGGACGCTCGTCGGCGAGCACGGTCAACGCCTGCCACGAACCCGCGCCGACGTGGGCGATCCCCGTCGTCGAGATCTGCGCGCCCAACGTCGCCATCGCCTGATCGAAGCCTCCGGCGACCAGGCTGACGTCCAAAGGCAGGCCGATCGTGGCAGCGACACGGGGCAGGATCGTGCCGATCACGCTGCCCGTGGGGCCGACCGGCGGGAAGAGCTCGGCCGTTACGCCGGCCGCGGCGAGGAGATCGACGTCGTAGCGGCCGCGCTCGGCGCCGTCATCCAGCCACCACGCTCCCGTCCGAGCCGCGAGCGTCGGTTCACCCGTGACGTCGACGCCCAGGTCAAGCGCGAGCGCCTCGGGCCAGGCGAGCAGCCGCTGGACGCGGGCGGCGAGGTCGGGGCGGGCTGCCCTGAGCGCCGCGTATCGGGTGATCGGGTAGGAGCCGGCCGTCGGCAGCCCCGTGAGGGCCCGGAACCGCTCCGCGCCAACGCGGCCGACGATCGCGTCACTGACGGTGGTGTCTCGGATGTCGAGGCTCGATGGGACGCGCGCGACCGGCACGCCGTCGCCGTCGACCCACACGGCCTCGTCTCCTGATCCGCCCGCGCACACCGCGCGGACCCGCAACCCTGCCCTCGCGGCCCGGCTCGCGAGCTGCCCGATCACCCGGCGGGCGTTCCGAGCGACGACGACGGCGTCGACCTCCACGCGGCCACCCGGCCCGAAGTCGAGCGGCTGCGACCGCGCGGCGCGCGCGATGAGTCGACCGTCGGCCCCGACGAGCACGCCCTTGACGACGCTCGTCCCGATGTCGAGGCCGATGACCGCCGACGACGCGGCCTTCACGCTCCGGGTCAGAGGGCCGGCGTGGCGCGCAGCCGTGCCGCGACGTCGCCCATGCGTTCCAGCGCGGCTTCGATGAGGTCGTCGGTGATCTGCAGGTGTGTCACGAGTCGGATCTGCCGGGGCGGTCGGTCCGACACGATGACGCCTGCCGCCCGGATGGCTGCCGCCACCTCCGTCGACGGGCCGAGCGCGCTCACGTCGACATACACCATGTTCGTCTCGACCGACGCGGGGTCGATGCCGAAGCCGTCGATGGCCGCCAGCCCCTCGGCGAGTCTGCGTGCTGCCCGATGATCGTCCAGCGTCCGGTCGAGGAGATCCTCGAACGCGACGATCCCGCATGCGGCGATGACCCCGGCCTGGCGCATGCCGCCGCCGACCAGGCGTCGCCGGAAGCGCGCTTGCTCGATGAACGCGCTCGATCCGACGAGCACCGCGCCGAGGGGGCACGACAGGCCTTTGGTCAGGTCGACCATCGTGCTGTCGACTCCCGCGAGGAGCTCGCGGACATCGAGGCCCTGGGCTGCCGCGGCGTTGAATACCCGGGCACCGTCGAGGTGCACCACAAGCCCGTGTTCGCGCGCGACGGCCTCGACCGCTCGCTGGTGCTCGATGCCCATCACCGACCCCGCGCCTCGGTTGTGCGTGTTTTCCAGCCAGACGAGCCGCGCACGCGGATAGTGGATGTTCGGTCGGCGGATGGCCGCCTGTAGTGCCTCGGGCAGGATGTGGCCGCGATCCGAGGCGACGACCGTCGGTGTGACCCCGGCGACCGCGCCGAGGCCGCCGGACTCGTAGTAGACGACGTGCGCGCCTGCATCGACGAAGAGCTCATCAGCAGGCTGGCAATGGACGAGCAGCGCGATGAGGTTCGCCATCGTCCCGGAGAGGACGAGCATCGCCGCCTCGGTCCCCATGCGCTCCGCGGCCATCGCCTCGAACCGGAGGACGGTCGGGTCCTCGCCGTACGTGTCGTCGCCGAGCGGTGCCTCGGCCATCGCCCGGCGCATCCGCTCGGTCGGCAGCGTCTGGGTGTCGCTGCGCAGGTTGATCAGGGTCGGCGCGGTCACGTCTGGCTCAGGCCTCGTCACGGTCGGGAAGCTCGGCCCTGCGATATCGGTCGCGGGCCTCCTCGTAGTCTGCACCGCTGGGGGTGGTCGTCGCAGCGGCGCGCACGAGCCCGGGTACGCGCTCCGGTACGTCCGCGAACGCGGCACCAAGCGCCGCGGCGCTGGTTTCCTCGTGGAGGCCCGCGATCGGCCGCTTTAGGACATCGGCGAGGATCGTCCGGAACAGGTCGCTGCGGAGCATCCCGCCCGTCGCGATCACTTCGGCGGGCTGGAGCCCGCCACACGCGTCCGCGAGACCGAATGCGATCCCCTCGAGCACGGCGCGGTAGAGGTCGCCCGGTCCGTGCCCGAGCCCAAGACCCGTCCACGCGCCGCGCAACGGGGAGCGCGGTTCGGGGTTGCGGCGGTCGAGCATCGTTTCCCGGAACGTCACGCCGCGGCTGCCGGGCGGAATGTGGGCCGCGGCCTGCTCGAGGTCGCCGTCGGGATGAACGAGGACGCTTTGCGCCCAGGCGGCCGCGAGCCCCGCTGTCGTCTGGCCACCTTGCCACGCCCCGTCGGTGAGACCCGGGACCGCGTTGCGCAGCGGGCCGAACATCCGCCCGCGCGCGTCGCCGCACGCGAGTCCACCGATCGCTGCCGATGAC
Source organism: Candidatus Limnocylindrales bacterium (assembly GCA_035703005.1). Lineage (GTDB taxonomy): Bacteria > Chloroflexota > Limnocylindria > Limnocylindrales > CSP1-4 > SPCO01. Next base: position 8,689 of record DASSZA010000237.1, on the reverse strand, counting down.
GAGCCGACGGTCAGGCACAGCCGGCCAGGAGCCGCAGCGCCCATCCCGACCGCGGCGAGGTAGCTGTCCATCCCTCCCACAAGCACCGGGGTGCCGTGCATCGCGTCCGGCCATCCCGCGACGTCCTGGACGACGCCGAGCACGGAGCCCGTTGGGAGGACGTCCGGGATGACCCGTTCGACGGCCGAGGCCGGGCCACCGGCCACCTCGACGAGCCCCGCGTCCAGCATGCCATCGTCGCCGCCGGCCCAACCCCACTCGCGCGTCCCGGCGTTGGCAGCCCAGGAGCCTGACGCTCGGAACCCGAGCCAGTCGGCGAGCTCGACCACGATGCCGGACGACGCGTCCAGCGCATCGGAGCGGGCAAGCCAGGCGAGCTTTGCGATCCCCCACTCCGGGGAGACGTGTCCCAGCATCCGTTCGAGGTTCGGGTGGCCGGCATCCCGGATCGCCGCTGCTTCCCGTGTTGCCCGGTGGTCGGCCCACATGAGGCCGAGGCCCCGCGGCTCGCCATCACTCGGATCGACGATGGCGACGGTCGAGGCGGTCGCGGCGATACCGACCGAGATGGCGCGGCTCCCCTCGGGCACCGCCTCGGCCACCTCCGCCAAGGCGGAACGCACGGCTCGCTCGACGGCCATGAAGTCGACCTCGCGCCGGCTACCATCGCTGAAGACGTCGAACGGCGAGGTCGCGCTCGCGAGGACTCGTCCGTCGCTGTCGCCGACCGCCGCGACACGCACGACACCGGTGGCGGCGTCGATCCCGATCCGATACCCGTCACCGCGGAGCGCGATGGCCAGACCCTCCTCGTTCGGCGGGAGTGTAGGCCCGACCTCCCATCGGTAGAGTGGTGCCGTGGGCGAAGGGATGGGCCGGCTCGCGGGACGCGTCGCCACGATCACGGGCGGTTCGACGGGGATCGGCCGCGGGATCGCGGAGCTGTTCGTGCGCGAGGGCGCCAGCGTCGTGTTGCTCGCCCGTGATGCCACGCGCCTGATCGCGACGGTCGAAGCGCTCGGCAAGCCCGAGCGTGTCCTGGCCGTTCCAGGCGATGTCGGCGAGGCCGCCGACGCCACGCGGCTGGTCGACGCTGCGGTCGATCGGTTCGGGCGCTTGGACATCCACGTGTCGAACGCCGGGATCCATCGCGTCGTGCCGTTCCTGGAGACGACGGACGAGACGTGGGACGAGGTCTTCCGGACGAACGTCCGGGGAGCGTTCCTGTCGTGTCGCGCGGCCGCCGCCGCGATGGAGCGATCCGGCGGCGGGTCGATCGTCGTCGTGGGCTCCACGAACAGCTTCGTCGCCGAGCCGCATATGGCTGCCTACAACGCGAGCAAGGCGGCGCTCGTCCTGCTCGTCCGGTCGATGGCGATCGACCTTGCCGCGGCCCACATCCGCGTCAACCTCGTCGCACCGGGCACGATCGTGAGCGAGATCACGAAGCCGATGCTTGCCGCGGGGTTCGGGTTCGGCTCGGTGCCGCTCGGGCGCATCGGCGAACCGGTCGACGTCGCCTGGCCCGTCCTTTGGCTGGCGTCCGATGAGGCGTCGTACATCACCGGCGCGACGATCGTCGTCGACGGCGGGCAGATCGCCCTGAACGGGGATCTGCCGGGCGACCTGCCCGGCGACCCGGGGCGACCGCGCGAGACCGACCCATGACCATGCTCGGCGCGCTCGCCGGCCTGACCCCGGCGGCGGTCCGTGCCGCGGCAGCGCTGGTCACGGACGGGATCGTGATCGATCTGTCGATACCGCTCGACGGCGACATCCTCCCGCGCGGCGATCCAGAGTTCCATCGGCCGTTCGACCGAACCGACGTGATGACTCCGGAACAGTGGTCCGAGCGCGTCGACTCCGGCGTGGACGCCTTCCACCTCGACGCGGTCTCCGGCAGCATCCACCAGGGGACGCACATCGACGGTCTCGTCCACGTCGTGAACGACGGCCGCGTTTACGACGGACATGAGGCCGCGACAGCCCGGACCGATCGGGGCTGGACGTTCGCCGGCATCGAGACCGTCCCACCGATCGTCACTCGCGGCGTCCTCATCGACCTCCTCCACGCGCGCGACGGGCGACCGCTGACGGGCTCCGAGGAAGTCACGGTGGCCGATGTCGACGCGGCCCTTGCCGCTTCCCGCGAGGCCGTCCGCCCGGGCGACGCAGTGCTGCTCCGGACCGGCAAGATGCGCGAGCTTTCGACGGCGCGCGAGACGTTCCTCGACGCTCAGCCCGGGATCGGCGTCGATGCCGCCATCCACCTCGCCGACGCCGGTATGGCGGTCTTCGGCTCGGATACCGGCGGGACGGAGCCGCAACCGGTCGTCGACTGGACGCGCACCGTGCACGTCGAGCTGCTCACCCGACGTGGCATCCATCTCGTCGAATGGATGGACCTGGACCCGCTCGCGACCACGCTCGCCGAGCACGGACGGACGGATTTCCTCTTCATCGCGGTGCCGCTACGGATCCGTGGTGCGACCGGGTCGTGGGTCCGCCCCATCGCGCTGATCTGACCCGGTCACGAGGCCGGCGAACGCGGCTTTCGGCGGCCTCACGGGGCTTGACGCCCTCCGCTAGCATGTGCGACACCACGTCACTCGTCGTACAACAGTGGTCAGACAACTCCGTCCAGCGAGCCGCCTGGTGATGGGTGGGCGGCGCCCCTTCGGTGGCAGCGAGAGGTAGGGATTGGCGACGATCGGCGCCCCGGCCACCGCGTCCGGCCGACCCGATGTGCCCGACGGCGTTCCGGCGATCCGCGCCACGGGGATCGTCAAGCATTTCGGGCACCTCCAGGCGCTGCGCGGCGCATCGATCGACCTGTTCCCCGGCGAGGTCACCGCGTTCGTCGGTGACAACGGCGCCGGCAAATCGACGCTCACCAAGGTCATCTGCGGTGCGCTTCTCGCCGACGAGGGTGAGATCGAGTTCTGGGGCGAGCCGACCAAGGTCCAGTCGACCAACCACGCCCACGAGCTCGGGGTCCACACCGTCTACCAAGACCTCGCGCTAGCACCGCATCTCAGCGTGTCGGACAACCTGTTCCTCGGACGCGAGGAGGTCCGCCGTGGCTGGCGGCGCTACCTCGGTGAGGTGGATCGCCGGCTCATGGTCGACGAGACGCGTGACGCGATGGGTCGTCTCGGCATCACGCTCAAGGACTACAACGTCCCGGTGGGGAACCTCTCGGGTGGGCAGCGCCAGGCCTTGGCGGTCGCTCGCGCCATCACGTGGGCCACGACGGCGGTCCTGATGGACGAACCCACGGCGGCCCTCGGGCCGAAGCAGTCGGCGATCGTGTACGAGACGGTCGCCGCGGCGGCGGACCGCGGGCTGGCCGTCCTCGTCATCAGCCACGACATCCCGCGGATGCTCGAGTTCGCGCACCGCATCGCGGTGATGCGTCATGGGACGGTGGTCGCAGTACGCGAGGCGAACACACTGCGCCTGACCGAGGTGATCGGTCTCATGCTCGGCGAGGAAGTCAAAGCTTGAGCGAAGAGACGTTGGCCGACACACCGCCGATGGCCGAGCCGCCCACGTCGGCCGACAGCGGGGCGTTCGCCCGACCAGAGGACGCCCCCGCAGGCGGTGGCGGCAACCGGCTGATGCGCTCGCTGCGGGGAGCGACATCGATCTGGCTCGCGCTCTTCATCGTCGCGCTCGCGATCGTCTTCGGTATCGCAAGCGCGCTCGAGTACGGGAGCCCCGTCTACCTGAAGGTCGACAACCTGCTGTCGATCGGGCTCAACGCGGCGCAGATCATGGTCCTCGCGATGGGGATGACCTATCTCATCGGCGCGGGCCATCTCGACCTGTCGGTCGGCCAGTCGCTGATCCTCGCGTCCGTCCTGGCAGCCAAGGTCATGGTCGCCGTCGGCGGCACGCCGGAGCAGGTCGCGTCCGGTGAGTACCCGAACCTTGGTCTGGCGATCGCCCTGGGTGTCCTGACCGCGATCCTTGCGGGTGCGGGCGTCGGCCTCCTCAACGGCCTCATCGTCACCAGACTCAGGCTGTCGTCATTCATCGTCACGCTCGGCACGTCAGGCCTGGCCTATGGCATCGCGCTCGTCCTGACCAGCGCAGCCAATGTGGCGTTCATCCCCGATCAGATCCAGCAGGGGTTCGGTGGCCTGAAGCTCCTCGGCTTCATGCCGGCGCCGCTGGCGCTCGCGCTGATCATCGCGGCGATCATGTGGTGGTTCCTCCGGCGCACGCGCTTCGGCCTGCGAACGCTGGCCATCGGCTCCTCGAAGGAGGCGTCGATCCGCGCCGGCGTGGATGTCAACCGCCACACGCTTCGCCTCTTCGTGCTGATGGGCGTGCTCGTCGGGATCGCCGCCGTCATCGACATCGCGCGCAATGCCAACACCAACGTCGTCGGCCATCAGACCGACAGCCTGCAGGCGATCGCCGCCGTGGTCTTGGGAGGGACCAGCCTGTTCGGCGGGATCGCGTCGGTCGGAGGGTCCGTCCTCGGCAGTCTCGTCCCCGTCATGCTCCAGAACGGCCTCGTCATCCTGCAGGTCGAGCCGTTCTACCAATTCGCCGTCGTCGGGATCATCCTGATCCTGGCGGTGTACTTCGACCAGCGGCGCCGGGAGCGCGCCACCTAGCGTTGGGCCCCATCCGGGCCGTGTCGACGGGAGCCATCCGGCTTCCGTGGAGGAGGAGCAGCGTGAAACGAGCATCGTTGGGCCGCTATCTCGCGATGGGGGTCGCGAGCATGGTCCTGTTCGCCGCCTGTAGCAGCGGCGCGGGCACGGCCACCAGCGCACCGAGCACCGCAGCCAGTGAGGCGGCACCGAGCACCGCAGCCAGTGAAGCCGCACCGTCCGCGAGCGGCGGCTCCACCGGCGAAGCGGTGAAGGTCGCGTTCATCGCGGGCCAGATCGGGATCACCTTCTACACCGGCGTCGAATGCGGCGCGAAGGCGGCCGCGAAGGAATTCAACGTCGACCTCAACTGGACCGGTTCGCACAACTGGGACATCAACGAGACCCGCCCGCTGATCGACGCCGCAAAGGCGACCAACCCGCAAGGGTGGGTCATCTCGCCGACGGACCCTGACGCCCTGATCTCCGATATCGAGGGGTTCATGGCGGCCAAGCAGTGGACCGTCACGATCGACGCGCCGATGAGCAAGCCCGTCGAGCTGCAGAACATCCAGTCGAACCACTACGAGGGTGGCAAGACGGCGGCGGCCGCGATGCTCAAGCTGACCGGCGGCAAAGGGACGTACCTCGTCCTGCACATGACGCCGGGTCTGCCTGACATCGGTGGTCGCGCCGACGGCTTCCGCGACGCGATGACCGAGGCTGGCGCCAAGGTCCTCGACTACGTGTATCCCGGCACCGACCAGGCCAAGGCCGCCGACGCCGTGAGCGCGGCGATCAACGCCCACTCCGATCTCGCCGGCGTGTATGCCACGCATGAGACCGCGGCAAACGGCGCATCCTCGGCGATCAAGGCCGCTGGCCAGAACGGGAAGATCAAGCTGGTGGCTTTCGACTCGGCCCCGAACCAGGTCGCCGACCTGAAGGCCGGCGTGTATGACGGGCTCATCGCCCAGGCCCCGTTCAACATGGGCTACTACTCGGTCAAGCTCGTCGCCGACGCCATCCGCGGCAACGTCGACACCTCGACCGTCAAGCACGACAACCCGACGGGGTTGTACGCGATCACCAAGGAGAACGCCGACGCGCCTGAGACGAAGCCGTGGATCTACCCGGCCGACCTCAACGGTTGCCCGACGCAGCCCTTGAGCTGACGCCCGCACCCGTGGCGATCCCACGGCGGCCGGACCCTCGTGGTCCGGCCGCCGTGCCATTCCCGGTGTCCGTCGCATGATCGTCATCCCCGCGCTCCACCCGGCGCACGACGTCATCGTCCGCGTCGATGGCCTCGAGCCAGGCCGCGTCCAGCGCGTCGGCGTCGGGGCGATGGCCACTGGCGCCGGCGGGAAGGCCGTCAACGTAGCACTCGCCATAGCGGCCATGGAGGTGCCGGTACGGCTCGTCGCCTGTGGCGATGCGGCGATCCATGACGGGCTCCTGGCGCACGCCGCCCGCCATCCGCATCTCGAGCTGATCGCCATCCCCTCCCCCGTGGCGACGCGTACCGACATCGCGATCGTCGACGGGGGCGGACGACTCACCGTCATCAATGGGACGGCGGCAGATCCCGGCCCGGACGTCATCGATGCCGTCGTCGACCGCACGCTGGACGGTCTCGCCGAGAGGGACGTCGTGGTCCTGTCCGGCAGCACGCCGGACAGGACGGGCGCGGCGCATGCCGAGATCGCCGTCGCCGCCCAGGACCGGGGTGGGCGTGTCGTCGTCGACGCGTCCGGGCCTGCGCTGCACGCGCTGCTCGAGACACAGCCGGCCGCCGTCAAGATCAGCGCTGACGAAGCGGACGAGCTCATGCGCTCCGGGGACACGGCGCTCGACCGGGGGCGTCCGCCAACGCTGGCGGCCGTGCCGATCGTCGGGATCACGGACGGTGCGGGCGGCCTGCGTGCTTGGCTACCAGACGGCCGCGCCGTGCGGGTGACGCCACCGCCGAACCTACCCGTCGTCGCCACGCTGGGTGCCGGCGACGCGGTGACCGCGGGTCTCGCCATCGCCATGGCGAACGGTGACGACCCGCTCGACGGGTTCATCCTCGGCACCGCGCTGGCCGCTTCGACACTCGATCACCTCGGGCCGAGCGTGGATCGCGTCGCCGCCGACCGGCTGCGGGCGGGCGTTCACGTGAGCCCGCTGCGCCCCCGACGCTAGCCCGCCACGTTCACGATCGGACCCGTTCGTTGCCGGGGTCGTAGAGCGGCTCGCGCGTGACCTCGAAGCCGACCCACCGTCCGAACACCTCGACCTCGCCGCGCGTGCCGATCCCCGCTTCGGGCGGCAGGTAGGCGTACGCGATCGACTTCTCGACGGCGAAGCCCTGGCCGCCGCTGGTGACTCGCCCGACGATCTCCCCGTCGACCCTGACGGGCTCGTTGCTCAGACACACGTCGAGGGCGTCGTCGAGGACGAGACAACGAAGCCGCTTCGACGGACCGGCCGCCTTGGCCGCGACCAGCGCGTCGTGCGCAATCGATGGTTCGCTCTTGTCGAGCGCGACGGCGAAACCGAGACCGGCCTCGTACGGATCCTCGTCGGGGGTGATGTCACTCGACCACACGCGGTAGCCCTTCTCGAGTCGGAGCGCGTCGATGGCGCGGTACCCGGCCGCGACCATCCCATGTGGCCGGCCCGCCTCCCAGAGCGTCCTCCACAGGGCGCGCCCGTATTCCATCGGCGCGTACAGCTCCCAGCCGAGCTCACCGACGTACGTGACTCGCAGCGCGAGCAACGGGACGCTCCCGATGCTGATCTCGCGGGCGGTCAGGAACGGGAACGCCGCGTCGGACAGGTCGTCGCGGCTGAGGGGCGCGATGATTTCCCGGGCGCGCGGGCCCCAGAGTCCGATGCAGACGCGCGACGATGTGACGTCCCGGATGTCGACCGATCCGTCCGGCGGCTGGTTCGAGCGGAGCCAGCCCAGGTCGTGGTTCCCGTACGCGGTGCCGGTGACGAGCATGAATCGGTCCGTCGCCAGCCGGGTGACCGTGAGATCGGCCTGGATCCCACCGCGTCGATCGAGGAGCTGCGTGTACACGACGGATCCGATGGGCCGGTCGATGTCGTTCCCGGCGACCCGCTGGAGGAAGTCGCACGCGCCCAGGCCGGCGACCTCGATCTTGGCAAAGGAGGTCTCGTCGAACAGTGCCGCGGTCTGGCGTGTCGCCAACGCCTCGGCGGCGATGGCGGGCGACCAGTGCTGGCCCGCCCAACCGCGCGGCCGCAGCTTTTCGAGCCGCTCCCGCCCGCCGAACCGTGGGTCGTCCGCGTTGGGCTCGAACCAGTTCGGACGCTCCCAGCCAGACTTCTCACCGAAGACGGCGCCGAGTGCCGTCAGGTCGTCGTACGTCGGCGACGTTCGCAGCGGGCGACCGGCCTGACGCTCCTCGTTCGGGTAGTGGATGTCGTAGTACGTCGCGTAGTTCTCGATCGAGCGCGCAAGCGTGTAGGCGCGCGACCGGTAGGCAGCCCCGAATCGCCGGATGTCCATCTTCCAGAGGTCGAGCTCCGGCTCGCCATCGACGATCCAGCTGGCCATCTGGCGGCCGATCCCGCCCGCGCCGGCGATCCCATGCGCGCAGAACCCGGCCGCCAGCCAGAAGCCGCGGATGTCCGACTCACCGAGGATGAATTCGTTGTCCGGTGTGAACGCCTCGGGCCCGTTGATGATCCGGCTGACGCGCGCTTCGGCCATCGCGGGCACGCGTCGGATTGCGCCTTCCATGATCGGCTCGAAGCGCGGCAGATCCGGACCGAGGAGCTTGCCGTTGAAGTCGGCCGGGATGCCGTCGAGCCCCCATGGGTCGGGGTCCCGTTCGTAGCCGCCCATACACAGTCCGCCGACCTCCTCGCGGAAATAGACGAGGTTGTCGGGGTCACGCAGCTGTGGAAGCGGCGCGCCAGCGCCGGGCTCCACGCCCTCGATCGGCTCCGTGAACAGGTACTGGTGCGCCATCGGGATGATCGGCACGGTCACGCCGACCATCCGGCCGATCTCCGGAGCGAACATCCCGCCGGCGTTGACGACGATGTCGGTCGCGATGTCGCTC
>DASSZA010000145.1:0-6449 GCA_035703005.1 Candidatus Limnocylindrales bacterium | reverse complement strand
ACGCGCCCGAGCGCGCCCGCCTCACGAGCACGGGCGAGCGCGTACAACGCCGTGCGCCCATTGCCGCAGTGCACGAGCTCGAGGGCGATCCCGCCGTCGCCGTCCACGAGCGCGTCGATGTCGGACTCGGACAGCGACGTCGTACCGCCGTTGATGTGACCCGCGATGTCCGGCTTCGCTTCGAGGACCGCATCTGCGCCGATCGCGTTCGAGCCGGGAATGGACGGGCCACCGGTATGGAACGTCGAGACCATCCCGTGCGCACGTGCCCAGGCGATCATCGGTGCCGCATCAGCGCCGGTCCTCACGGAGCCGAGCCCGATCTCGCCGATCAGCTTGACGCCGCCCGCGGCCATCTCGGCGAAATCGGCTTCGACCAACCCCTGCTCGAGGATCGGTGCGCCCGCGCGGACCTTGACGCCGCCCGGGCGGAAGCCGGCGTACGCCTTGGCAACGGCGATCGCGAGCGCCTTGAGGCCGACGACGTCCTTCGGCCGTCCGGGCACATGGGGCTCGCCGGCCGAGATGGCTGTGGTCACACCACCGTGGAGCCCCGACTCGATGAAGTCGATCGTCCGCTGGCGCGGCGTGAAGTCGCCGAGGGTCGGATGCACGTGCGAGTCGATGAGACCGGGGAGGACGGTCGAGCCCTTGGCATCGATGATCGTATCCGCGCTGCCGGTGTCGACGCCGCTCCCGACTTGCTCGATCCGGCCGTCGACGATCGAGACCGCGTCACCCTCGATGAGCGGGGCCGCGAGGTCGCCGGCGACGATCTGGCCGATGCCCGAGATGACCGTGCGCATCGCGGTCGCCTAGCGCAACCCGTCCTCGCCGACCGCGTCGGCCGCGGCCAGGCCGCCGATCCGTGCATGCGGTCGACCGGCACTCGTCACGGCGAGCGCCAGGAGCAGCTCGTCGGCACCCGGTGCGTCAGGCACGGAGATGGTGACGGCGTCGAAGTGCGACCGGACCAGCATGGCCTTGATGTGGTGGACCGGGATGTCGAGCGAGGCACCCATGGCGGCGCGCTTCTTGACCGACGGCAGGATGGAGACACCGCCGGTCAGGGAGCGCGTCGGCGCGCCGAACTTGGGGTGCAGGACGGCAGCGACGTGCTCGAGCTCACCGTGCTCCCCGACGATGCCGCCCTTGCCGTACGCCTCGACGGGCGCACCGAGCGCCTCCTGGCAGCGCCGGGTCAGCTCGTCGCCCATCCGCTCCCCGAAGTCGATCAGCTCTGCGAGATCGTCGGACCATGTGCCGGCGTACGGGTTCGTACAGACGACGGCGACCGCGGCCCGACGGAGCGGCTGCTCGAGCTCGCGCTCACCGTCGAACAGGATCTCTTCGCGGAATGTCGCCCACTTCCGGATGCGGATCGCCACAGCTGCCTCCTCCGCTTGCTGAGTCGCCCTCGAAGTATGCCCCGTGACCCGTGGCGCTCGTCGACCGCCGTGGAGTACGCCGCCCTGGGAGGTCCGCGGGACGCGGTATCAGGCCTCCTCGCGTAGGATGGCGACCCCCTGTCCCAGAGGTCGCCGTCATGTCCGCTCCCGTCCAGCCCGCGTCGGCGCTCCGCCGGCTTTTTGCCTGGCCACCACGGCCGTTCCCGGCGAGGCAGATCGCGATCGTCCGGATCCACGGCCCGATCACGGGCGGCGGCCGGAGCGCGGAGTTCGTCGAGCTGTTGCGCCACATCCGCGAGTCCTCGAAGGTGCCGGCGGTCGTCCTCGACATCGACTCGCCGGGCGGCTCCGCAACGGCGTCCGACGACCTGTTCCTCGCCATCCATCGGCTCGCCGAGGCCAAGCCGGTCGTCGCCGCGATCCGTGGCGTCGGCGCCTCGGGCTCGTACCTCGCGGCGCTCGGGGCTCGGCGGATCGTCGCGAACCCGACCGCGGTCGTGGGATCGATCGGCGTGATCTCGGTCTCGCCGCACCTGCCGGCGTTGCTGGATCGGATCGGGGTCACGGTCGCTGAGACCAGGGCGGGACGCCTCAAGGGGATGGGCTCGCCGTGGCGCGAGTTCACCGAGGAGGAACGCGCCAAGGAGCAGGCCCTCGTCGACGGCTTCTACGAGGCGTTCGTCGACCGCGTGGCCGAGGGACGCAACATGCCGCGCGAACGCGTGATCGAGGTTGCCACCGGCGAGGTGTGGCTCGCGAAGCACGCCGTCGAGCTCGGGCTCGTCGACGAGATCGGTGATATCGAGCGCGCAGTCGAGATAGCGGCGGACATGGCGGGCGTGCCCGCGCGGGCGGCCCCCGTCCGTCTGCGCCGGCCGTTCTTTGCCCGGTTGGTCGATCGCTTCGCGATGCGGCTCGCGTCCTCGATCGCGGACGAGGTCGAGCTCCGTACGTGGAACCGCTACCGGTTCTGAGTCGCAGGCATGACCCGGGAACCTTTCACCTTCAGACGACGGCATACCATCTGAGCGCGACCGGACGGCCGCGCCGAGACCTGGGGTTGTCGTGGACCAGCGGGACCTCGTCGAGCGAGCCAAGCGGGGCGATCATGACGCCTTCGCGACGCTTGCCGGCGACGCCGTCGCGCGGCTGGACGCGGCGGCCCGGCTGATCCTCCGGGACCCGGAGCTCGCGCGCGACGGGGTCCAGGATGGATACATCCGCGCTTGGCGAACGCTGCCGGCGCTACGGGATCCGGACCGATTCGATGCCTGGCTTCGCCGGCTGATCGTCCACGCTTGCATAGACATCATGCGCCGGAGGCGTCACCGGGCGATCGAGGTCGACCTGACGCCCATTGACGTCGCCACCGGCGGAGATTTCACGTCGACGATCGCCGACCGTGACCAGGTGGACGAGGCGCTCCGGCACCTCGACCCGGAGTGGCGCGCGGTCGTCGTGATGCATTACTTCCTCGGCATGCCGCTCCCGGAGGTCGCGAGAGCGCTCGGGATCCCCTTGGGAACGGCCAAGTCACGACTGCATCGATCGATCCAGGTGATGCGCATCGCAGTCGAGACGGAGGAGGTCTCCGTGACATCGTCGGTCCCGGGGGGGCAGCTGGCATGATGCCGAGCAGCCGCCTTGATCGGCGTCTACCGGAGATCCTCGAAGAGATCTCGCAGCCGAGGACGCCCGACTACTTCGACGATCTCGTCGGGCTGTCCGCTCGCACGCGCCAGCGGCCGGCCTGGACGCTTCCCGAAAGGTGGCTTCCGATGGTTGACGTCGCCCGTCAGCCCGCGCTCGCCCGGCAGGTGCCGTGGCGTCCGATCGCGGTCCTGGCGTTGCTCCTGTTGCTTATCGCCGCGAGTCTCGTGTGGGTTGCCGGCTCGCGACATCCACTACCTTCGCCGTTCGGCCCGGCACGCAACGGGCTCGTGGTCTACGCCAAGGGCGGGGACATCTTCGCCGCAGATCCAGCGTCGGCGGACTCGACCGCGATCGTCAGCGGTCCGGACACGGACGTGGATCCGAGATGGTCCCGCGATGGGACCATGATCGCGTTCGACCGGATGGCAGCATCCGGTTCGGGCCCTGGCGACGTCTATGTCGCGCGACCTGACGGATCCGGCCTGACCCGGGTCACGCCCGACCCGCTGGCAGCCATCACCGGCTATGAGTTCTCGCCCGACGGCCGGCAGCTCCTGATCTCCGCTGATTCGAAGCGCGTCCCGAGCCTCTTCATCGCGGCGACGGACGGAAGCGGGATGCACCAACTCGATGTCGGCATGCCCGCCACGAATGCCGCATGGCGGCCGCCAGACGGCGCCGAGATCTCTTTCATGGACAGCGATAACGGCGACCCGAACGGCGGCAACGGGGGGATCCATCTGGTGAGCTCGCGCGGCGGTGACGTGCGCACGATCGTGAATGACCAGAGATCGCAGGGGATCAACCGGGGCCACCCGCTCTGGTCGCCCGATGGGTCGCATCTTGTCTACGGCGAATGGTGCGACAACGACTGCGTGACGGGTCGACCGCTCGGGCTCGAGATCGGGAACACCGTCCAGACGTACATCATCACAGCCGACGGAAAGGACGCTCGCATGCTGCCGAACCCGGCCGGTGACTGGCAGGCGCCCGAGAGCTGGTCGAACGACGGCAGCAAGGTGCTCGTCATCAGAGGGCCGGAGGTAGACGGCCAGGCAGACTCTCAGGCTGTCGCGCTCCCCGTCGACGGTAGTGCGCAAGGCGTTGAGGTCGCGTACCCGGGAGGCCTCGGGACCGACCCCACGGCGGCGTGGGAGTGGGCTCCCGACGACTCGTCGATCCTCGGAACACCAACGGCGGAGTCCGGTGCCCCGGTCGGCGCAGTGTTGCTGGACCCGGTCAACGGCACCTATCGGACACCGCCGTGGAGCGGCGTCGCCGGAACCTCGTGGCAACGGATCGCGCGTTGAAGGCTCGATGCAGACGACCGAGAAATCGGGTCGTGAAGCGACCGTATGGCAGCCCCACGTTGGACGAAGGCGCACCCCGATTCGGCAGGCGCGCCGCCAAGTCGTGCGTGCCTGCCACGGCCTTCCCGATCATCTGCTCTCGCCCCGCGGCTGGCCCTCGAGCACCCAGGCCATCCGCCGGAACGATCGGCGAGCGTTGATCTGCAGGACGACCCCAAGCAGTCGCCGGAACGGCCGCCATCGCGGAGGGGGCAACCATTCCATCCGGCCGGCCATCCACGTCCCGCCTTCTGCGGGTTCGAAGTCGCTCGTCCAGCGATACTCGCCCGTCCCGACACATCCTTCGATGACGAGGTGCCTTGGCCTGTCGTACTCAGCGAGTCGCCAGGAGACGCGTCCGAACCCGCGATGCGATCCCTCGAAACTCGTGTTCCGGCCGATGGGACCGCCTGAGGTCTTTCGGATGGCCGACACCTGGCTGTTGTACTGCGGCTCATTTCGGAGGTCGGCGAAGAAGTCGAAGACGACCTCGGGCGTCCGCCGGACGAAGATGCGCACTCGCGCCGACACCGGCGTTGGCTGGAACGAACGATGGTTCCGTGCGGTCACGTCGGGAACCAGTCTCTGATCGCCGATTTGAACGCGGAAGAGCCGATCGACCCGACGATCCGGGCCAATGAGGCTCCAATCGCGAAGTGACAGACTCCAGTCCTCGGTCGCGAGGATCTGGATCGCTCGGGGGTCATCGCGACGCCTTACCCCATCGTGTGGGCCTTGACCGTGCGGCGTCGAAGGGCGGCCGCCTGGCCAAATAGTCACCGCTCTCTCGGCATTGAAGCGGCGGCCTCCAGGACGCCTCTCCGATAGGCCTTGAACGTCATGAGCGCACCGACGAGCAAGAGCACGGCGTCGACCGCATAGATCCCGACCGCCGGCGTGTTCTGGTTCCCCTGCTGGGCATCAGGGAACAGGAGGCGAAACAGACCGCCGACGAGGAGGAACCAGCCCACGAGGGTGATCGCCACCGGCCAATCGGTGCTCCAGCGGTTGTGAAGGCGAACGATGGCGAGGCCACCGAGGAACCAGATCAGGCCCGCGAGATAGGTGAGTGACGCCATCCCGGCATCCCAGATCTGCACGTTCTTCGCCTCCGAGATCGCGAGAACGATGATCGTCGGGCCGAGGAAGCCCGCGATCTGGATCGACCTGGTCATTCCGGAGTCCTCGGCCGGTACGCCTCGAACGTCAGCACAGCACCGACGGCAGCAACCAATATCGCGGTGCCGATCGTCGTGGATGCGTTCTCGGCCGCTTGTTGGACCTCCGGTGCAAACATCCGGAAGAGGCCGCCAAGGATGCCGACCCACCCGGTCAGTGTCACCAAGATCGGCCAGCCAGGGGTCCAGCGGTTGTGGGCACGGACGATCGTGAGTCCGACGACGAACAAGAGGGCGCCGTTGAGCGAGATCAAGGGGGCGATGTTGAAGGCCCAGATGTCGTAGGTGAGCGCCTCGGATGCGCCGATCGCGAGCATCGTCGGGCCCGCGATCGCGGCGATCTCGAGCGACACCGACGTGTCGGGCGTCGAACTGCCGGAGGTCAAGGACGAAGGTGTCATGGCTGTGAGCCTCCGACTGGGGCGGTCACCACCGCTTGGCCCCGCCGATACCAGAAGCTAGCCAAGGTCCTTGGCCCCCACAGGAACGTGACCACGGCGGCCATGACGATCGCGGTGACGGCAAGGTTGCGCGGGTCGCTCAACGGCGCGTTCGCCGCACCAGTCCACGAACCGGTCTCGGCGCTCGTCTACTCGATGTCGGGTAGCGAATGTCGCACAGTCCTCGTCGACGGGCAGGTCCTGATGCTCGATGGTCGCCTCACCACCATCGACGAAGAGGCGGTGCTCGAACGTGCGCGGCGGGCGGCCGCAGAGCTATCGAAACGCGCCCGCATTACCAGGAAGGGCGCCTGGGCATGACGGTGAGGAGTCTTGGCGCCTCACCCGGCGGCGGCTTCGCCGGTCGCTCGGTCGCTCGGTCGCTCGGTCGCTCGGTCGCTCGGAGCCCCTAATCATCCT